>CAMLSG010000069.1 GCA_946482635.1 uncultured Duganella sp.
AACTCCCGACCTAATCCTTGTAAGGGATCCGCTCTACCAACTGAGCTAAACGCCCCTGCCTTCACTGTCGAACGTTTGTCACAACGTTCAGAAGAGGCCGCATTATAGGATGGATTTTGAAACCAGCGCAAGCCTTTTTCCAAAAAACCTCAAAAATTATTTGGAAACCCCGATTTGCGATAGCAGCCAGGCCATCTCGAAAGCTTTCTCGCCCAGGGCGTTATAGCGCCCGGACGAGCCGCCATGGCCCGCCCCCATGTTCACCTTCAGCAGCAGCGGATTGCTGTCGGTCTTGTTGCGGCGCAGTTTGGCCACGTACTTGGCCGGCTCCCAGTACATCACCTGGCTGTCATTCAGGCCGGTGGTGACCAGCATGGCCGGATAATCTTTCAACAAGATGTTGTCATACGGGGAATAGCTGCGCATGTAGTCGTAAGCCGCTTTCTCGTTCGGATTGCCCCACTCCAGGTATTCGCCTGTGGTCAGCGGCAGGCTGGCGTCCATCATGGTGTTCATCACGTCCACGAACGGCACGGCCGCGTGCACTGCCTTGAACAGGTCCGGACGCATGTTCACCACGGCCCCCATCAGCAGGCCGCCGGCGCTGCCGCCCTGGATCGCCAGGCGGTCGCGCGAGGTCCACTTTTCCTTGACCAGGTATTCGGCGCTGTCGATGAAGTCATTGAAGGTATTCATCTTCTTCATCAGCATGCCGTCGTCATGCCATTTCTCGCCCAGGTCGTTGCCGCCGCGGATGTGCGCAGCCGCGTAGACCACGCCACGTTCCAGCATGCTCAGTCGAATCAGCGAGAACGTCGCTTCCTGCGGGATGCCGTAAGAACCGTAGGAGTACAGCACCAATGGTGCCGATCCATCCAGCTTTACGCCCTTCTTGTACGCCACCCACAGCGGCACTTTCACGCCATCGCGTGCAGTGGCCCACAGGCGTTTGGTTTCGTACTGGCTGAAATCGAAGCCCCCCGCCACTTCCTGCTTTTTCAGCACGGTGCGCTCGCCGGTCTTCATGTCGACGTCGATGGTCGAAGGCGGCGACAGCGGCGATTGGTAGCTGATGCGGTACTTGGTCAGGCCGTATTCCAGGTTGGTGGACGGCATCGACACATACACCTCGTCGTCGAACTTCACCGTCAGCCACTTCTTGCTGGTGAAGTCGTAGATGCGGGTGCGGCCCAGCGCCTGCGACTTTTCCTGCACGGCCAGGAAGCCCTTGAACACGGTCGCGCCTTGCAGCAGGGTGTCCTTGTCATGCGGGACGATCTCGGTCCACTTCTTCGGGTTGGACACGGGCGCGGTTACCAGGCGGAAGTTCTTGGCGTCCTTGTTGGTGCGGATGTACAGCTTGCCGTCGCGATGGCCCATCACGTAGTAGCGATGGCCCTTGCTGCGGCCCAGCACCGATTTGAAGCTGCCCTTTGGCTGGTCGGCCGGCAGCATGAAGACTTCGGTGGTATCGGTTGCGCCGGACAGCAGGAAGACATGCTTGTTGTCGGAGCCGGAGAAAACCTGCAGGGCGAACTGCTCGACCGGTTCGTGGAACACCTGCTCCGGTTGGCCATCCAGCGTAAGGCGGAACAGGCGGTCGGAGCGCTTGGTGGTCGGGTCTTCCTGCACCACGAACAGGGTCTTGTTGTCGGCCGCCCAGGCGATGGTGGTGGTGCGCGGCATGGTGGTCGACAGCACCTTGCCGGTGCTGAGGTCCTTCACGTGCAGCTCGTACTGGCGGAAGCCGTTGTTGTCGGTCGTGTAGGCCAGCAGCTTGCCGTCCGGGCTAGGCAGCACCATGCCCAGCGCGAAGAACTTCAGGCCTTCGGCCATGGCGTTCTGGTCCAGCATGATTTCTTCCGGGGCGGCGGCATCGTAGCTGCCGTCCGCCGCAGCCTTGCGGCGGCAATTGAGCTGGTACTGCTTGTCCGCTTCGATGCGGGTGTAATAGTAGTAATTGCCGCGGCGTGCCGGCACCGACAGGTCGACCGGCTGCGTGCGGTCCTTGAATTCCTTGTACAGTGTGTCGGCGAACGGCTTGATACTTTCGGTCATGGCCGCGGTATAGCTATTTTCCGCGTTCAGGTATTCAATGACGGCAGGATTGCTCTTGTCCTGCAGCCAGCGGTAATCGTCGGTCACTTGTTCGCCGTGGCGGGTTTCCATCCACTGCGTCTTTTCGGCGACAGGCGGCTGCGGCAGGTCCGCAGCCAAGGCCGGTGCAGCCAGCAGGGGCAGCAACAGGCTGGTAATAAGGCATTTGCTCACTTCTTCGGCTCCCTGGGGAAATATGTGCAATGATTCTAGGGTGCCATAGTTGGAAATACAACAAGAATGATCACTACCGAAAAGCTGTATGCACGCGTCAGCTGGCGCCTGCTGCCCTTCCTGTTCCTGTGCTACGTGGTGGCATACCTGGACCGGGTCAACGTCGGTTTTGCCAAGCTGCAGATGCAGGTGGATTTGCAGTTTTCCGACACAGTGTACGGGCTGGGCGCCGGCATTTTCTTTGTCGGCTACTTCCTGTGCGAAGTGCCCTCCAACCTGCTGATGCTGCGCGTCGGCGCGCGGCGCTGGATCGCCCGCATCATGGCCAGCTGGGGCCTGCTGTCGGCGGCCATGCTGTTCACCACCAGCCCGTTCAGCTTTTATGTGATGCGCTTCCTGCTCGGCGTGGCGGAAGCGGGCTTCTTCCCCGGCGTGATCATGTACCTGACATACTGGTACCCGGCGCAGCGGCGCGCCCGTATCGTTGCGATTTTCATGAGCGGCGTCGCCGTAGCCGGCGTGGTGGGCGGGCCACTGTCGGGATGGATCATGTCGCACTTCGCCGGCCGTGGCGGGCTGGCCGGCTGGCAGTGGCTGTTCCTGCTGGAAGGCTTGCCGGCAGTGGCGCTGGGGGTGCTGACGCTGGCGCTGCTGGATGATGGGATCGACGATGCGAACTGGCTGGACGACGAGGAAAAGGCGCTGCTGAAACACGAACTGGCACGCGACGGCGCACCGCGCGCACAGTGGGGCCTGCGCCATGTGTTTGGCAGCAGCCGGGTATGGATACTGGCGCTGGTGTACTTCCTGCTCGTGATGGGACTGTACGGCGTCGGCTTCTGGCTGCCGCAGCTGATTCGCAACAGCGGCGTGCAGGACGTGCTCGACATCGGCCTGCTGACTGCCATCCCATATGGCATCGCTGCGCTGGCGATGATCCTGGTTGCGCGCCATTCCGACCGCACTGGCGAACGGCGCTGGCACGTTGCGCTGGCCGCCTTCATCGGCGCTGCGGCGCTGATGGCATCGACGCATTATGCGAACAACCCGGTGCTGGCGCTGGCGGCCTTGAGCGTGGCGACAGCTGGCATCCTCAGCACCTTCCCGGTATTCTGGAGCATACCGACAGCAATGCTGGGCGGTTCCGCTGCAGCGGCGGGCATTGCCATGATCAATTCGCTCGGCAACCTGGCCGGTTTCGCCAGCCCTTATCTGGTTGGTGCGATCAAGGATGCCACCCACAGCACGGCGAACGGCATGCTGCTGATCGCGGCCAGCCTGGCGGCGGGCGGCGCGCTGGTGCTGCTGTGCGTTGGCCGCAAAGGAGAAATGCTGTGAAGACTGGCCGGGAGCTGCTGTCCGGATTATTCAACGCCGCCTTGCGCGCGGCCGACCCGCTGGAAACCATCGCCGCCCACTTGCCGCCGCCGCCGAAGGGCCGCACCGTCATCATCGGCGCCGGAAAAGCTTCCGCACGCATGGCGCAGGGCGTTGAGCGGCACTGGCAAGCCCCCCTGAGCGGCGTGGTCGTGACGCGCTACGGCCATGGTGCGCCGACCAGGCAGGTGGAAGTAATCGAGGCGGGCCATCCGGTGCCGGACGACGCCAGCCAGGCTGCTGCGCACCGCATGCTGGCCGCCGTGCGCGGCCTGGGGCCGGACGATATGGTGCTGTGCCTGATGTCCGGCGGCGGCTCGGCGCTGATGTCGCTGCCTGCTCCCGGCATCACGCTGGAGCACAAGCGCGACATCAACAAGGCCTTGCTGCGCAGCGGCGCGCCGATCGGCGACATCAATATCGTGCGCAAGCACCTGTCGGCCATCAAGGGCGGCCGGCTGGCGCTGGCTTGCGGTGAGGCGCGCGTGGTAACCCTGGTGCTGTCGGACGTGCCGGGCGACGATCCGGCGGTAGTAGCGAGCGGACCGACCCTGGCCGATCCATCGACGGCGCAGGATGCGCTACGCATCCTGCAACAGTACGGCATCAAGCTCGCGCCTTCCGTGCGCGCCGTGCTGGAAGATCCTGCCCAGGAAACGCCCAAACCCGGCGACCCGCGCCTGGCGCGCAACAGCGTGGCCGTGATCGCCTCCGCCAGGCACGCCTTGCAGGCGGCGGCAGACATGGCCCGTGCCGAAGGCCTGCGCCCGCTGGTGCTGAGCGACCGGCTGGAAGGCGAGGCCCGCACGGTGGCCGTGTCGCATGCGGCGCTGGCGCAAAGCGTGATTGACCACGGCAGCCCCTTGCGGCCGCCGTGCGTCATCCTGTCAGGTGGGGAAACCAGCGTCACCGTGCGCGGCACGGGACGCGGTGGCCGCAATGCCGAGTACCTGCTGGCGCTGGCCGTTGCGCTGCAGGGAGCGCCGGGCGTGCATGCCATCGCCTGCGATACGGACGGCATTGACGGCACCGAAGACAATGCCGGCGCCGTGCTGGGACCGGATACGCTGCAGCGCGCCGCCGCCCTGGGCCTGGATGCCGGCGCCCTGCTGGACAACAACGACGGCTACAGCTTCTTCTCCGCGCTGGGGGACCTGGTCGTCACGGGCCCCACGCGCACGAACGTAAACGACTTCCGGGCGATCCTGCTTATTTGATGTTGGCCGCCAGCTTGGCCCACACCGCGTCGCCGATATCGGGACGGCCATCCGGCGCGCGGAAGGAAAGGAAGAAGGTTTCGTTCTTCTTGCCGGTCGCCATGTACATGAAGTAGGCCGGCTGGCCGGTGGTGCCGCTGATCATGGAGATCATCACCGCAGGGTTCCTGCCCTCCTTGAACTGCTTGACCTGGATATTGGTCGCGGCGCCGCGCAGCTTGTTCAGCGAACCCGGGTCGTCGATGCCGTAAAACACGTGATGCTGCGCGTCGTACGTGACGTTGGTCGCGGTCGACCCGTAGAAATAGCCGTTGCGGTTCGGCAGGGCGGCGGCGGTCGCCGTGGCCGCATCGGCCGGGCGCATCCAGTACGAGTAGCCGATCTTCTTGACCTTGGACTGCTCGTATTCCACCGGCACCGGCACATTCAGCGGAATCACGAAGGGCAGCCGGCCCTGCATGAAGTCGTTGACCGGCACGTCGCGCGTCTGCACCGCCACGGGAGCCGTGGCCGCAGCTGATGCAGCGGGCTTGGATGCCTTCGCCGAGGCCGACGCTGCCGGAGCGGCAGTCGCCACAGCGGCAGCGGTGCTGATGGCCAGGCCGGCCACAAATAAAATCGATTTCAACTGGAACTCCTGTTTTTTCATTTCTGCTATCCGGGAAGGCTAATCCTCTCACGGCTTCCCTTTGCGTTGCAATGTTGTTTGGTCAAGCAGGGCAGCGGCCTGCTGGTCGCCGGCTGCCACAGCCTTCCTGAGCAGGTCCTGCGCTGCCTCCCGGTCCCCGCGCGCGCCTCGCTCGAGCCTCAGGACGGCCGCGTTATAGGCGGCGATCGGATTGCCCAGGGCTGCGGCGGCATCAAAGGCCTTCCAGGCGCGCTCGGGGCAAAGGCTGAACGCTTCGTGGCCGACGCCGGCACGCAGCAGGCCGTCGGCGTCGCCCTGCTTGGCAAACGTTTCTTCAAACTGCGCCGGCCAGCCTGCAACCAGCGCTGCCATGACCGGTTCCCCTTTTTTGACGGCATAAGGGCCCTTCACGAATGCTGTAAAAGCTTGCTGTGTGGTGGTGAGCTTGCCATCCTTGCTGTACCACAGGAAGCCGTCGGCACCGCTTACCTTGACGTCGCCGAGCTTGTTGGACAGTTGCTGGGCCAGAGGCTGGTGATGCTTGTCGGGCGCGGTCCCGCTCCACGAAGACATCAGCACGACATGGCGCAGCTTCTTTTTCTTATTGCCTTCCTGCCGCAGGATCCCTGCCAGGGTGTCGATCGTCATGATGCGCGAATCGGGGCCATACAGGTGCCAGGGGCTGCCTTGGAGGGCGATGGTCATCCCCTCATCTCCGCCGTCCGGTACGGCTTCGGCGTACTGGTACAAGGCATCGGCGGCCGGCACGCAATCCTCGCGCATCGGATAGCAGTTGTCGACATTGAGCACGCCTTTCAGCGGCAGTGTCGTTGGGCAGTCGGCTTGCGCAACGGCGCAGGCGGCCAGCAGGGAAATGAGGGCAAATCGGTGGTGGAGCGTCACATGGATTCCTGTTTGATTACCTGGGAGGTAATCGTCGCATGGCGTGGTTTTGTTGACAATGGCTTCATCAACCACAGAAAGGAGAAACACCATGCAAATCGTCGAAAAATACCTGGCAGCCTGGAACGAACGCAACACCGAGGAGCGCCGTGCCCGCGTAGCTGCAACTTTCACTCCGGAAGCCGCCTACAAGGATCCCTTGATGCGGGGTGCCGGCCATGCCTCGATCGATGCGCTGATCGCCGGCGCGCAGGAGCACTTCCCGGGCCACCGCTTCGAACTGGCCGGCACTCCGGACAGCCATAACGACGTGCTGCGCTTCTCGTGGACGCTGGGCGCGCCTGGCAGCGAACCGGTGGCCAAAGGCACCGACTTCGCGCTCATCGCAGCCGACGGCCGCCTGGCCAGCGTCACCGGCTTTATCGACTACTTCGCACAGTAAGCAAGGGAGGCAATCATGACCGCATACCAAACCTCCGGCGCCCGCGTGATCGAACCGAACACGGTGCGTACTGCCGACGGCGTCAACCTGTTCTACCGCGACTGGGGCGATGGCGAGCCGGTGCTGTTCGTCGGTGGCTGGTCGCTCGGCGCCGACTCCTGGTGCTACCAGATGCTGGCGCTGGCGGAGCAGGGCATGCGCGTGATTGCCTTCGACCGGCGCGGCCACGGCCGCTCCAGCGATCCTGGCCGCGGCTATGACTTCAACACACTGGCCGACGACCTGGCTGCCGTGCTGGAAGCGCTTGACCTGGATGAAGTCACCCTGGTGGCCCATTCGATGGGCTGCAATGAAGTGGTGCGCTACCTGACCCGCCACGGGCAGCGCCGCATCAGGCGCGTCGCCTTGCTGGGGACCATGACGCCTTGCATCGCCAGGTCTGCCGACAACCCGGACGGCATCGATCCGGCGCTGCTGGAATACTTCCGCAAGGAGCAGCTGATGAAGGACCTGCCGAAATGGATCGATGAAAACCTGCCGCCGTTCGTGGCCGAACATACGCCGCAAGGCATGCGTGACTGGCTGCGCGCCATGCCGCTGCAAGCCTCGCTGCAGGCTCTGTACGAATGCAACCGTTCGCTGCAGCGCGAAGATTTCCGTGCCGAGCTGCCGAACATTACGCTGCCGGTTCTGCTGCTTGCCGGCACCAATGACGCCAGCGCGCCGTTCGAGCTGACCGCCAGGCCGAGCGCCGCACTGTTACCCAATGCGAAACTTCAAGTGTACGAAGGCGCGCCGCATGGTATGTTCCTCACCCACATGGCAAGAGTGAACAGCGACTTGCTGGACTTCGTACGGTCTTGAGGGGAGCGATATGGGAGCGGCGGCACCAGGGCAGTATTTCAGCGACTACGCAGCGGCGATGCGCTATTGGCGCGGCAAGCGCGGGTTCAGCCAGCTGCGGCTGTCGGCCGAGAGCGGCATCTCGCAGCGGCATATCAGTTTCCTGGAAAGCGGACGCTCGCAGCCCAGCCGCGAAATGATCCTGAAACTGGGCATCGTCCTCGACATCCCGCTGCGGGAGCGCAACGTGATGCTGCTGGCAGCCGGATACGCGCCGGCCTACCAGGAGCGCAACCTGTCCGATCCCGAAATGAAGGCGGTGAAGCAGGCGCTGGACTTCATGCTGCGACAGCAGGCGCCCTATCCTGCACTGGTGGTGGATCGCTTGTGGAACCTGGTCATGAGCAACGGCCCGGCAGCCAAGATGATCGAGTGGCTGCTCGATGGCCCGCCTGCTACCTCCAACGTGATCAAGCTGACCCTGGAGCCGAATGGCCTGCGCAAGTACATCGTCAACTGGGAGGATGTCAGCGTCGACCTGCTGCAATGGATTCAACGGGAGGCCATGGGCGACGGGCCGGGCAGCGAAGCTACCATGCTGCTGGAGGAGCTGCTGGCGATTCCAGGCATCCGTGCGGCGTCGAAGACTGCCAACCTGGACCGCCGCGCGCTGCCCTTCCTGCCGTTCACGGTGCGCAAGGATGGCGTGGAGCTCAACCTGTTCACCACCATCACGACGCTCGGCACGCCGCACGACGTCACGGTGCACGAGTTGCGCATGGAGGCGTTCTTCCCCGCCGACGAAACGACGGCGGACTGGTTCCGCAAGCTGCCGGCCTAAAACTCTTCCCAGTCGTCGCCCGGCGGCGTCGCGCGCGCCGGCGCTGCCGCCGGCCTGGCCGAAGCGGCAGCTGCAGCACTTGCGCGTCCGCCTGCGCGCGCGGCGCCAACCCGCGTTGCACCGGCTGGAGCGCTCGCCGCTTCAGCTTCCCCGGCGTCCCCGGCCCCGGAACTGTCATTGTCGCTTGCCGCCGCCACTGGCGCCGCCCGCCGTCCCGCGCTGCTTGCCGCCCCACTGCCCGCAGAACCTCGGGCAGGCCTCAGCGCCGGCACCGTGGCCCGCACTGGCACGCCAAGCGCAGTGGACTCGCGCGCGGCCGGCGCCGCATAGGCTGCGGCCGATCCTTCCATCCGGAACACCGCAACCGCCTCCACCAGCCGCTCCGACTGCTCCTGCATGCTGCGTGCGGCGGCAGCCGCCTGCTCCACCAGCGCTGCGTTCTGCTGGGTCGCGTTATCCATCTCCACGATGGACGTATTCACCTGTTCGATGCCGGAAGACTGCTCCTGGCTGGCCGACGTAATCTCGTTCATGATGTCTGCCACCTGCTGCACGGACGCCACGATCTGCTGCATGGTCGCCCCGGCGCGATCGACCAGGGTGCCGCCCGCATCGACCTTGGCGATCGAATCGTCGATCAGCTCCTTGATTTCCTTGGCCGCTGCTGCGCTGCGTTGCGCCAAGTTGCGTACTTCCGACGCCACCACCGCGAATCCCCGCCCCTGTTCGCCGGCGCGCGCTGCTTCGACCGCGGCATTCAGCGCCAGGATATTGGTCTGGAACGCAATGCCATCGATCACGCTGATGATATCCGCCATGCGCGCAGAACTGGCCTTGATCGCACCCATGGTATCGACCACCTCGCCCACCACTTGCCCGCCTTCGCTGGCATGGCTGGCGGCGGACACCACAAGCTGGTTGGCCTGGCGCGCGTTGTCCGCGTTCTGCTTCACTGTCGACGTCAGTTCCTCCATCGACGAAGCGGTTTCCTCCAGGCTGGCAGCCTGCTGCTCGGTGCGGCGCGACAGGTCGAGATTGCCCGCCGCGATTTCCGCCGCCGCGGTATTGATGGTATCGGTGGACGCGCGTACCGAGCCGACCGTGCGCTTCAGCGAGGTCACCATTTCTTGCAAGGCATTCAGCAAGCGTCCGGTTTCATCCTTGCGGCTGGTGTCGATGTCGGCAGTCAGGTCGCCGTGGGCCACGGTTTCGGCCACCTCCACCGCCTGCAGCAAGGGCCCGGTCACGGAACGGGTGATCAGGTAGCCTGCCGCCACCGACAGCACGGTTGCCAGCACCAGCAGGCCGATCATCAGCATGGTTGCATTCGATGCGGACTCGGTCGCTTCCGCACTATCTTGCCCCATCAGCTTGTTTTGCAGGGCAAGGATGGCATCGAGTTTGCCGAAATAGGTGTTTTGCAGCGGGATGGCCTGCTTGAACAGCGTTTGCACCGCGCTGTCCTGGTCGCCTTCCTTGAACAGCTTGACCACCTCATCGCGCTTGGCACGGAAGGCTTCGAACGCCTGCGTTTCTTCGGCAAACAGTTTCTTGGCCTCTTCCAGTACCAGGATCTTCTGCAGCTTTTGCGCCGCCGCGGCGCCGGCCGTATCAGCTTCCGCCATGCTGGCCAGGAAAGCGTCGCTGCTGATCTTGTCCGGCGCCAGCATGGCATTGCGCAAGGCTTGCGCCGAGCGGTTGGAATAGCTGCGCATCTCGTTGGTCAGCTGCACCTTCAGGTAGCGATCGCTGATCAGGCGCTCGGTCAGGGTCGAGTTGTGGCTCAGGCGGCTGATCCCTGTCAGCGACATTGCCAGCTGGATCGCAATGGCCAGCGCAAAACCGATCGCCAGCTTCACACCGATATTCATGTTCGAAAAGCTCATGCCAAGCCTCGCCAGAAAGTGGTTTTTTTTCGATGATCGCACAGGCATGGTAACGCGGCGCAGCGCTCAATGCCACAGCAAAGTCAGGGAAGTTGCTGGTACGCTGAAATGATGCCACGCCCATGGTCCGGCACCAGCGCGCGGCCATTCGCTTCGCCGACATATTTGCCGTAGATGCGCGCCACAGTGCCGTCGGCCACCATGCCGAGCAAGGCATCGGCAAACACCTTGCGCGCGGCCGGGGAGAGGCCGCTGCGAGAGAGATAAGCGCCGGCCAGCACGGGGAACGATTCCGTGACCGGCATCACGCTGACGTGCCCCTGCAGGCCGGCGCTTTGCAGATAGCGCGAATAGATCGTCATCGGCGCCAGCGTCGCCTCGGCGCGTTTCGAGGCTATTTTTCGGAAGGCGATATCAAAGTCGTTCACCACTTCGACCCGGCTTTGCCCGCGCAGCCGCGCGACCTGGGCTTCGACTGCGGGCGTGTACAGGATGCCGCGCACCAGGTTCAGGCGCGCGCTGCCATGTTCCACGAAATCGGCCAGCGATTTGTAACTGCCCGTCACGCGGTGCGACAACACCAGGTCGAAGCGCGTGGTGACAAAGGGCACGAACTGGCCAAGGCGGTCGCGCTCTGCGCTGCGGGCCGAGCTGGCGGTTACGTTGATGCGGCCGCCGGCATATTCCGCCCAAAGCCGCGCCCGCGGGTACCAGCTGATATCGAGCGGACAGTTGGTGCGGCGCGCCAGTTCCCGCACGACGTCGATAGCGGCCCCGCCAACCCTGTCGTCCTCGCGAAAGGAGGCCAGGCCAAGGTCGCTGGCGCCGGCATGCAATGTTGCTGGGCAGGCAGGGGCTGCAATTGCTGGGGTGGCGGCAAGGGCGAACAGCAGGGGCAGGATGTACATGCCCAGCAGTATATCCGCCGGGCACCTTGCTCAAAATGCTGTATATAATTACAGTATCATTAGCGAACTCGACTATTTGTTATGGACTGGCCCCGCCGCATTGCCCACCTCGACATGGATGCCTTTTACGCGTCCGTTGAGCTGCTGCGCTATCCGGAATTGCGCGGCCTGCCGGTGGTGATCGGCGGCGGCGGGCGCCACCAGCCGCGCGAGCTGCCGGATGGCAGCCGCGAGTTCTCCCGCCTGCGCGACTACGTGGGGCGCGGCGTGATCACCACTTCCACCTATGAAGCGCGGGCGCTTGGCGTCTTTTCCGCCATGGGCACCATGAAGGCGGCTGCCCTGGCGCCGGATGCCATCCTGCTGCCGGTGGATTTCGATTCCTACCGCAAGTATTCGCGCCTGTTCAAGGCGGCCGTGGCCAGCATCGCGCCACAGATCGAAGACCGCGGCATCGATGAAATCTATATCGACCTGACCGAGGTGGAGGGCGAAACGCGCGAGCTGGCCCAGCGCATCAAGGATGCGGTGCGCGCTGCCACCGGGCTGTCGTGCTCGATAGGCGTGGCGCCCAACAAGCTGCTGGCCAAGATCTGCTCCGACCTGGAAAAGCCCAATGGCCTGACCGTGGTCGGCTACGACGACGTGCCGGCCCGCATCTGGCCGCTGCCGGTGCGCAAGGTGAACGGCATCGGCCCCAAGGCGGAGAAAAAGCTGGTTGCGCTCGGCATCGACACCGTCGGCCAGTTGGCTGCGGCCGATCCTGCCCTGCTGCAGGAGCATTTCGGCCTCAACTACGCCGAATGGCTGCAACGGATTTCCCACGGCCGCGACGAGCGCGCCGTGGCCACGCGCAGCGAGCCGAAAGGCGTCAGCCGCGAAACCACCTTCTCGCGCGACCTGCACGTCAAGCGCGACCGCGCCGAGCTGTCCGAAATCTTCACCCGCCTGTGCCAGAAGGTGGCCGACGACCTGGCGCGCAAGCGCTACGCCGGCCGCACGGTGGGCATCAAGCTGCGCTATGCCGACTTCCGCACGGTGACGCGCGACCTGACCCTGCCTTCGCCCACGGCCGACGCCGCCGCCATCCGCCGCGCCGCCGGCGAATGCCTGCGCCGCGTGCCGCTGGACGACCGGCTGCGCCTGCTTGGCGTGCGCATGTCGGCCCTCTGCACGCTGGACGAGGCCGCCAGGGCCCAGCCGGCGCAGGGTGATCTTTTTGCTAATTTATGATACCTTTCCCGCGCGAGCTGGCAAGCTGAGTCCGGCTGCAAACCCGGATCACCTATGCAAGCCAACGCTGTTCATCGCCCGGCACGGCGCGCCTGGCTGGTGCTTATCGCCTTCGGCCACCTGGCTGTGCTGATGGCCTGGCGCCCTGCCGCGCGGCAGGCGCAGGAATTGGCCGGGCAGCCGGAAGGCGAACTGATCTTGCTGAAGCTGCCGCAAGGCCTGCCTCCCCGTCCTGCCGGATTGCCCCCGCGCCCACCGCGCTTGCTGCCAACCGCGCCGCACGCAGCGGCCGCCCGGACCCGCCCGGCGCCGCCTCCGCTTCCCAGCCAGGCTGCCCTTCCGGATGCGCCGCCTGCCTCTGCCGAGGCAATGCCGCAGTCGATCACCCTGCCAGCGCTCGCCAGCGAACCGGCCGACCCATTTGCCAAACCGGCGGCGCGCGACGAATCCTTGCTTGAAAGGACCCGTAAGTCGGCCGCCAGCATCGACCGCCAGTTGCGCAAGGAGAGCCTGAACAAATATGCCACCGTCGTGGACGAGGACAAGGCAGCGGCGTTTTCCATCACCGGCGCCGCGCCGGCAAAACCATTCGCGCCGGAGAGTTTCGCCGGCGCAAACGGCATCGTGCACAAGCGCTATATGCTGCGCGGGGAAATGGTGTGCGAAGAGGTCGACCATATCGGGACCGGCGGCCACGATGTCTTCCGCAAGGGCTCGAAAGCCCGCCTGGTCAAATGTCCCAAATGAACCTGCCCTTCGAGCCTCGCAGGCGCCAGGCCTGGCTGGCCGCCATCGCGCTGGCGCACGCAGCGCTCTTCCTGTGCTGGCGCGGCATGCTCCATGTACGGCAGGCCAGCGTCCAGCGCGAAACGGAACTGGTCTACCTGCAAGCGCCGAGGGAATTGCCCAAGCGCCCGCCTGCCGTGGCCACACCGGCGGCGCCGGTTGCTACCGTCCGGCGCGCTGCACCGCCGCCGCCGGTGGTCAGCACAGCGACCGCGCCGGCAGCTTCCGAGACTGCGGCGCCGGTAGCAGAAGCCGTTACCGTGCCAGCCACCGTCAACGACGACCCGTTTGCCAAGCCGGCGCCACTGGCGGAGACGCTGCTGGAGAAAAATCGCAAGCTGGCCGCCGGCGTCGACCGCCAGCTGCGCAAGGAAAGCCTGAACAAGTTTGCAACAATCATCCTGCCGGACACCAAGCTCGGGATGGCGATCGCCAAGGCGCAAACCCGGGAATGGGTGCTGGAACAGACTTCCGACCTGGGCGACGGCGTGACCATGAAGCGCTACCGCAGGGGGAATCAGCAGTATTGCGAGTACACCAACCTGGTCGGCGCACGGGGACAAGACCCCGGCCGTGACGGGAACAAGACAAAGGTCATGACTTGCCCATGAGGACCCATGTAGAATGTCGTTCCCGTGGAAAAAGCTGATCAAGGTCGATAACGTTTATGTGGTTCAAGAATCTCCAGGTTTACCGCCTGCCTGCCCCTTGGGCATTTACTCCAGAACAACTCGAAGAAGCCCTCCAGTCGCAGTCCTTCTCGCCTGCCAGCAGCAATGAGCTGATGCGCCAGGGCTGGGACAAGCCGCGTCCAAACGGCGGCCTGGTGCACGTTGTCAACAAGCAGATGCTGATGGTGCTGGGCACCGAGAAAAAGCTGCTGCCATCGACCGTGGTCAACCAGGTTGCCAAGGCGCGCGCCGCCGAAATGGAAGAGCAGCAAGGCTTCGCTCCTGGCAAAAAAGCCATGAAGGAACTCAAGGAACGCGTGCACGACGAACTGCTGCCGCGCGCCTTCACCATCCGCAGCAACACCTGGTGCTGGATCGACCCGGTCAACGGCTGGCTGGTGGTCGATGCCGCCAGCCCGGCCAAGGCCGACGACGTCATCAAGCACCTGCTGAAAGCTGTCGACCGCATGCCGATCGAAAGCCTGCGCGTGCAGCGTTCCCCGGTGGGCGTGATGACCGCCTGGCTGCAGGATGACGAAGCGCCAGCCGGCTTCACCGTCGACATGGACACCGAACTGCGCGCCACCGGCGAGAGCAAGGCAGCTGTGCGCTACGTGCGCCACACCCTGGAGCCGGAAGAAGTACGCCGTCACATCGCGGCCGGCAAGCAGTGCACCCGCCTGGCCATGACCTGGGACAGCAAGATCAGCTTCGTGCTGACCGAAGCGCTGGCCATCAAGAGCGTCAAGCCGCTGGACGTGATGAAGGAAAACGACGCCGTTACCCGCAACGACGAGGAACGCTTCGACGGCGACTTCATGCTGATGACCGGCGAACTGTCCAAGCTGCTGCAGGACGTGGTCGACGCCCTGGGCGGTGAAGCGAAGGCCTGAGTTTTCGCTATCCCCGCGTGAGCGCCAGCAGGCGCTCGCAATAGCCCGGGGCTTTGTCCTCGGGCACGTTGGTCACGCCAAGCAGCAAGCCGCCGCTGGCGGGTTGTGCCCCGGCATACCATCCCGACAAGGCGGATGGCGCCATGCCCAGGCTGCGCGCTCGCGCCGCGACTTCCACATCGTTGACACCCGGTGGCAATTGCAGCAGCACGCCCAGAGCTGCCGGCGCATGGATGGCGCCGAGTCTTTCCAGCGCCGCACCCAGTGCGCTCCTGCGTTCCTGGTACAGGCGCTTCATATGGCGCAGGTGGCGCAGGTAGGCGCCGCTATGCAGGAATTCCGCCACTGCCAGTTGCACAACCGGTGGCGGAGCGCTGCCGCAAGTGGAAGCCGTTTGCGCCAGCAGGTCCGCCAGTTCCGGCGGCGCCACCAGGAAACCGACTCGCAGGGATGGCGTCAGCGTCTTGCTGAAGGTGCCAAGGTGCAGCACGCGGCCATTGCGGTCCTGTGAAGCCAGCGCAGGTGCGGCGCGGCCCTGCGGCTGCAATTCGCCCAGGTAATCGTCCTCGATGATCCAGGCGCCTGCCTGCGCCGCCCATTCCAGCAAGGCCTGGCGCCGGCGCAGCGACAAGGTCACGCCGAGGGGCGCTTGCTGGCCCGGGGTCACCACCGCCAACCTGGCACGTGGCGCCCTTTGCACGCCAGCCGCGACATCCATTCCTTCCGGATCGACGGGGACGGGTACCAGCTGCAAGCCCGCCGCCGCAAGTGCGTCGCGTGTGGCCATGTAGCCCGGCTGCTCGATCCACGCCTGTTCGCCTTTCAACTCCAGCGCGCGCAGAACCAGTCCAAGCGCGCCGGCATAGCCGTTGCAGACCAGCACCTGCCCGGGTGTGCAATCGAGGCCGCGCGCCATGCACAGGTATGCCGCGATTTCGGCGCGCAGCGCAAATTCGCCACGCGGATCGGGATAGGAGAGCGGCAGCGCAGCCGCCGTGCGTGCCGCCCTCCCCATCACCCGCGACCAGGTCTTGAAGGGAAAGGCGTCCTGCGCCGGCACCCCAACCTGGAAGGGGTTGGTGCTGACAGCCCTTCCGGGGAAGGCTTGCACCACTTCCAGCGCCGCTGCGCCTGGCGCCGCGCGTGCCACTTCGCTGCCTGGCCTTCCTCCGCCTGCCATCGTGCCGCCCGCACAAACGAAAGTGCCGGCCGCGCCGGCGGTGTAGACCAGCTGCTCATCGCGCAGCCGTTCATAAGCCTGCCGCACGGTGCCGCGGGCCACCCCCAGTTGTGCGGCCAGGTCATGCCAGGACGGCAGGCGGGCTTGCGGCGCCAGGCGTCCATCGCCGATCGCGCCGCGCAGGCCGAGGAAGATCTGGTCCGCCAGCGTGGCAGCAGCCTGGCGGTCGATGGCGAGGTTCAGGGAATGGTACATAAATTCAGTGCATTCTTGCGTCTTTTTGATGACCCAAGCCAAAGGTACCATGGATTCATCCAATCCACGAAAGCCATCATGTTCAAGCCATTGATCGCAGCACTTCTAGTGTGCCTTTCCACCGTCCCCGCCCATGCCGACGAAGCCGGCAGCGGCGCCAGCCGGGCCAAACTGGCCGGCAAGGCCCTGATCGGGCAGCCGGGTCCCGCCGCCGTGCTGCAAACCATCGACGGCCAGCGCATCGACCTCGCCTCTTACTACGGCAAGAAGCCGGTCTATCTCAAATTCTGGGCCACCTGGTGCGTGCCTTGCCGCGAGCAGATGCCCGCATTCGAGAAGTCCTTCCAGCAGTACGGAGACAAGCTCGCCGTGGTCGCGGTCAACGCGGGGTATAGCGACACCGAAACGGAAGTGAAGAGTTACCGCGCCCAACATGGCTTGCACATGCCAATCGTCATCGATGACGGTTCGCTGGCGGCCAGCCTCAACCTTCGCGTCACGCCGCAGCACATCGTGATCGGCCGCGATGGCCGCATCCAGCATATCGGCCATTTGCATGACAAGGAACTCGAGAAAGCGCTGCAGCGCGCAGTGGGCGAAAGTGCGCCGGCCAGTCCGGTAGCCCTGGCGCCGCAAGCCGCCCCGGCGCGCGCCGCGTTCAAAGTCGGCGATGTCGCGCAAGGACTGCCGCTGCCGGCCGCACAGGGCAAACCGCGCGCGCTGATGTTCTTCTCGCCATGGTGCGAGTCCTACCTGCGCGAAAGCCGCCCTGCGACAGCACAAGCGTGCCAGCGGGTGCGCGAAGAGGCAGAAGCGCTGGCTGCGACACCCGGCGTCGAATGGCTTGCCGTCGCATCGCCGGTCTGGTCGTCGGATAAGGAAGTCGCCGAGTTTGCACGGAGCAAAAAGTCGCGCATGGCGATGCGGCTGGACAAGGATGGGACGCTGTTCAACGCCTTCAGCGTGCGCCAGATTCCCAGCATCGTCCTGCTGGACCGCCAGGGCCGCGTAGCACGCGTGATGGGGCCTGATGACCGCGGCCTGGCGCAGGCAGTGCAAGCCTTGCAGGTGCAATGATGCGGCGCATTTTGTTGGCGCTGCTGCTCGCCGTACTCGGGCTGGCGCGGGCGGTGGCGCAGGACTTTCTCGAGCCGGAGGCCGCCTTCCGCTTCTCGGCGCGCATGGCCGATGGCGGCACTGCCGAAGTCAGTTTCGACATCGCAGACGGCTACTACATGTACCGCGACCGTTTCCGTTTCAGCGCGGACGGCGCCAAGGTGGACGCCGCCCAGCTGCCACCCGGTAAAGTGAAGTTCGACCAGACCTTCGGCAAGGAAGTGGAGACTTACCGCCACCGCGTCACCGTGCGCGTGCCGGTTCAGGGCGAAGGCCCTTTCGTGCTGCGCGTGACGAGCCAGGGCTGCGCCGACGCTGGCCTGTGCTATTCGCCGATGGATTCCGGGGTGACGCTGGAAGCGGCTGCGCCGCTGGCGCAAACGCTGCAAGGCGGCCAATTGCTGAAAATCGTGCCGCTGTTCCTGCTGCTCGGCCTTGGCCTGGCATTTACGCCCTGCGTGCTGCCGATGGTTCCCATCCTGTCCTCGATCATCGTGGGCGACAGCGCCAGGCCGAGCCGCAAGCGCGGCCTGCTGCTGTCGGGCGCTTATTCACTGGGTATGGCGCTGGTGTACACCGGCTTCGGCATTGCGGCCGGGCTGGCGGGCGAAGGGCTCGCGGCTTCCTTGCAGAAGCCATGGGTGATCGGTGCGTTTGCCCTGCTGCTGTCCGCGCTGGCGCTGTCGATGTTCGGAGTTTACGAGCTGCAGTTGCCGGCAGTCCTGCAATCGCGCCTGGCCGACAGCGCCAACCGCCGCACGGCCGGCAAGCTGGCCGGCGTGTTCGGCATGGGCGCCATCTCCGCGCTGATGGTCGGCCCCTGCGTGGCCGCGCCGCTGGCGGGAGCGCTGGTCTACATCAGCCAGACGCGCGACGTGCTGGTCGGCGGCAGTGCGCTGTTCGCAATGGCGGCAGGCATGAGCGTGCCGCTGGTGCTGGTCGGCGTGTCAGCCGGCAGTCTGCTCCCGCGTGCAGGTTCGTGGATGGTGTGGGTCAAGCGCGGCTTCGGCGTCATGCTGCTGGCGCTGGCCGCGTGGATGGCGTTGCCGCTGCTGCCGAACCGCCACGTCTCGGCGCTGCCGTTCAAGCAGGTCGCCAACGTGCAGCAGCTCGAAGCGGAACTGGCGCAAGGCCGCCCCGTCATGCTCGACTTCTATGCCGACTGGTGCGTCTCATGCAAGGAAATGGAAAAGTTCACTTTCAGCGCGGCGCCGGTGAAGGCCGCGCTGGAAGGGGCGGTGCTGCTGCAGGCCGACGTAAGCGCCAACAGCGAAGAAGACAAGGCCCTGCTGAAACGCTATGGCCTGTTTGGCCCGCCCGCCATCATCCTGTTCGATAGCGAGGGGAAGGAAAGAGCGCGCGTAATCGGCTACCAGGACGCCGCGCGCTTCCAGCAAACGCTGGCGAAGCTCAAATGACTCAGAGCGGCTGGAACACGCCAGCCGCTTTATTTTTCTGCACGTTATCCCAGGCGAAGATCTGGCCGTTCATTGCCACGTACACGCCGGGCGGCAGTACCTGCGCCACGCCGCAGGCAAAGCCCATGTTGAAGAAGGCGTCGGAATTATCGATCTCGTAAGGGATCATGGCGCCGGTGAAGACGATGGTCTTGTCCTTGATCGCCGGGCCCAGGACGGCAGCGGTCTGCGGCATGGTATCGGTGCCGTGCACGATCACGATGGCTTTTTCGGAAGCAGCCTGGCAGGCGGCCAGCACGCGCTGGCGATCGGCATCCACCATATCCAGCGAATCGAGCAGCGATACAACTTCCAGCTCGCAAGGCGTGGTGATGCGGGCGCGTTTGATCGCGGCCGGCAGGTGACTTTCGGTGAAAGCCAGGGTGCCATTCAGTTCGTTGTAGTGCTTGTCGAAAGTGCCGCCGGTAGCGATGATGCGCAGGGTCATGATGAATTAAAATGAAATCAATGAATGGCGTGCATGATAGCCGAAAAAGTTTGCCAATTCCGGCTGGCATTCCGCCGAACAGTTGACTACACTGGGTTTTTTGCCCGGCAAGACCATGAAAGCGCTCGCACCAGGAACCGTGATTTTCCACCGCTACCGCGGCTATGGCGTCATCACGGCCGTCAATTTGCTGACTGGCTGGATATCCGCCCGGTTTGGCAATGAATCGCGCACGCTGGATTTGAATCTCTCCACCGACGAAGTGCAATTTGCCGACGGCGAAGCAATCCTGTTCCGCCGCGCCCCGCCCGACCGCATGCCGCACGCGCGGCTGATGGCGGTCGTGCGCGAGTTGCACAAAGCCGGCTACCAGAAGTTATACCTGTACTCCTGGCCCAAGCCCTCCGGCCTGCACTGGCGCTGGCATTTGTTCACCGGGCCGCGCGACTGGATGCAGCGCTCCTGGCGCGAAGGCTGGTACGGCTCCGGCGCCGACTACATCTTCAATCCCGTGATGGGCTGGGGCGACCAGCCCGGCGCCACGACCGAAGAACTGGTGCACGCTTTGGCCAAATTCGACCCGCAAGGCCTGGCGCAAGCGCTCGGCCGCGACGAAGACCACGCCGAATGGTTCGCACAGGTCTGCGACGCCCTGCTCCCCGGCTACATGTACAGCCTCGACATGCAACGCCCGCACGGCGCCCCGCTGACAGACATGCCGCCGGTCCCGGTCATCCCCGTCCGCGCCAACCTCCCGCCCTACAGCGGCCAGCCCATCACCTGGCCGCCCGGCTGGGCCGGCCTCTGGAGCAAAGTCCACGCCATGCCTGCACAGCCCAGCCCGTGTCCCATGGGGTCAGGCCCCATGGGACACGAGGTCAGCCGTTGATGTGGTTGACCAGGTTCTGGAAGGCGTGGCGGAAGTAGAGCTCGTAGCTGGCTTGCTCGACGTAGCCGAGGTGTGGAGTGCACAGCACGTTCGGCATGCGCAGCAGCGGTGAATTTTCCGGCAGCGGTTCGGTTTCGAAGACGTCCAAGGCGGCATAGCCGGGATGGCCGGCTTTTAAGGCTTCCTCCAATGCGCCGGGCGCAACTAGCTCGGCACGGCTCACGTTGACGAACAATGCGTCGCGTTTCATGCGCGCCAGGTCTTCTGCGGTGACGATGCCGCGCGTTCCATCGGCCAGGCGCAGATGCAGCGACAGCACATCCGCCTCCGCAAAGAATGCCTCGCGTGAGGCGGCAGCTTCGTAGCCATCCGCCACCGCAGCAGCGCGGCTCGATTCGCTACCCCAGACCACCACGCGCATGCCAAAAGCCTTGGCATAACCCGCCACCAGCTTGCCGATCTTGCCGTAGCCCCAGATCGCCATGGTGCTCCCCGCCAGCACCAGGCCCAGCGTATTGTGCTCATGGCTGATCGACACCTGCTGCCACTGTCCATCGCGCAGCTTGCCGGCATATTGGAACAGCTTGCGCCGCGCCGCCATCACCAGTGCCCAGGTCAGTTCGGCCGGCGCCGTTGGGGAACCCACGCCTTCCAGGACCGTGATGCCAAGCTCGCGGCAAGCGTCCATATCGACGTGCCCGCTCACCTTGCCGGTCTGGGAAATCACTTT
Organism: uncultured Duganella sp.; assembly: GCA_946482635.1. The sequence goes on from CAMLSG010000069.1 coordinate 20,975, forward strand.
CAAGTTAGGCAGCTTGGACAGCAAGCTGCGGTTGAACGCGGTGCGCTCGCGGATCAATACCAGCGCCTCGAACGGCGCCAGGCGGGCCACCAATTGGCCCATGCCCTTCACGGAATTATTGAAAACCTTGACCTCATGGCCATCCAGAAGCTTGAAGCATTCCAGGCCACGAGTTGCATCCTGGTAATCATCGAGAATCGCAATTTTCATGTCAGTTAGCAGATTTTGTGATGAAAATGGTAGGGAAATAACAGGTTTGTGAATATCTGGAATAGCCTACTACATTAGTCGGGCAATATTCCTACATTTTTGTCGGAAGCGCGGGATCGCAGGTGTACAATCGGCCAATTCAAGGAGCCCAACCAGGCTCCAGCAGCATATGTTCCAGCGCCTGAGCACACCCCCGCCAGACGCTCGCGCCCTCGAGTAATCGGGCGCATCGACAGAACCGCCGTATTTCGCCGAAGTAACAATTCTTCCGCGCAAGCTATCAGCTGACGACGATTCCTGCCGTGCCGGGACAAGACAGAATTCTTTATTGGCATTGGAGGTACTATGAATCAGCCCGTTATGGGAGGCGTTGCAACTATGAACGCACCAGCTTACATCAAACAGCAAAAGCTGATCAATTGGGTGGCGGAAGTCGCCGCATTGACCAAGCCTGCCCGCATCTACTGGTGCGACGGCTCGCAGGAAGAGTACGATCGCCTGTGCGCTGAAATGGTTGCCGCCGGCACCATGAAAAAGCTGAACGAAGAAAAGCGTCCAAACTCCTACCTGGCTTGCTCCGACCCGACCGACGTCGCCCGCGTTGAAGACCGCACCTTCATCTGCTCGCAGACCAAGGAAGCGGCCGGCCCGACCAACAACTGGATGGATCCGCAAGAAATGCGCGGCACCCTGAACGGCCTGTTCGACGGCTGCATGGCTGGCCGCACCATGTACGTGGTGCCGTTCTCGATGGGCCCGCTGGGCTCGCCGATCGCCCACATCGGCGTGGAACTGTCCGACTCCCCATACGTCGCCGTCAACATGCGCACCATGACCCGCATGGGCAAGGCCGTGTACGACGTGCTGGGTACCGATGGCGAGTTCGTGCCTGCGATTCACACCGTCGGCAAGCCGCTGGCTGCCGGCGAAAAAGATGTGCCATGGCCATGCAATGCCACCAAGTACATCGTGCACTTCCCTGAGACCCGCGAAATCTGGTCCTACGGTTCCGGCTACGGTGGCAATGCGCTGCTGGGCAAGAAGTGCTTTGCGCTGCGCATCGCTTCCACCATGGGCTACAACGACGCCAAGAACGGCGGCGAAGGCTGGCTGGCGGAACACATGCTGATCCTGGGCGTTGAATCCCCGGAAGGCAAGAAGCACTACGTTGCCGCCGCCTTCCCTTCGGCTTGCGGCAAGACCAACTTCGCGATGCTGATTCCGCCGAAGACCTTCGACGGCTGGAAAGTCACCACCATCGGCGACGACATCGCCTGGATCAAGCCGGGCAAGGATGGCCGCCTGTACGCGATCAATCCTGAAGCAGGCTACTTCGGCGTGGCTCCTGGCACCAACACCAAGACCAACTCGAACTGCATGTCCTGCCTGAACGAGAACACCATCTTCACCAACGTCGCGCTGACCGACGACGGCGA
>CAMLSG010000070.1 GCA_946482635.1 uncultured Duganella sp.
GGTGCCGTCGGCGCGCATGTCCTTCAGCAGGCTCGCCCAGCGCCGCGCTTCCTCGGCGCTGAACAGCTTCTTGCTGATCATCAGGTTGGCCGGCCCGCGCTGCTTCGCCCCGCCCCAATCCTCGATGCGCACGGCGCCGGCTTTGATTTCGTCTTTCAGGTAACTGGTGTATACCAGCTTCGGCGCAAGCAGTGCCTGGAAACGGCCGACCTTGAACATGGCATACAGCCGGTCGCCATCATCGACATCTTCAACGCGGCCGATATTGCGCAACTGTGTCACGAACTCTTCATACGCCGGCCCTGCAGCATAACCGCGCCCGAAGCCAAGCCTCAGTTCAGGGGCTGCAATGAAGTCCGCCATGGAATGCACGCTGGCGCCGGCGTCCGCGCGCAGGACGACCATGTTCTTCACCCATATATACGGCTCGGCCCAGGCGAACACCATGCGCTCCGGCGTGGCGGTGGCCGACAGCGTCATGTCGACGGTGCCGCTTTGCATGGCGGGCCAGATCGCCCGCCGTTGCAGGACTTTGTAGGAGAAATTGCAGCCGCTGCGCTTGCGCAGTTCTTCCGCCACGTCCTTGTCCAGGCCCGCACCGGCGTGATAGAAGTGGCCGAACTCGTAGAGGCCGACCACGATGGACCGCGATGGGCAGGTTGGCGCAGCAGCTTTTTCAGCCTGTGCGGGCAAGCAAGGCACTGCCAGCACAAGCGCCAATGCGCGCAAGAAGTTTCGCATGCCGCCCTCCCGATGTCGCCAATCGCGTTTCGATTATGACACGCGAGGACGGCAGCGCCTATTTATTTGCTCGTGATGTTGACCATGCCCTTGAAGTCATACGGAATCACCACAGTCTGCACCTTGCCCGCTGCAATGCCTTCCGCAATCTTCATCTGGGCCTGCGCCTGCATATAGGAGATGGCGCCGGCATTGGCATTCAGGGCCGCGATGCGCTCGGCCTCCTTCTTCGCGATCTGCACCTCGACTTCCTTGGTTTTCTCCTCGTTCTTGGCGCGCACCAGGTTATCCGCGCTGGCCTTGACCGCATCGCTAGGGACCATGCCGCCCACGCGCACCTGCGAGATCGTGATGCCGTTCAGCTTTTCATCGTTCAACGTGGCGATCATGGTGGCCTGGATCTCTTCCTCGATCTGGGAACGGTTGTCGTTCATGTTCAGCGCCTCGTACTTGCGCGCCACCTTGTACACGGCATTGCGCGCGGTCTGGTAAATGTAGGCGTGCATCAGGTAGATGTCGCCGCTGGCGTCCTGGGTGTGGAAAGAACGGCTCTTGTTGACCCACAGGTCCGACACCGCCAACGGAGTGATGTTGTAGATCACCGCCAGGTCGAAGTCCTTCATGGTCGAATTGTCCGCAGCAAGTGGCATCAGGTCGCGCACGTCGACGCTGACGTCCTTGATCGGGAAGGTCAGGATGGAGCCGACGATGGTCTGGTTGAAACTGCCCGCCACGCGTTCTTCGGCTTCCACCGTCTTGTCGAAGTTGACGCGCAAGCCCACCTCGCCGGTGTCGATGACCTTGCAGCCCGACAAGGCGACAGCGGCAAACAGGACGGGAACCAGCAGCAGCTTATGTTTTTTCATGGCTATCTCAACGAGTTAAAGAAACGCCATTCTATTGTTTTTCAGAAAGATAAAAATCATGCAAAAATCACGCAAATTACCGTTGCCAGAAAGTTAGCGGAAGTGTTCAGATATACACACAATGTCACAACTTTCCTTAGCTCACCGGAAACTTTCACCAACTATCAACAACCCAACGTCTTTTTTAGGCCAAACCTTCCTTGAATTTCCACAATTCCAATTGGCAACACGGTATCATCAAGCCCATATCCTACTCACCCCTAGTCAGCATGAATCAAGGCGGTACCAGCTTTTCGCCACGGCGCGACGCCGTGATTTTGATTGTTGATGATGCGCCGGACAACCTCTCCGTCCTGCGCAAGTTGATGGTCGAGCAGGGTTACCAGACTTATGTCGCCAACTCCGGCGAGCGCGGGCTGGAAATCGCGCGCCGCGTGCACCCGCACCTGATCCTGCTGGACGTGATCATGCCCGGCATGGACGGCTTCGAGACCTGCCGCCACCTCAAATCGCATCCGGCGACGGAAGACATCCCGGTGCTGTTCATGAGCGCCCGCAACGAACAGGAAGACGTGGTGACCGGCTTCGAACTGGGCGCGGTCGACTATATCGGCAAGCCGCTGCGCATGGCCGAAGTATGCGCCCGCGTGCGCACGCAGTTGCAGATCCGCTTCGCCACCGAGACGCAGCAGGAACAGTCGGAGCGCCTGCGCACCATCGTCAACAACATGGCGGAAGGCCTGCTGATCATCGAAGCCGATGGCCGCATCCAGTTCACCAATCCGGCCTGCGACCAGTACCTCGGATATATGTCGCACGAACTGGCGGGCAAATCGATTTCCGACCTGCTCAATCCACTGGTGGCCGACGAATACCTCGAATACTTTGCGCGCTACGCCGCCAATCCGGAAGCGGCGCACAGCCACGGCACGCGCGAAGTGATCATCCGCCACCGCACCGGCAAGTCGGTGTGCATGGACCTGACGCTGACGCCGATGTTCCTGCGCCAGCCATTGTTCATTGGCCTGCTGCACGACATCACCCACCACAAGCTATCGGAAGACGCACTGCAGCGCGCGGCCATGATCGACCCGCTGACCAAGATTGCCAACCGCCGCCACTTCGACTCCTTCCTCGAGAAGGAATGGCAGCGCGCCATGCGCACGGGCGCTCCGCTGTCGCTGGTGGTACTGGACGTCGACCACTTCAAGCTGTACAACGACACGCTGGGCCACGCGCAAGGCGATGTCTGCCTGCAGCAGGTCGCGCAGGCGATCAGCGCGCATGCGCTGCGCGTGACCGACCTGGCGGCGCGCTACGGCGGCGAGGAATTCGTGCTGTTGTTTGCCGAGACCGATGCCGACGCCGCGTTCCAGATGGCCGAATCGATCCGCACCCACGTGGAATCGCTGCACATCCCGCACCCGCGTTCGGCAACCTCGCCGCACATAACGGTAAGCATCGGCGTCGCGACGCTATGCCCGACGCCGACGGACAATATCGAATCCCTGTTCGTCGCCGCCGACCGCGCCATGTACGCGGCGAAGGAAGACGGCCGCAACCAGGTGCGCGCTACCCGTCCCCCCACCACCGCCATCGAAGCGGCCCGCGCCGCCCTCGCCAAACGTTAGAGCCTTTCCGGGTAGCCGGTGATGGCGGCGATCTCGGCGTACATCGGCTGCAGGCGCTTGTACATTTTCAGGTAGACGCGGTGGTATAGCTGGTCGTAAGTCTTGCGGTGCGCCGGGTCGGGCTGGAACACGCGGCCCTTGCGCGTCATGGCGTTGATGGCGCTGTGGAAGTCCTTGTGCAGTCCGAGGCCGGCTGCGATGGCGATCGCGGCGCCAAGGCCGCTGGTTTCGTACACGTGCGCGCGCGCCGCCGGCAGGCCGAAGATGTCGGCCGTGAGCTGCATCGCTGCGTCGCTTTGCGAGCCGCCGCCTGCCACGCGCAATTCCGTGATCCTGGTGCCGCTGCGCCTTTCGATGCGCTCGCGGCCTTCGCGCAAGGCATAGGCCAGGCCTTCCAGGATGGCGCGGTACATGTGGGCGCGTGTATGCACGTCGCCGAAGCCGATCATGGCGCCTTTTGCTTCCGGTCCTGGCACCTTGATGCCGGGGCTCCAGTACGGCTGCAGCATCAGGCCCATCGAGCCGGGCGGCACTTCGTTCACCAGGCGGTCGAACAGCGCTTCCGGCGGCATGCCCTGCTCCACTGCGGCCGATTGTTCGAGATGGCCAAACTGCTCCTTGAACCAGTTGACCATCCAGTAGCCGCGGAAGATCTGCACTTCGGTGCTGTAGGCGCCGGGAATGGCCGCAGGATATGGCGGTATGAACGGCGTGACTTCGACGTACTTGCTGGTGGTGGTGTTGATGGTGGCCGTGGTGCCGTAACTGAGGCAGCCGATGTGCGGCTCCAGCCCGCCGGCGCCGATCACTTCGCAGGCCTTGTCGGCGGCAGCGGCCACCAGCGGCACGCCTTCGGGGATGCCGGTTGCGGCTGACGCATTTGCGTTGATGGCGCCAATGACCTCACCCGGTTGCAGCAGTTCCGGCAACTGGTCGGGGCGCACTGCGAGCGCTTGCCATTTCCAGTCGCGCGCTCCGGCCCAGGCGTGGCGCTTGTAGTCGAACGGCATGTAAGCAACCTGGGAGCCGATGGAGTCGGCAAAGCGGCCGCTCAGGCAGTGATTCAGGTAGCCGGACAGCAGCAGGAACTTGTGCGTGCGTTCCCACACGCCGGGCTGGTGGGCTTTAATCCAGTTAACTTCCGCTTCGCGCCGGAAGTAGTCGATGGTGCCGTCCACGCCCGCCAACTTGAAGGCGGCCGTCCACAAAGGACCGATCGGCGGCACTTGCTCGGTGCGGCGCTGGTCCAGCCAGGTAATCGCTGCGCGCAGCGGCTTGCCGTCGCTGTCGACGGCAACCACGGTGCCGCGCTGCGTGGTGACGGCTACGCCGGCGATGGCGCTGCGCGGAATGTCGGTGACGGTCCACAGGCGCTGGCAGGCGGCGCATACGGCGTCCCAATAGCCTTCGGCCTTGTGCTCGGCCCAGCCGGGTTGTTCGGAATAGTAGGCCGGCTGCAAGTGAACCTGCGTCTTGGCGACCAGGTTGCCCTGCAGGTCGAACAGCAGCGCGCGCACGCTTTGCGTGCCATTGTCGATGGAGAGAAGGTATTTGCTCATTCGCGTGCTTTCGGCAGGCTGTAATTTGACCGGCATAATGCCAGATATGCGGCTTCTTCGGCAGCCCAGCGCTGGTCGTCCCAGCCCAGTTCCGGCTGGCAGATGGCACGGACGCGGCCCAGTACCGCGGCGCCGCCGTTGGCGAGCTGGATGCCAAGGCGGCTGCGCCGCAGCATCAGGTCTTCCAGGCGCTGCACCGATTCATGGCGCGCGGCCCAGCGCAATTGCGCCCAGAGCGTTTCCGTGCCGGGAATTTCCTCGAGTTCCCCTTCTTTCGCAGCGGCGACCAGCGCCTCGGCTTGCGCGCCGTAGCGGCCCTGCAGGCGCCTGCCCTGGCCTGGCGGCAGGTGCTTCGGCCTGGCGGCGGCTGGCGGCGCAAAAATGGCCTGCGGCGCCAGGTCCGGCTGCCAGTGCGGCAGTTGCGGCGCGGCGTGGCGCAGCACGTCCAGCGCGATGGCGCGGAACGTTGTGAGCTTGCCGCCGGTGACGGTCAGCAGGCCGTCCTGCTGCCACAGCACGTGGTCGCGGGCTTCCTTCGATGGGTCGGCCTTGCCGGTGTCGATCACCGGTCGCACGCCGGCATAAGTCGCCAGTACGTCGTCTTCCGTGAGCGCCAGCGTTGGGAACTGGTCATGCAGGGCTGCCATCAGGTAGTCGGTTTCGTCCTGCGTGATGGCGGCTTCCCGCTGCAGGTCGGCGGGATGGTCGACGTCGGTGGTGCCGACAATGGTGACGCCCTCCCATGGGAAGGCGAACACCGGTCGGCCGTCGCGCGGGTGCATCAGGCTGATCGCCTGCGCCAGCGGCAGGCGCCATGCCGGCAGCACCAGGTGGCTGCCGCGCAATGGCCGCAGCCTTGCGGCGGGCTTGTCGTGCAGGCGGTCGGCCCAGGCGCCGGTGGCGTTCACCACCAGCTTTGCCTGCACCTCGTACGTCGCGCCGCTCACCTCGCAGCGCACCTGCGCGCCGCGCACACGCCCGGCCTTGCCACCGGCCAGCGAGTGCACCGCGCAATAGTTGACGGCGACGCCGCCATGCGACTGCGCCTCCTGAAGCACGCGCATGACAAGGCGGGCGTCGTCAGTCCTCGCATCCTGGTAGCAGATGCCGCCTTGCAGTCCTTCGGTGCGGATATGCGGCGCCATCGCCAGGAATTCCTGCGTATCGAAATAGTGGCGCGCACGCTGGCCCGCCATGCGGTCGTAGATCGCCAGCCCAAGCAGGAAGGCGCGGCGGCCCGGCTTGCGGCCCAGGTAGTCGCCAAAGGCAAAGCCCAGTGGCTCGACCAGCCCCGGCGCGTCGCGCAGCAGGGCATCGCGCTCGTGGACAGACTCGCGGGTCAGCGCAAACTGCCCTTCCTTCAGGTAGCGCAGGCCGCCGTGAACCAGCTTGGAAGACCGGCTCGAGGTGCCCCAGGCAAAGTCGCGCTGCTCCACCAGCAAGGCCCGCAGGCCGCGCCGCGACGCTTCCAGCAGGATGCCGGCGCCGGTGATGCCGCCGCCGATCACCAGCAAGTCCCACTCCTGCGCCAGCAATGCGGCCACCTGCGGGCGGCCGCCCGGCATCCAGTGCGGCGCACCGTTCTTGCCGGCGTGGACCGCCGCCGGCTTCATGCTGCCTGCCCCGCCGGCAGCAGCTTGCCCGGATTCATGATGCCCTGCGGGTCGAAGTGCGTGAACAGCGCCTGCATGGCGGCGATGCCCGCCGCCCCCTTCTCGGCAGCCAGGTAAGGCGCGTGGTCGCTGCCCACGCCGTGCTGGTGGCTGATGGTGCCGCCGTTGTCGACAATCGCCATGCTGACCGCGTGCTTGAGCGCGTGCCAGCGCGCCATGTCGGTTTCGAACTCGCCGCCGAGGCGGTAGACGAAGGTCGTATAGACGCTGGCGCCCTGCGCATACAGGTGCGACAGGTGGGTATAGGTGTGGACCTTTTCGCCCAGGCCGCCCAGCACACCGGCCGCAGCCGCTTCCACCGCCCGCATCATCAGCGAAACACGCGGCCAGTCGACCGCAGTTTCCACCGTGTCGATGACATAGCCGTGCTTCCAGGCCGCATTGCGCAGGTAGACGTTGCGGAAGCGGCCTTCCTTCCATTTGTCGCCCATGCGGCGGCCGACGTGCACGCCGCTGTAGCCGCGGCAGGCCGCGATGGCGCTGCGCAAGGCGGCGCGGGCCTGCGCGCGCGGGCCGCTGGCGCCGATCATCAGCATGCATTTGCCTTCGCCGCAGCCGCGCAGCTTCAGCCAGCCTTCCAGCAGCCCGATCAGGCGCTTATGGCCGGCCAGCGCCAGCATGGTCACCGTTTCCAATGGGTTCGACAGGCGCAGCATCGACAGGCCGCCGCGCGCCTGCGCCAGCGTGCGCACGGCTGCTTCCGCGCGCTCCCAGTCGGGGAAGAAGATGGCGTGGAAGGCTTCGTATTCCGGCACAGGGCTCACGCGCACGGTGGCCTCGGTCAGGATGCCCATGCGACCCTCGGAGCCCAGCACGATTTCGCGCAGGTCGGTGCCCGCTGCGGAAGCGGGGAAGGTCTGGATATCGAGCCGCCCCTGCGGGGTTTCCATCACGCCGCCGGCGAACATCTGCTCGATACGTCCGTAGCGCAGGGATTGCTGGCCGGACGAACGGGTGACGATCCAGCCGCCCAGGGTGGAATATTCGAACGATTGCGGGAAGTGCCCCAGCATGTAGCCGTGGGCACGCAATTGCGCCTCCAGGTCCGGGCCCAGCACGCCGGCGCCGAAGGTGGCGAGCTGCGATTGCTTGTCCAGGTGGTGCAGGCGCCCCATGCGCGTCATGTTCACTGCCAGAACCGGCTTGTCGCCAATCGGCGCGGTCAGGTGGCCTGCCACGCTGGTGCCGCCGCCCTGCGGGATCAGCGACACGCCATGACGCTGCGCGTAGTCGATCAGCTCGCGCACCTGCTGCGCGCTTTCCGGGAACGCCACGCCGTCAGGCGCACTGCCGATGCGGCCGTAACGCAGCTTGAGCCAGTCCGGCAGGCTTTGCCCCAGTGCGTTGCGCAGGCGGGTCGCCTGCCTCGTATCAATCAATGGATGCTCGGGCAGGCGCGATTCGCCAAGCGAGACGGCAGCCGCATCGAAGCTGGCATCCTGTACCGGCGTGCCCGGGCCAATGCGGCTGGCCAGGAAAGCCAGCGCGTCGTCATGCAGCGGGTACTCGACCGTCTCCTCGCCCCAACCGTTCCATCGTTTCATATGCAATCCCTTGTTATACTTTGCTCAATAAACTTTAATCCATTGCTGCCCGCCAGTCTTGCTTTTTCATGCCAGCCGAATTGTTCGATCATGCCAAGCTTGCCCGCGTCGCGGGCTCCTACCTGCAACCCATGCTGGAAGCGGCGGCTGCGCGCGGCGTGACGGCGCAAGCGCTTGAGCGTGCCGCCGGCCTGGCCGCCGGAACGCTGGAGCCGCTGCCGGAGGCGCTGCCTGCGGATACCTATGTGAAGCTGCTCGATATTGCAGCCCGGCTGGCCGACGACCCGCATTTCGGCCTGCACGTGGGCGAGCGCGTCAAGCTTGGCACCTACACGGTGTACGGCCTGATCCTGCTAAGCTGCCGCGATTTCGGCCAGGCATTCGAGCAAACCATGCGCTACGAACAACTGGCACACGACCTGGGACGCTCCACCCTGCAAGTCCGCGGCGCGCTGGCCGACTACACCTGGCATTCGAACTACCCTGCGCAGCACCGGCACCTGGCCGACAGCGTGTTTGCCGGCATCCGCGTGTTCGGCAACTGGCTGGCCGGCACCACGCTGCCGCCGGCCGAACTGTCGCTGACGCATGACGGCGGCGACCCGGCCGGCCATGCCGAATACATGCGTGTGTTCGGAGCCCTGCCCAGGTTCAATGCGATGTCCAATGTGGCGCAGTTTGAAGCGGCGCTGTTGTCATGGCCGGTGCCGAATGCCGACGTCAGCCTCTACCCCGTGCTGCAGCAACACGCCGAACAGCTCCTCAAGCAGCGCGCCGCGCCGGCATCGGCCGGCATCGTGGCGCAGGTGCATGAAGCCATCGTGCGCCGCCTGTCGCAAGGCCAGGTACGCGTCGCCAGCGTGGCGGAAGACCTGGCGGTGGCGCCGCGCACCCTGCAGCGCAAGCTGGCCGATGCAGGCTCCAGCTTCCAGCAAGTGCTGGACGAAGCGCGCTTTGGACTGGCCCGCGACTATCTGCGCCAGCCTGGCCTGTCGCTGGTCGACATTGCCTTCCTGCTTGGCTACCAGGAACAGAGCGCTTTCACCCATGCCTTCCGCGAGTGGTCGGGCATGAATCCGGGGGCATGGCGCGCGGCGGGCCGCTAGGCTATATTTCCGTGCCGCGCACGCGGATGAAGGGGCCGATGCAACTGCCCATATCGCGCCGCTGGCACATCAGGAACATATTGTTTGAGGGGTGGAACACGATGAAGGACTGGATCACGTGGCCGATCTCGGTGATCTCTCCGGTGCAATCCTTCTTGCCGTTGTCTTTCACGATCTTGTCGTTGGAGCGGTAAAAACCGTCGCTGTCGGGCTGGTCGTCGATCTCGAATTCCGATTCCGCTATCTCAGCAGCGCTGGTGATCAGGGCCGAGCCGTCGGCGCGGATGCGGTACATCTCATGGCAGGAGCCGTCAGGCAATTCGAAGCGCCAGGTGCCGACGATGGGGTGGTCGTTGCGCAGAGGGCCAGCCAATGTACTCTGGGCAGCCAGCATGGCTGCGGCAAACAGCAGGATTGGTTTCATGGCAGCCCCCGGCGGAGTATTTAGATTCAGTATAGCCCTGTTAAGCTATTTGCTGTTTCCTGTTGCCGTCATTTTTCCGCTGCGGCCAAGCCGGCTGGCCGGATGCGCGGCCGCAACAGCACCGGCAGAACGCTCGGCGTCATGGTGACAGTGAACATTTCCTCCACCGGCGGCGCATCCGGCACGGCCTCGATCGTGAAACTGCGCGCCACCATCGACATCAGCACATGGATCTCGCTCATGGCCAGGTAGCGCCCCGGGCAGAAGCGCGGCCCTCCGCCAAAGGGAACCATCTTGCGGGCGGGATCTTCCAGCTTTTTCTTCGTCACAGGATCAAGCCAGCGTTCCGGCCTGAATTCCGCACCGTCAGGCAGCGGTACTTCGCGCTCGAAGGCATGGCGCAGCAGCATGAAGGCCACGGTGCCGGCCGGAACCTGCACGTCATCCAGTGCCACGTCCTGTACCGCCTCCGCACCCAGGATAGGCGCTACCGGCTTGAGGCGCATGGATTCCTGAATGCAGGCATCAAGGTAGGGCATCTGCGCGGGACTGTCCGCGCCATCGGCTTCTTCGGCCAGGCGCTTTGCCGCTCGCGGATTGCGCGACAGCAGGTAAAGCAGCCAGGCGATGGTGTTGGCTGTGGTGTCCTCTCCGGCGAACACCATGATGATGGCATTGGCCCGCACTGTCTCGTCGCTGATGCCGGAACCCGGGATGTCTGCCGCCGCCAGCATTGCTTCCAGCAGGTTGCCCGGCTTGTCGTACAGCGCCGGGTTGGCTGCCATGCGGGCCCGCGCATCGGCAACGAAGCCGTCCACCGCAAGGCGTATGCGCTGGCCGGCGACTTCGGTGGCACGGTCTGACGGCAGCTTGACGGTGCGCCAATAGGCAACCGGCGCTACCAGCCGGCGCGCTACCTGGGTGAAGACGAATTCGATATCCTGCTGCAGTGGATTGTCTTCGTGCTGCACCATGTCCTGGTCCTGCCCCATGGCCATGCCGATGGCGACGTCAAGCGCGAAGGCTTTCAGGTCGCGCAGCAAGCGTTGCGGCTGCCCCGCTTCGGCCGCAACCTGCCAGCGAAGGCGCAAGCGTTCGGCCATGGCCGACAGCCTGGGATGGAAACGGTTGATGACTTCCGGGGTCAGCGCATGCATCACCAGCTTGCGCTGGCGGCGCCAGTCATCGCCTTCGGCGGCGAATACGCCTACTGCTGCCGCTTCTTCGAGAATGCTTGCCACGCGCCGCGAGCGCCGCCACTGGTCGGGACGGTCATGCAGGATCTGCGCGATATCGGCACGCCGGCTGGTGATGACGAAGCGCCGTTCCATCAGGCGCATGCGGTAAATCGGGCCGTACTCGCGCGCCCATTGCTCCAGTTGCTGATGGAAATGGGCCGTATCGATTCCAACGTTCCCCAGCAACGGCAAGCCGGTGGGGCCAGGCAGGTGTTCCACGGTGCACCTCCTTCAAAAACCGCACTCCCGCAAATAATCGATGAACAGCCGCAGCCTGGCCGGCGTGAACTGGCGCGAAGGCCGCACCGCGAACAGGCCGAAAGGTTCCGGGCTGGCGTCGGCCAGCAACTGCACCAGGCGGCCGTCCGCCAGTGCCGGCGCCAGCACGAATTCCGGCAGCAGCACAATGCCCATGCCTTGTATCGCGCATTCGGCCAGCGCCTCCGCATTATTGGCCGCCAGCGGCACTTTCAGGTCGAGTTGCTCGCCCGGGTCGCCAATCAGCCGTCCCCACTCTTCGCGCACGCTGAGCAAGCTGTAATTTAACACCGAGTGGCCGCGCAGTGCGGCCAACGCCTTCGGCTTGCCGGCGCGACGCAGGTAGGCGGGCGACGCGGCGAATACACGGCCGACGGTGCCGATGCGGGTCGCCACCAGCGAGGAATCGCGCAGGAAACCGATACGCAGCGCTACGTCGATTGCTTCCGCGTGCAGGTCGGTGGTGCGGTCCTCCAGCAGCAATTGCACTTTCAGGCCGGGATGGCGCTTCATGAAAGGCGGCAGCACCGGCGCCACTTTCTGAATGCCGAAACTGAGCGGCGCCGCTACGCGCAAGGTGCCGCTGGCGCTGTCCTGGCCCTGGCGCACGCGGTCGTGCGCTTCGTCCAGCAACTGAAATACGGCCTGCGCATCGGCATAGAAGGCGCGCCCGGCATCGGTGATGTCATTGCGGCGTGTAGTACGCGTGATCAATTGCGTGCCGAGTGCGGCCTCCAGCGTGGCGATGCGGCGGCTGATGGCGGCGGTGCTGACATCGAGCTGTTCCGCCGCCCGCACAAAACTGCCGCTCTCCACCACCGTGATGAAGGCACGCAGGTCGGTCAGGTCATATTGTTCCATTTTACGTAAATATCATTTGCACATTACCCAGTTTATTACGACAGGCGGATTTATTAAAGTTCATTCCACCGCAACCCATTACAAAGGAGCACACCATGAACTTCAAATCCCTGATCAAGGCAGCACTGCCAGTCATCCTCGCCTTCAGCGCCAGCGCCCATGCCGCACCGCCTGCAGAACAGCTGCTCACGCCGAAGAACCATACCTGGTGCTGATCGACCACCAGCCGCAAATGGCCTTCGCGACCCGCTCCATCGATATCGCCGAACTGCGCAACAACGTGACCGGCCTGGCCAAGGCAGCCAAGACCTTCAAGGTACCAACCATCCTCACCACCGTCGCAGCCAAGTCCTTCAGCGGCCCGATCTTCCCCGAACTGCAGGCCGTCTTCCCTGAGCAGACCCCGATCGACCGCACGACCATGAACACCTGGGAAGACCAGCGCGTGGTCGACGCCGTGCAGAAGAACGGCCACAAGAAAGTCGTGATGGCGGCGCTGTGGACCGAGGTATGCCTGGTGCAGCCGGTGCTTTCTGCCATCGACCAGGGCTACGAGGTGTACATCGTGACCGATGCATCGGGCGGCGTCAGCAAGGAAGCGCATGACATGGCCGTACAGCGCATGGTGCAAGCCGGCGCCCGTCCAGTGACCTGGCTGCAATACATGCTGGAACTGCAGCGCGACTGGGCACGCGGCGAGACCTACGCTCCTGTGATGAAGATCGCTTCTGAACACGGCGGCGGCTATGGCCTGGGCATCGTCTACGCCAAGGAGATGTTCAACGCCAAGGAAGGAAAGAAATAATCATGCGGCCGGCAACCGCCCTGCTGGCAGCCTGCGGGCTGCTGGCCAGCCTGCCGGCCCTGGCCCAAAGCCAGGGCCGGCTTGGCCGGAATACATACGAATCGGTCTGTATCGCCTGCCACGCGACCGAGAATGTGATGGTCAGTTCGCCCAAGCTTGGCGACCGCAAGGAGTGGCAGGAGCGCATGGCGCGCGCCGGCGGCCTGGATGGCCTGGTGCGCAACGCGGTGCAAGGGGTGGGCGCAATGCCTGCCCGCGGCGGCAAGCCGGAGCTTGATGCCGAACAGCTTAAGGCCGCGATCCGCTACATGATGCAGGCGGATTGACCCGGCTCCACTCGCACCAGCCGCCGTCGTACACGCTGATGCGTTCCCAATCCATCAACCAGGCATAGAAAAATGCCAGCGAAGCCCGCCAGCCGGTGCCGCAGTAGAACGCGGTACGCTGGCCGGGTTCGATGCCCGCCTGGCGCCACAGGGCGCTGATCTCCGCCGAAGGTTTCATGGTGCCGTCAGCGTGCTGGTATTCGCTCATGCTGTGCACATCGCCATCGTTGCCGGCACGGCCCCAGCGCGCGCCGGGAATATCGCCGCGCGCATCGATATAGCTGTAGCCGGAAGTGGCGCCGACGTGCTCCTGCCAGGTGCGGATGCTGACCAGGGCGCCGTCCGGCTGCTGCAGCAGTTCGCGCGCCTGGGCGGTGTTGATCAGGAAGTCCGGGCGCGCCGGGAAAACGGCGCCAAAGCTTGCTGCAGCCTGCGGCGCCGGTCCGCCGCCCTGCTCCAGCGCATGGCCGGCACGCAGCCAGCCGTCATGGCCGCCATCGAGCAGGCGCACGTCGGCCACGCCGGCATACAGCATCAGGTGGGCGGCGCGGGCAGCGGCCAGCGAACTGCGGCCATAGAGGATGACGGTGGTGTCGTGGCGGATGCCGTTTTCCAGCAACAACGCCAGCAAGGCATCGTCGGACACCTTGTTCCACAGCGGCTGCCGTTCCAGGCGGTTGGTGTCGATATAGCCGGCGCCGGGGATATGGCCGGACTGATAGGCCGCGAAGCTGTCGCAGCCTACTTCAAACAGGCGCCACGCCCCGCCCGGCGCGGCCAGCACCGGCACGCCTGCGAGCAGGCGCGCCAGCCAGGCAGGCGATGGGAGCTGGCGCCAGCGCGCCAGGTCGGGACGGAAACCATGCATTTAAAACAACTCAAAATCACAATCAGTCCGGCAGTTTAGCAGCTTCGGCAGGCGCTTCCGGCTTTGCGTCCGGCTTGGCCTCAGGCTTGTTCTCCGCCGGGTGCATCACCACCTGCACATAATTGTTGAAGTCGAAATAGCGCCGGGCCGCAGCCTGCACGTCCGCCACGGTCAGGCTGGCGATCATTTCGTTCTGGCGCAGCAGCAGCTTGGGGTCGGTCTTGTTGACCAGCGCCTGTTGCAGGTTGACGATCCACCAGCCATTCTCGCGCAGCGCCTTGCGGTAGTTGCTGGTCCAGTTTTCCTTGACCTTGGCCAGGTCGGCTTCCTCCGGGCCCTTCTCCTGCAGCTTGCGCACCTCGGCAAAGGTAGCTTCGATCGCCTTGTCCACGTTTTCAGGGGCGGTCGGCAAGCCGATATTGATGGCGTAGTTGGCGTAGGGATGGCGCGCCATGCCGCCCGAAATGTTCGCCGTATAAACCAGGCCACGCTGTTCGCGCAAGGCTTCCGTTGCCTTGATCTGCATGATTTCGACCAGTGCGCGCAGGCGCATCTGCTCTACCTCGTTGAAAGTGGCCTCGCCCGAAAAAGCGATGCTGACCTGGCTCTTTTGTTCGCGCCCCCGGCGCACTTCCTTCTTTACCACGCCGCGCACCGGGCGTACGTGGCGATCCTTGTATTCGGTGGCGATCTTCGCAGCCGGCAAACCTCCCAGGTAAGTGGCCAGCAACGGCTTGATCTTCGCCGGGTCGAAGCTGCCGACCAGGAAGAACGTCATGCCGTACGCGCTGGACATGCGCTCCTTTTGCAGCGCCATCACACGGTCCAGGCGGATGCCGTCCAGTTCTTCTGGACGCGGCGTCAGGCCCACGCGCGGGTGATTGCCGAACATGGTTGTACGCATGGTATCCGTCAGCACCGCCTCCGGCCGCGCCTGGGCATTGCGTGCCTGCTCCTGCTGCTTGTCGATGAACACATCGAACAGCGCCTGGTCGCGGCGCGGCTGCGTCATTTGCAGGTAGGCCAGCTGCAGCATGGTTTCCACGTCGCCGCTGCTGGAACCGCCGCCATAGCCTTCCGTCACGCCGCCGATGGCAAAAGCAGAACGCACGCTGCGCCCGGCCAGCATCTTCTGCAAATCGAGCGGCGCATAGCCGTTGACGCCCATGCTGGCCAGGATGGCCGAGGCATAGCGCGCGTTGACGATATCGCCTTCTTCCGCCAGCGACTGCCCGCCGAAGCGGGTAGAGCTCATCAGGACCTGGTCGTTCTTGAAGTCAGTCGGCTTCAGCACGACCTTTACGCCGTTAGACAGCAGCAATTCGGTGGTGCCAAGCAGTTTGTCGGCCGTCTCCTTGACGATACGGCCAGCCTTCGGCGGTTGCGCCATCAGGCTCGCCGCCAATGCCTTTTCCTCATGGGCCGATACCGTGGCCTTCTCGGCCTCATCGACGGTTGCCAGCATCTGTGCCGGCTGCGGCACGACGGTGCCCGACTTGTCATTCCCCATGAAGATCACCAGCTTCTTCTGCCCGACCGGAATCGCGCTGCGCACCTGGGCATTGACTTCTTCCAGCGAGACGCCAGGCAGCAAGTCCTTGTAGTAGCTGAATTCGTTCTCGATCCCCGGCATCGATTCGCCATCCAGGAAATGGCGGGTGAACTCGCTCACATACGCGGAGGACTCGGTCTTGTCACGCTCGTTGTACAGGTTCTCGATGAAGCGCATCGAGTTCTTCTTGGCGCGCTCCAGCTCCGCCGCGCTGAAGCCGAACTGGCGGGCGCGCTCGCCCTCTTCCACCACGGCGCGGATGGCCGGCAGCGCGCCGGCCTTGCCCACTACTGCGCTCGAGACGAAAGCCTGGTAGCCATGCACCGCCTTGGCCATGTTGCTGTAGCCTTGAAGGAATGGGGGACTGGATTGCTGCGACAGTTCGGCGATGCGCTGGCTCAGCATCGCGGCCGACAGCAGTTCCACCATGCGAGAGCGGTATTCGCCCACCGTCTTCGACTCAGTGCGTTCCATGAAGGGATAGCGGATCGTCACCAGGTTGGACGGCGCTTCGCGGTCGGTGACCACGATGGCTTCCGATTCCTTGCGTTCCGGGATCGGCGGGTAGATGCGCGGGCGCGGCTTGGCCGGATTGACCAGCTTGGAGAAATGGCTGTTGACCAGGCGCTCCGCTTCCTGCGGATCGATGTCGCCGACGACAATCACCGCCATCAGGTCCGGACGGTACCAATCCTTGTAGAAGCGGCGGATCGCCTCCGGCTTGAATGACTTCAGAATTTCCGCCTTGCCGATCGGCAGGCGGCTCGCATACAGCGAACCATTGAACATCTTCGGCAGCAGCACCTTGTTCATGCGGTCGGTCGCGCCTTTGCCCAGGCGCAGCTCTTCCAGCACGATGCCGCGCTCACTTTCGATGTCGGCATCGTTGAAGGTCACGCCCTGGGCCCAGTCTTCCAGCACCAGCAAGCCCTTGTCCAGGTTTTCCTTCTTGTCGACCGGGATCGGCAGCATGTACACCGTTTCATCGAAGCTGGTGTAGGCATTCAGGTCGGCGCCGAACTTCACGCCCACCGACTGCAGCCACGAAATCAGTTCGTGGCGCTTGAAATGGGTCGAACCGTTGAAGGCCATGTGCTCGGTGAAGTGGGCCAGGCCAAGCTGGTCTTCGTCTTCCAGCACCGAGCCGGCCTTCACAATCAGGCGCAGTTCCACGCGCTTTTCCGGGCGGCGGTTCTGCTGGATGTAATAAGTGAGGCCATTGGCCAGCTTGCCGGTCCTGATCTGGGGATCAAGCGGCAGCAACGTAGCGGGATCGGGAGCGGCAGAAGCCACAAAGGAGCAGCACACCAGGGCTGCTGCCAGGAGCAGTTTTAGTAGTTTCATAACATAGTACGATACACCATAGGTTGTCGTTAATGCTAGTATGCCGGAATGAACGCTCACCGCCCTGCAATCGCGTGGCTGACCAGCTGGTGGCAGCTGCTGCAGTTCGCCGCACTGCTGCTGACGCGCGCCATGGCGCCATCCAGCTATCGGCGCGACAACCGGCGCATGCTGTCCGAACAGGTCGTCGTTGCCACCACCGCCAACCTGGCTTGGTTTTCCGTGCTTTGCGCGCTGATCAGCCTTGTCATCATCCGCATCGTCGTCGTCACCTCGGCGAGCTACGGCCTGTCGCGCTATGCGCTGGAAATGGTGGTGCGGGTGCTGGTGCTGGAGCTGGTGCCGCTGACGGCTGCCCTGTTCGTCGCGCTGCGCACCACGCTGCCGGCCGGCGTCGAGTTCGCGCAGCAAAGGCTGGCCGGCCACGCGCCCGATGCCCGGGCCGCCCTGCGCACCCAGTTCTATCCGCGCGCCGCTGCCGGCGTATTCGCGGTGTGGATGCTGGCCGCCGTCAGCTGTCTGGTGACGCTGGTACTGGCCTACGTGGTGATGTACGGCTTTACGCCATGGGCACTGCCCGGCTACACGCGGGTGGTGGGGCAGATTTTCAATCCGGCCGTGTGCCTGATCCTGGTGCTGAAAGTAGTTTTTTTCAGCCTGGCGGTGGCGGTGATTCCGCTGGCATCTTCCTACTATACCGGTGCTTCCAGCCCGCTGCGGCGCATCGGCGCCGCGCATGGCCTGGCAGACATGGTGCGCATGTTTTCCGTCATCCTGGTGGTGGAAGCGGCATCCCTGATGGGCAATTACTATTGACGATATGAGCGAAACGACTCCCCCAACTTCCGGCCCGGAAGCGGCGCCGATCCACAACGCAGAAGCCAAGGCGGTGGCCCTGCTGGTGCTGCTGGTCGCCCTGGTGCTTGGTGCGATCATCTACCTGATGTACGCGCGCGGTGCCTTCGAGCCGACGCAAAGGCTGGTGCTGACCGCCGACGATTCGGAAGGCGTGGCGGTCGGCATGGACGTCACCTTCGCCGGCTTCCCGATCGGCCGCGTGCAGCGCATCGAACTGGCGCCGGACGGCAAGGCGCGCATCCTGGTCGACGTGCCGAGCAAGGACGCGCACTGGCTGCGCACCACCAGCATCTTCACGCTGGAAAAGAGCCTGGTGGGCGGCGCCAAGCTGCGCGCCTTCACCGGCATCCCGGCCGACCCGCCGTTGCCGCCCGACGCCGAACGCGCGCTGCTGGTGGGAGACATGGCCGCCGAAATCCCGCGCTTGCTGCAATCGGCCAAGGACCTGCTGAACAACCTGGCCGCGCTGACGGCGGAAGAATCCGCGCTCGGCACCAGCCTGCGCAATGTGCAGGGCGTCACCGAAAAATTGAACGGCCCTGGCGGCGCGCTTGGCGTGCTGGCCGGCGAAGACCAGAAGGCCCGCGAGCTGCTGCGCAACGCCAATTCGCTGGTGGTCAAGGCCGACAGCCTGGTGGGCAATGCCGACAAGCGCGTGTTCGGCGAAAAAGGACTGGCCAACGACACCCAGGCGGCGGTGCAGCAATTGAATGCCCTGCTGGCCGACGCACGCAATTCGCTGAAGAAGCTCGACGCCGTGCTGGTGGAAGCGCAGGCCGTCGGCGCCAACACCCGCGCCGCCACCGAAGACCTGGGCGCCCTGCGCGCCGAGGTCGACGCCAACCTGCGCAAGGTGGAACAGATGATCAATGAGCTGAACCGCAAATGGCCGTTCAAGCGCAGCGAACCGGAGATCAAGCTCCCATGAGAATGACGACATTCGCAGCGGCGCTGGCTGCCGCCCTGCTCACCGCCTGCAGCAGCGGCCCGCGGGTACCGGACTGGCAATTGAACGCCGCCGGCGCGACCGAACGCGCCACTTCCGCCTACATGGAAGGCAAGACAGCCGTCGCCGAGCGCGAGTTCGGCCTGGCACGCAGCCAGGTCGGCAGCACGGCCCAGCCAGCGCTGGCGATCCGGATTGAGTTGCTGCGCTGCGCAGTGCAAGTGGCTGCACTGGTTTTCGAAGAGTGCCCCGGCTTCGCGCCGCTGCAGCCGGATGCTTCGGCGGCCGACCTGGCCTATGCGCGCTACCTGGCAGGAGGCGCCGCGCCTGGCGATGCCGCCCTGCTGCCCGAACCTCAGCGCGCCGTTGCAGGCGCAACCACCGACACCGCCGCTGCGACGGCCGCTGCCGCCATCGGCGATCCGCTATCGCGCATGGTCGCAGCCGGCGCCCTGATGCGCGCCAGCCGCGCCACGCCGGAACTGGTGACAATGGCCATCAACACCGCCTCCGCCCAAGGCTGGCGCCGCGCCGTGCTGGCCTGGCTGAATGTGCAGTTGCAACGCGCCGAACAAGCCGGCGACACCGCCGAAGCCGAACGCCTGCGCCGCCGCATCAAGCTCGCCACCACCCCATAACAGCCCAGCCCGTGTCAACCTTGGGGTCAGGCTCTTTAGTTGACACAGTCTCAGCTGCTCCAGGCTTGAGCTCGTGTCAACCTGGGAGCCTGACCCCAAGGTTGACACGGGCTCATCCATTGGCTTTGGCGGCGGCTTCGCGCAGTTTGTCTTTCTTGCTCTTGCGCTTGCCCTTGATGCCGCCGGTGCCGTCGTTGGCGCCGGGGGGCAGCGGCTTGGCTTCTGCGGTGGGCTCGAAGCCGGCAAGGCGTTCGCGCGCGACGCGCACGTTCTGGCGCTTCTCAATTAACCGGAAGTGCTGCTCGGCGTCGGGGGTGATGAAGCTTACCGCCAGGCCGGAGGCGCCGGCGCGGCCGGTGCGGCCGATGCGGTGGGTGTAGTCGGCCGGTGAACGCGGCAGGTCGTAATTGACCACCACCGGCAGTTGCGCGATGTCGATGCCGCGCGCGGCGACGTCGGTGGCGACCAGCACTTTCAGCTTGCCTTCGCGGAAGTCGTTCAGCACCGAGGTGCGGGCGCCCTGGCTGTAGTCGCCGTGGAAGGCTTCCGCTGCCACGCCGCCACGACGCAGCTTGTCGGCCACGTGCTCGGAGGCGTATTTGGTGGCCACAAATACCAGCACCTGCTTCCAGCCCTCTTCTTTCAGCAGGATGCGCAGCAGCGAGGTGCGCTGCGCCTGGTCCACTTCAATCGCGCGCTGGGTGATGTCGGGTGTGGACGCTGCTTCGTCCAGCGTGGCGACGCGCACCGGTTCGTGCAGCAGCTTGCCGGCCAGCGCTTGCACTGCCGGCGGGAACGTAGCGGAAAAGAACAGGTTTTGCCTGCGTGCCGGCAGCAACGCCATGATGCGGGCGATTTCGTCGGCGAAGCCCATGTCCAGCAGCTTGTCGGCTTCATCCAGCACCAGCACCGACGTGCCATCCAGCTTGAGCGCATTGTGCTCGATGAGGTCGAGCAGGCGGCCAGGCGTGGCGACCATGATGTCGGTGCCGCCGCGCAGGGCCATCATTTGCGGGTTGATCGATACGCCGCCAAAGGCGACGGAAACCTTGACCGGCGACGGCAGGTGCGAGGCCAGCCCGCGCAGGGTTTCGCCAACCTGAGCCGCCAGCTCACGCGTGGGCGCCAGCACCAGCGCATACAGTTGGCGCGGGCCGGAACCTGGACGTCCCGCTTCCAGCAAGGCATTCAGCAGCGGCAGCGCGAAGGCGGCCGTCTTGCCGGAACCGGTCTGCGCCTGCCCCAGCACGTCAGAGCCGCGCAAGGCGGGTGGAATGGCGGCGGACTGGATGGCGGTGGGGGTGCTGTAGCCGGTTTCGGTAATGGCGTTGAGCAGTGCGGGCGCGAGGCCCAGGCTGGAGAATGTCATGGCGTGCCTGGATTGAATAAGCCGGCAGTATACCTTGTGCCGGGTTTCATGCGACTATACGTTTGCTATCAATCTACCAACAATCACAACAAGAAAATGATCAATTGGGATGCCCACCTCTGCCTGCCGCAGCATCCGCAGGCGGATTTTTCTCCGCTCGACCAGCTCCATTCCGCTGGCGTGAACTACGTGTCGATCGCTGTGGGCGCGGACATGAATCCCGTATCGCAGGTCATGTCGGTCATCGCCGGCTACCGCGCCACCATCGCCGCCAACCCGGCGCGCTATCGCCTTGTGTCCGGCGTGGATGAAGTGATCCAGGCTGCCGCTGACGGCGTGCTGGCCATCGGCTTCGACCTGGAAGGCGCCATGCCGCTGATGGAGCAGCCGGAAATGGCCGAAGTGTATGCGCGCCTGGGCGTGCGGCAAATGCTGTTCTCCTACAACCGCAACAACAATGTGGCCGATGGCTGCCACGATATGGCGCGCGGCCTGACGCGCCTGGGCCACCGGGTGCTAAAAGCAGTCAACGACGCCGGCATCATCGTCGACTGCTCCCACACCGGCCGCCTGTGCAGCCTGGAGATCATGGCCGCGTCCAGCAAGCCGGTGGTGTTCAGCCACGCCAATCCCTTCGCGCTGGTGCCGCACGGCCGCAATGTGACCGATGAACAGATCCAGGCCTGCGCTGCGACCGGCGGCGTGGTGTGCGTGTCGGGCCTGTCCTGGTTCCTGGGCAGCGAGCAGCCGACGGCGGCCGACGTGGCGCGCCACGTGGCATATGTGGCAGACCTGGTGGGCGTGGCGCATGCAGGGGTCGGCCTGGATATCTGCTTCAGTGAAAAAGACCTGGACGACACGCCGCCCGGCGGCTTCAATCCCGGCTGGTGGTGGCCGGAGTCGGCCGGCTACCGCACCGGCCGCTCGCCTGCGTTCGTGCCGATCTACGCCTGGAGGTCGCTGCCGCTGGAATTGCGCAAGCTGGGCATGGCGCCCAGCGAGATCGAGCAGGTCCTGGGCCGCAACATGCTTCGCGTGGCGCGTGCGACCTGGCTAAGCTGATCTCCGCAGCTTACATCCCGACATCGCCATAAGGCCCGGCCAGCACCACAACGTATCCTTCCGGATCACGCAGCCACAGCTCGCGGTGCTGCGCATTGCTGTTCTCCTTGGGTCCCTCCAGCACTGTGGCGCCGGCCGCGCTGGCGCGATCGACTGCATCGTCAAAGTCGTCGGTCCAGAACCACAACAGCGCGCCATTCCCGTAAGGGCGCTGTTCGGGATTGCCGATGTGCGGATGATGGTGGGCATCCCAGCGATGCAGTTGCAGCACCATGCGTCCGTCATGCAGCAGCTGTTCGTACTCGTTGCCGCCATGGCCGCTCTTCAACCCCAGCGTTTTCTGGTACCAGCGGCTGGCCGCTTCGACGTTGCTGACAGCGATCAAAGGTTGCGCTTGCATAACTCCTCCGTGTCCAGGGTTCGCGGAAAAACCTGCTTGCCCTAAGCTTACCCCGGTCCGAACCTCTGCACAGCAAAGTCGAGAAAACTTCGCAGCTTTGGCGTCATGCGCCGGTCGGGCGCATACAGCAGGTGCAATGCCCGCGCTACTGGTTCGTAGCCCGGCAGCAGCCGCACCAGGCGACCGGCGGCGATGTCGTCGGCCAGCAGTTCGTGGGGGTGCAGGACTATTCCCTGGCCGGCCACGGCTGCGGCGCGCAGGGCTTCGCTGTTGTCGGTGGAGAACCTGCCGCTGATTGAAACCGATTCGCGTCCTTGCGGCCCGTCGAACTCCCACGCCGTGCGCAGCGTGGTGTGGGAGAACACCAGGCACTC
>CAMLSG010000071.1 GCA_946482635.1 uncultured Duganella sp.
GCCTGAGCGATATCGAGACTTATGGCGTCCACGTCACCGATGCGCATGTCCGAATCACCGATGACGCAATTCGGTAAAGGCTTAGAGGCTTGCACTCGCTCGGGGCGACATTTACTCAGGTGATAAGGAAATCGCCTTTTATGTGGCGCGCTGGTTCTCTGAGCTGAAAAGCGAGATTGAACTGTTGGTGGCCCTGACTCCGGGGACAACGAATGGAGGCTATATTACCTTCGCATTCCGCTACGGCCTGCAAAAGCTGCGGCTCGTTGAACCCGCCAATATTTGGATTGACTGGGCGCCCATCGCGCTCCCCATTACGCCCAATGAAGCAAACACCTCGCATTCTGAAGCACAGGATCGCGCGCTGCAGATCGCAGAATTCATCCTGGCGGAAGATAAGGCGATTAGCGAGTACGTGCGAGAGTTCACTGGGTGAGGAAGTCTGAAAAGTGGAGCAAGAGTATGTTTGGATTGTTTAACAAGAAGCACGGCATCGTGGAGCAGCCCGTTCAAAGGTCCTCCGAAGCACATGGGGCACCTGATCAGGACTATCTTGAGGGGCTAAGCCAAGTCACTTCAGATAGCGCGAAGTTCTGGTTCGATATGGCCCATGATCTTGGAACGCTGCCCGAATCCGGGAAGATGGATATACGTCCCAATGGTCGTTTAGCTGCTGCAGCTGTCGCAATAGAAAGAGCAGCAGCACTCGACCCGAACCACATTGCCATTTGGGGAGAGCGGCTCTTGATCCAGAGGTATTTGGCACATGGACTGTCTGCTTTTGAGAACGCGCTTTCGGCGGCAAATCAACCAGATGCAGCGCATTCAGAACGTACGCGCTTGGCGCTCAATCAGTTCAGGCGAACGCTTGACGATGCCCTGTTGTTATTTCCCGATGACGAGTGGTTCCGCGATCAGCGTCTTTGTGCCTATGAGGACTTCGGTTGGAGCTAGTGCCGGCACTTGCCTTTGTGGCCGAAGATTTCAACTGTTCGCCGCCGTTGAATGCTGCTAAAGTCATCATTTAGTTGACGTCCGGGAGAAATACAATTGAAGTATTATCTGCTCCTTCTCGCCGCAATCGTGCATGTTAGTGTTGGCGCGGCCGAACCAACATACACCTTCATAGAGGGCAAAGTGCCGGAGGATGTGCAGCCGGACGGGAATTCGATCGTGTTCGAGGGGCCCAAGGAGATCCTGGTCATCGACACCGGCCGCCATCCCGAGCACACCGACAAGATCATCGCCGTGGCAAGGGCACGCAACAAGCCGATCACCGCCATCATCAACACGCACTGGCACCTGGACCATGCGACCGGCAATGCGCGCATCCGTGCCGCGTATCCAGGCGCGAAGCTTTACACGAGTACGGCCGTAGAGGGCGCGTTGAAAGGCTTCCTGATCCGGAATGTCGAAAAAGCGAAGGCAAGGCTGGAAGATCCATCCGTGCCTGAACCACGCAAGGCCGATACGCGGCTGTACCTGAACGCCATCAACGATCCCGCCAACCTCATTCCTGACCAGCCGGTTAAAGGAACGATGTCGGTCAAGCTGGGCGAGCGCGAGCTGCAACTGCACCTGGCAAAGTTCGCGGCCACGGAGGGCGATGTCTGGGTTCACGACCCGGCCAGCAAAACCGTGTTTGTTGGAGACCTGGTGGTGGTGCCGTTGCCGTTCTTTGATACGGGCTGTGCCGAAGGCTGGCGCCAGGCGCTGGCCGAAATCGACAAGCTGGATTTCCAGACCCTGGTGCCGGGTCACGGCTTGCCGATGGACCATGCGATGTTCTCCAGCTACCGCAGTGCATTCGATGCGTTTACTGCTTGCGCCGAAAGCACTCAGCCCACGGCAAGCTGTGTCGCAATCTGGATGCAGAAAGGAGCGTCCTTCGTGGCCATGCATCCGGACCCCAAGTACTCCGAGCCTGCACTGGCTTATTATGTCGACCAAGTGCTGCGCGTGCCCGCAAAGCGCGCTGAATACTGTGGCAAGCCTAATGAAGCCGCTCGATGAACGAATCAAAGCGACCACGGTGTGTGCAAAACCCGGAATCGGTATGCTGTCCAATCGAAGTTAGTCAAGCAGCAAATCTTCCTGGCGGCGGTAACGCTGCCGCCGGTCCGGTGAGAGCATTTCCCTGTCGGTAGCTGCCACGGCACGGGAATCTGGCTGGTGGCGGGCTTGCGTTGTGATCGGGGGGACGCGGGGAAGGCGTGAATGGCTGGCCGGTGCGGACGCTGCGACGGCGGCAGTACGGTCGAAAATGCTGTTGGCGTCTGGGCGGGCTGCGGAGATGCAGGCATTGGCGCCGAGGCAGCGCGCAAGACCGGCATCCTGTCTAGCTCGCGGCGGAGGACATCGGCGCGCTTCCAGTTGTTTTCGTGAGGGAGTAGCAGCGCCACCTCTGCCCAGGCGCTGCGCGAGATGCCTTTGCAGCGGCAGATGAACGCATGCGGCGAGACCGATTCGCCTTGATGCATGATGGAATCGCCAATGACTTCGGCATACGCGAAGCCAGTGCTGTTCCAGGCACGCAACTGTGTGCCTTCTGGCAGGAATAAGGATTTCCACTGATAGCCGCGGTGGCGGATTTGGGGCGCTTTGTTGAGCTCGCCGCGGGCAAGCCATTCTTCGATTGCCAATGCGGCCAGTTCGCCGGCGCTCGCCTCGGTGGGATGAGCATCGACGTATTGCAATAGGCGGCATAAGGTGATGGCAGGTAACGCCAGAGTGACTATGTCTTTCATGCTGTTTTCCTCCGCTGTTTTGCGCTGAATCGCGCTGTTTTCCGCTGCTTTTGTCTTGGATGGCCGCGAGCAGAGGAAGTTCCAGAAAAAGCAGCGGAAAACAGCGAGAAACAGCGGAAAACAGCGGGTCATTTCAGCGTAAACGCCATAGGTAACCGGATCGCTAGGCCAGACGCATCAGGGCCGCGCCTGCAGCAATGGCCGCAATGGCGAGCGCGCGCTTGCTGCCTATGCGTTCGGACAGGAAGAATTTGGCGATCAGCGCTGCGAATAGGATCGAGGTTTCGCGCAGGGCTGCGACTGCCGCCAGCGGAGCGACCGTCATCGCCCACAGTGCGAGGCCGTATGCGCCGAGTGTTCCGGCGCCGCCAAGGATGGCGACTTTCCAGTATTGTCTTGCGTAGTCGTTCAGCTCGCGTGGGCAGCGGAGGAGGCACCAGGCCAGCAGGCCGATGGCGCTTAGCACGTGCAGCCACATGACGTAAGCGGCTGGTGCGGCCGAAGCGCGGGCGCCGAGGCCGTCGATCAGCGTGTAGGTTGCGATTACCAATGCGTTCAGCAAGGCGTAGGAGGTTGCCCGGCTGCGAGAACCGCCGTCAGCATTGGCAGTCGCACCGGATCGTGTGGCGAACCAGAGGCCGAAAACTCCGCCGCTGATGCAGGTGATGGCGGCGTACTGTGCGACACTCAGATGCTCGCCCAGCAGCGGCACGCTGGAAACGGCGACGAGCAGCGGCGCGCTGCCGCGCATCAGCGGGTAGGCGTGGCTCATGTCGCCGTGGCGGTAGGCTGCGGCGAGCAAGCCGTAATAAGCGTAGTGGATGACGGTGGAGGCCAGCGCGTAAGGCCAGCTTGCGGCAGCGGGTTGCGTGAGGAAGGGCAACAGCGGCAGCGAAATCAGGCCTGCGCCGCTGGCCACCAGCACGCTGCTCAGGAATGGATCGCGGCCTTTCTTGACCAGCGCATTCCAGCCGGCGTGCAGCAGTGCGCCGCACAGGACGATGGCGACGACCGAGGGTGCCATCAGCGGGGGCGCACGCTTTCGGCCAGGATTTCCGGACGGTGGTAGCGCTGGAAACCTTCCATCACCACGTTCGATTTGGCAGCCCGTTCCAGCAATTCAAGCAACACGGCGCGGTCATCCGGATTCAAGGAAGAGCGCGAGACATAGACGCCGGTTTGCTGCCACGGCAGCTCGGGAATAGCCTCCATGCGCAACCGATCCAGCATGCCGTTCACGCGCGTTTCGCGATTGATGGCACCCGCAAGAATGGTTGGCCCCATGATCGTGATGTCCACCGCGCCAACATACAGCAGTCGCGCGACGGCACTCGGATCGACTTCGATGAACAGCCGTCCCTGGCGCGCCAGTTCCCTCACGATGGCCTGGTAAGCATCACCATAGTCGTAACCGCGGACGATTGCCACCCGCAGGTCGCGCCGGTCCAGCAGGTCCTGGGCATTGGTGATCTGCGGACGCTGGCTTTGCAGCGAGATCAGAACGGCGCGATGGCCCACCATCGGCACGAAGATGCCATGGACGTCGCGCGCCGGGGTGCGGGTAGCCGGCAGCAACAGGTCGGCTTTGCCGGATTCGAACAATAGCTCCTGGCGGGCGCGGGGCACCGAAGTAAAGGTGAAATGGCAGCCGGCACGCGGACCCAGGCTGCGGAATATCTCCGGGTAGATTCCGTTGAAGGTCCCGTTGCCGACGATGACGCTGACGCCCGTGGAGGACACGGGCACCACGATGTCGCGCGAGCAGTCGGCATGCGAAGGCATGGCCGCCACCGCCAGCGGCAGGGCGGCGAGCAACTGGCGGAAGAGGCTGTGCACGCGTCCGGTCATACGAGGTTATGCGCCCGTTTCCGTGGTCGCCGTGGCGGCCATATGGTGCTGGCGGAAGTAGCGCCGCGCCACGTAAATGCCGACCGCCTGCATCGCTGCGCAAAGGAAGAAAGTGCTGCCGATGCGCCAGTCGCTTGGCGGCAGGTGGCTGACCGTGCCCAGGATGGCGCCGCCCAGCAGCGGCATGATCACCGTGCCAAGGCTGCTGATCGACTGCAAGGAGCCCATCAACTCGCCCTGTTCGTTGGCCGGCGTCGCTTTCGACACGATGCCCTGCAATGCGGGACCGGCAGCGAAGGCGAGCAGGTTGCACAGGATGAAGACGTACATCATCCAGCCTTGCGTGGCCAGGCCGTACAGCATGTAGGTAATGGCGCCCGAGGTCAGGCCCAGCAGCGACAGGCGTACTTCGCCGAACTTGCGGATCAGGACGCCGAGCAGGCCGGCCTGCACCACGGCCGCCGTCAGGCCAACGCAAAAGAGTGCCGCGCCGTTTTCCGCCGGGCTCCAGCCGAAGCGGAAGTGAGTGTAAAGCACCCAGGTTGACTGCAGCATCATCTGCGCGCCGGTGACCAGGGCAAAGGTGATGACGAGGCCGCGGATATCCTGGCGCCGGGCCAGCTTGGCCAGGGAGTTGAAGGGATTGACCGACACCAGCTTGAATTTGGTGCGCTGCGCTTCCGGCAGCGATTCCGGCACGAAGAAATAGCCGTAGATGAAGTTGGCGAAAGACAGCGCTGCCGCGACGTAGAACGGCAGGTGCAGGTTGACGTCGCCCAGCAGGCCGCCCAGCATCGGGCCGCAGATGAAGCCCAGGCCGAACGTCGCGCCGATCTTGCCAAAGCTCTTGGCGCGGTCTTCGTGGGTCGAGATGTCGGAGGCATAGGCCGAGGCGACAGACATGCTGGCCGAGGACATGCCGCCGATCACGCGGCCGATGAACAGGCAGGCGAGGTTGGGCGCCCAGGCGGTGGTCAGGAAGTTGATGCCCATGCCGGCCATGGAATACAGCAGCACGGGGCGGCGTCCGACGCGGTCGCTGATCGCGCCCAGCATCGGCATGAAGATGAACTGCAGCAGGCCGAAGGTGGCGCCCAGGATGCCGTACCACAGCGCATGCAGTTCGCGGTCCTGCACATATTGGCCGACCAGGATCGGCAGCACCGGCACGATGATCCCGATACCCAGCATGTCGATGAAGATGCTGACCAGGACGAAGTTCAGGTTGGCTTTCGATTTAATGCCGCTCATGCCGCCACCGCCCATTCTGCGACAAAGCTGTCGCGGAAGGCCAGCAGCTCGTGCAGGCGCTGCTCGCCCAGCGCGCGCCCGGCAGCGGTCTGCATGGTGCCGGGCAGGGTGGCCAGCTTCACTTCGATGTGGTCCAGCGAATAGGCCTTGTCGTTGCGTTCGCGATTGACGGCCAGCGGATCGTCAGGGTGCGCCAGTGCGGTGCCCATGCGGCCCGCGATATAGAACATGCGCGCCAGGCCGACGGCGCCCAGCGCGTCCAGGCGGTCGGCATCCTGCACGATGCACGCTTCCAGCGTGGTGGGCTGCAGCGCGGCGGAAAAGCTGTGCGTTTCGATGGCGTGGGCGACGGCGTCCAGCCGGTCGGCCGGGAAGCCTGCGGCGGCCAGTTCGGTGCGCGCCAGCGCTGCTGCCTGGCGCGAAGCGAGGTGGCGTTCGGGGTGGTTTTTCGGCAGGTTGACCAGGTCGTGCAGGTAGCAGGCTGCCATCACGACCAGGCGGTCGGCTTCGGGATGCTGTTCCAACAACAGGTTGGCATTACGCCACACCCGGTGCAAATGATTGGTGTCGTGGGCGCCGTCGTCGCCCGCCGCCGCGCTGGCCAGCGCGACCAGTCGCGGCTGCCAAGTGCTCAGAGTGATATCCATAAAACCTTGATTCCGTTTTTAGCTGCGCAATTGTGCCATGTATTTATCGCAAGCTTGTATGTTTCTCTAGAGCAAAATTGTTGATGATTATTTTATTGGTCTACGGTAACATTATGCTGTCATCGTTCATAAGTGAAAAATTATCATGACTACAACTACCAGCCAAGCTGCCGAGTTCCTGGCCTTTACCCTGGGGCAGGAAGAATACGGCATCGACATCCAGAAGGTCAGCGAGATTCGCAGCTACGAGAACCCGACCCGCATCGCCAGCGCGCCGGACTACGTGAAAGGCGTGATCAACCTGCGCGGCCTGATCGTGCCGATCATCGACATGCGCGTGCGCTTCCAGCTTGGCGAGCCGACCTACGGCCCGTTCACTGTGGTCATCATCCTGCACATCGGCACCCGTACCGTGGGGATCGTGGTGGATGCGGTGTCCGATGTCACGACCTTGCAGCCGGAGCAGATCAAGCCCGCGCCTGATATCGGCGGTTCGATGGACACTGAATACATCACCGGCCTGGGCACCATCGAAGACCGCATGCTGATCCTGGTCGACATTGAACGCTTGATGTCTTCTGCCGACATGGGCCTGATCGAGAAGATGGCGGCATGAAGTTCCTGAATAACCTGAATATCGGCAAACGCCTGGCATTCGGCTTTGCCGTTACCCTTGCACTGTCCATCGTGATTGCTGCCATCGGCGTGTGGCGCCTGCAGCAAGTCGCCGGCGCAACGCGCCATATGATGGAAACGCCGCTGGCGAAAGAACGCATGATCTCCGACTGGTATTCGAAGATCGACAGCGCCATCCGCCGCACCACGGCGATCGCCCGCAGCAGCGACGCTTCGCTGGGCGCTTTCTTCGCCGAGGAATCGAAGGCATCGACGGCGGCTTCGTCAGACCTGCAAAAGCGTATCGAGCCGCTGATCAGCGACCCGGACGAGAAGGAACTGTTCGACCGCATCATGGCCCAGCGCAAGGTGTATATCGCTTCGCGCGACGGCGTTGCGAAATTGAAGACCGACGGCGACCTTGAGCAGGCGAACCAGGTATTTGAAAAGACTTACCGCCCGGCCGCCGCGCAATACCAGGCGCTGGTGCAGGACCTGCTTGCCATGCAGCGCGGGAAGATCGACGCCATCGGCAAGGAAATCGACAGCGTCTCCGCCAACAGCCGCAGTTTGCTGACGGTGCTGGCCGTGCTGGCGGTGGCGTTCGGCGCACTATGCGCTTACGTGCTGACCAAGGGCATCACCACGCCGCTGTCGCGTGCAGTCGACGCAGCGCGCCGCGTGGCTGCGGGCGACCTGACAGGCGATATCCGCGTGCATGGCAACGACGAAACGGGCCAGTTGCTGGGCGCATTGCGCGACATGAACCAGGCCTTGCTCAACATCGTCAGCGAAGTGCGCAACGGCACCCATTCGATCACCATCGCTTCCAGCGAGATCGCGGCGGGCAACCAGGACCTGTCGGCGCGTACCGAGCAGCAGGCTGCGTCGCTGGAAGAAACCGCATCGTCGATGGAGGAACTGACTTCGACCGTCAAGCAGAACGCCGATAACGCACGCCAGGCCAACCAGTTGGCCGGCGCGGCGGCATCGGTGGCGCGCAAGGGCGGCAGCGTGGTGTCGGAAGTGGTGGGCACCATGGAATCGATCGATGCTTCCTCGCGCAAGATCGTGGACATCATTGCCGTGATCGACGGCATTGCGTTCCAGACCAATATCCTGGCGCTGAATGCGGCGGTGGAAGCGGCGCGCGCCGGCGAGCAGGGCCGCGGCTTTGCCGTCGTGGCATCGGAAGTGCGCAACCTGGCGCAACGTTCGGCAGCGGCGGCGAAAGAGATCAAGGAGCTGATCGGCGACTCGGTCGAGAAAGTCAATGCCGGCACGCGCCTGGTATCGGATGCGGGCAATACCATGGAGGAAATCGTCTCCAGCGTGCAGCGCGTGTCGGACATCATCAGCGAGATCACGGCGGCCAGCGCCGAGCAGAGCTCGGGCATCGACGAAGTCTACAAGGCCGTCGGCCAGATGGACCAGGTCACGCAGCAAAATGCCGCCCTGGTGGAAGAAGCGGCGGCTGCCGCCGAATCGATGCAGAACCAGGCCAGCAACCTGGCCGACGTGGTCAGCGTGTTCAAGGTGCGCTAGTGCGCTAAGCAGCACCTTCGTGGATCGCCTGTTGCGACAGGCGGTCCGCATCGCCATTCCTGTGGCGCGGCACCCAGCGCACATGCACTTGCGCCAGTGCCGTCATCAATTGCCCGACGCGGGCCCGATGTTCCTCCAGTGCCCTGGCTCCTGCCTGGGGCGACAGCAGCACATCCTGCACTACCACCTGGCTATCGCCGTACAGCAGCAGCTCCGGCACGCCCAGCTCCACCGCTTTCTCCAGCGCCGCGATCAGGGCCAGGTATTCCGCGTCGCCGCTGCTGCCGTGGCCTGCACGGCGGCTGATTTCGATGCGCTCGCCGGCAGGGCCGGACAACAGCACGCCGATGCCGATGCGGCCCGGGTTGGGATGGGCGGAGCCGTCGAACCATGCGCGCCATGCGGCAGGGGACGCGGGGACTGGCTGGCGCGCGAGTTGTTCGGCGCGCGCACGTTCTTGTTTAATTGACATACCTGAATTATTTTGCAACACTTGCGGCTCGTTTTTCCCTCCACTTTAACAGGTGATTGTGAGCCTTACTGCCGAACAGATCCTGGCGCTGGCGCCGGACGCAGCATCCGCCAAAGCTGGCACCGGGCAGGCCAGCCTTTCCAAATGGTCCGGCCTCGGCGGGCATGCCCAAGCCCTGTGGGGCCTGTGCCAGGGCAGCGGCAAGGAGCCATACCGCGCCCAGATCGACCTGGCCGGCCCGGCCTTCAAATGCAATTGCCCAAGCCGCAAATTCCCCTGCAAGCACGGCATCGGCCTTTACCTGCTGTATGCACGCGACAGCGCGGCATTCAAGGAAACCGACGCGCCGCAATGGGTGAGCGACTGGCTGCAAAACCGCGAAGAGCGCAGCGAAAAGAAAGCCGCGAAAGAAGCGGAAGCGGCCACGCCGGAAGCGATTGCCGCGCGCGAGGCGAGCCAGTTGAAGCGCCAGGAGAAACGCCAGGGCAAGGTGGAAACCGGCCTGGCGGTGCTCGAGGCCTGGCTGGAAGACCTGGCGCGCGACGGGCTGGCTACGCTGCGCAGCAAGCCCTCCAGGGATTGGGAGGCCATGGCGGCCCGCCTGGTCGACACGCAGGCGCCTGGACTGGCCTCGCGCGTGCGCCGGCTTGGCCTGTCGATTTACGGTGGCGGCGGCGATGGATGGGAACTGGCCGCTGCGCGCGAACTGTCGCAAATGGCGCTGTTGCGGCAAGCCTATGCGCGCCTGGCTTCGCTGCCCGATGGTTTGCAGCATGAGGTGCGCTCGGCGATTGGCTGGGTCACCAGCCAGGACGATGTGCTGGCGCAGCCGGGCGTCCATGATCGCTGGCTGGTGCTCGGCGCACGCACGCAGGAAGATGGACGGGTGGGAAGCTGCGCGACTTTCCTGCGCGGTGAAAGCAGCGGGCGCTGGGCGATGCTGCTCCAGTTTTCTGCCGGCAGCCAGGCGCTGCCGCCCGCACCGCCGATTGGTGCGATGTACCAGGGTACCGTGCATTACTATCCAGCGGCGGTGCCGATGCGCGTCTTGTTCGCCGATGACATGAAGCTGCTGGACGCAACGCATGGCCCGCGGCCGCCGTTGGCGCCGACCGTGTATGCGGCCGAATTCGAACGCTACGCGCAGGCGCTGGCCGCCAATCCTTTCCTGGAATCCTGGCCGATGGCGCTGGAACAGGCGACACCGGTCCACGACGCCGGCAAGGCCGCTCCATGGTCGCTGTGCTCCGCCAATGGCGAAGCGCTGCCGCTGGACGCTGCGTTCCGCCAGGGCTGGCAGCTCCATGCGCTGGCGGGCGGCCATCCTTTGCAGGTGTTCGGTTTGTGGCAAGGATATTCCTTCTTGCCGCTGTCCGCCTCTTGCGGCGGCCGCAGTTTCAATCTCGACGGGGGGAACGGCTGATGCAACTGCCTGTCAATTTGCACAAGGCGGTGCTGGCGGGCACCAGCCGTGTTCCGTTCGAGCCGGCGACAGGCGTGTCTCCCGCATTGCAAGCAGTAGCCGGGCAAGGCTTGTGGCAAGCGCTTGCGGCGCAGGACCTGTGGCAGCGTGCCGGATTCCTTCCGGCTGCGGGCGTGGACGTGCCGGAGCCTTCGGCAGCGGACGGCGCCGATTGTCCCCGCGCTGCCGAAGACGTCCTGCTGCTGCTGATGCGTGGTGTGCATGCGGAATTGCTGCCAGCCTGGCTGACGCTGGCGCATGAAAAAGGCGCAAGCGTGCCGCATGCCTGCCTGGTGCCGTTGCTGGAGCAGGGCATGGGCAAACCGGCCTTGCGCGATAAGCTGCTGCCGGTGCTGGGGGAGCGTGGCCGCTGGCTGCTGGCCCAGAACCCTGAATGGCGCGCCAGATATGCTGGCGGCACCGTCGATGCGGCGGCCGTCGACCTGGCCTGGAATACCGGCGTCCCGGCGCAGCGCGCGGCGGCCTTGCGGGCGATGCGTGCCGCCGATCCTGCTGCGGCCCTGGCCAGCTTGCAAAGCGGCTGGGCGCAGGAGGCGCCCGACCTGCGCGCGGCGTTGCTGCCATGCCTGGAAGTGCGACTGTCGCTCGCCGACGAGGCATTCCTCGAAGCTGCGCTGGACGACAAGCGCAAGGAAGTACGTGGCATCGCGCGCGAGTTGCTGGCCATCCTGCCCGGTTCCCAGCTCAGTGCGCGCTGCGCGGCGCGCATGGAGGCCTTGTTCACCTTGCAGCCAAAGGGCGACGGCCAGTTGCCGGTGCTCGAAGTGGCGCTGCCGGAAGCCTGCGACAAGGCCATGAAGCGCGACGGCGTCGGCGCCGAGAATCCCTATCGTATGGGCGAGAAGCAGTGCTGGCTGTTCAACATGATGCAGGTTGTTCCTCCGGCGCACTGGGCCGAGCGCTGGGGCGTGACTCCGGCCGGAGTGCTGCAGGTGATGCAAGCGAGCGAATTCGGGCGGGTGTTGCAGGAAGGCCTGGTACACGCCATCGGGCTGTCCGCTCGTGCTGGGGCGGGGCAGGCCGCAGACTGGTTTGCCGCGATTCACGCTTCGAAAGTTCCGAACGCCCGCGTGCTCTCCGCCAGGTCCGCCGACATGGCGATGGCCTTGCCGCCGGAGGGGCGCGAGCATGTGCTGCACGCATGGCTGGAGTTCGGCACAGGCAGCGGCGTGCCCGATGCGCTGATGTTGGCGCGCCAGATGGCGGGCGAAGGCGGCATGCAGGTATCGCGCACCGTATCGCGCCTGTTGCTGCGGCGATTGCAGCAGATGATGCGTGAGAAAGATGCGCCGAGCCACGCAATGAAGCTGGAGTTCGACACGATGGCCGCCCTGCTGGACGTCGGTGAAATGGATTACCTGGAACAGGGGTGGCCGCTGCCGGATTGGCCGCACTGGGGCAACTGGCGCCAACTGGTCGACGAATTGAAGGAAGCACTGCGCTTCAAGAATACGCTGCACCGCAGCTTTACGGACAATAAGGAGTGAGCATGGCTAACGAAATCAAAGTACTGCGGCAAAGCGCCGAACAGCAGTTTGCACACGAACTGGCGGCGTTGAAGGAAGCCGACCAGCGTCAGCGCCCGCCGAATTGGGAACTGTCGCCATGGGCGGTTGCCACCTACCTGCTGGGCGGCACGCTGGACAACGGTTTCGAGATCACGCCAAAGTACATCGGCAAGCGCCGCATCATCGAGATTGCCGTGGCCACGCTGGCAACTGACCGCGCTTTGCTGCTGCTGGGCGTGCCGGGTACGGCGAAGTCCTGGGTGTCCGAACAACTGGCGGCGGCCATCAGCGGCAATTCGAACCTGGTGGTGCAGGGCACCGCCGGCACGGCCGAAGAGACCATCCGCTACGGCTGGAACTACGCGCAGCTGCTGGCGAAGGGACCGAGCCAGGAGGCCGTCGTGCCAAGCCCCGTGATGCGCGCCATGCGCAGCGGCAAACTGGCCCGCATCGAAGAACTGACCCGCATCCCGTCCGAAGTGCAGGACAGCTTCATCAGCCTGTTGTCCGAAAAGATCCTGCCGATTCCGGAACTGGACGAATACGTGCAGGCTGCGAAAGGCTTCAACGTGATCGCCACCGCGAATGACCGCGACCGGGGCGTGAACGACCTGTCCAGCGCCCTGAAGCGACGCTTCAATACGGTGGTGCTGCCGCTGCCGGACAACGCCGACGAGGAAGTGAGCATCGTCGAAAGCCGCGTCGCCAGCCTGGGGCGCGCGCTGGAACTGCCGATCGAGAAACCGGCGCTGGAAGAAATCCGCCGCATCGTCACCATCTTCCGCGAGCTGCGCGCCGGACAGACCGACGACGGCAAGATCAAGCTCAAGTCGCCGAGTGCCAGCATGAGCACTGCCGAAGCGATTTCCGTCGTCACCAACGGCATGTCGCTGGCGGCGCACTTCGGCGACGGCATGCTGCGCGGGGCGGACATGGCCTCGTCGGTGGTGGGCGCCATCGTCAAGGACCCGGTGCAGGACCGCGTGGTCATGCTGGAATACCTGGAAACCGTGGTCAAGGAACGCGAAGGCTGGAAAGACCTGTACCGCGCCTGCCACGCCGTGCTCTGATGGCTCTGCATTTCTTCGGCATCCGACACCATGGACCGGGCTGCGCGCGCAGCCTGGCGCAGGCTTTGCAGCAGCTGCAGCCGGATGCGATCCTGATCGAAGGCCCGCCCGAAGCGGACGAGCTGCTGCCGCTGGCTGCGCATGCGGAAATGCGCCCGCCGGTGGCGCTGCTGGTGTATGCGCCGGCCATGCCGCAGCACGCATCGCATTTCCCGTTTGCGGAGTTTTCACCGGAATGGCAGGCCATCCAGTATGGCCAGGCGCACGGCGTGCCGACCCGCTTCATCGACCTGCCGATGGCGCATACGCTGGCCGCGCACATGTCGGTGGCGGCCGAGGAAGGGGACGAAAAAGCGGGGGAAGAAGCGGGAGAAGAAGCGCCCCAGCCAGTGCAGCGCAGCGGCGACGCGATGGCGCAACTTGCGCAGGCTGCCGGCTTCTCCGATTTCGAGACCTGGTGGGACCACCTGGTCGAACAGCGCCACGACAGCCTGGAACTCTTTGCCGCCATCGAGGAAATGATGTCGGTGGCCCGCCAGTCGCTGCAGGAACCGCTGTCGCAGCGCGAAGCACAGCGCGAAGCGCATATGCGCCAGATGATCCGCGCCGCCCAGAAGCAGGGCTATGAGCGGATCGCGGTGGTGTGCGGCGCCTGGCACGTGCCGGCCCTGCGCGACATGCCGACAGCGAAGCACGACAAGGACGTGCTCAGCGACCTGCCGAAAGCCAAGGTTGCCGCCACCTGGACGCCCTGGAGCTACGGCCGCCTGAGTTTCGACAGCGGCTACGGCGCCGGCGTGCAAGCGCCTGGCTGGTACCACCACCTGTGGCATACGCCGCAGCGCGCATCCACTTACTGGCTGACCGATGCCGTACGCCTGCTGCGCAAGAACGGCCTGGACGCCTCGTCGGCCCATGTGATCGAAGCGCTGCGCCTGGCCGAAAGCCTGGCCGCCTTGCGCGACCGCCCGCGCGCCGGACTGAACGAATTGCTGGAAGCGCTGCAAAGCGTCCTGTTTGGCGACAGCGATGCGCCGCTGCGCCTGATCGAGCGCGAATTGCTGGTCAACGACCGCCTCGGCGCGGTGCCGGCCGAAACGCCGACCCTGCCGCTGCCGGCGGACGTGCGCCAGCTTCAAAAGAGTTATCGCATGGCGCCGCGCGCCGACCAGCAGGACCTGGAACTGGACCTGCGCCAGCCCAAGCACATGGAAAAGAGCGTGTTCCTGCACCGCTTGTCCCTGCTGGGCATCGACTGGGGCCGTACCCGGGCGGTGAGCGGCAAGAGCGGCAGCTTCCACGAAAAATGGGTGCTGGCGTGGGAGCCGGACTTTGAAGTGCGCTTGATCGAAGCCAACGTCTGGGGCGCCACCGTGGAAACGGCCTGCAATGCGCGCCTGGTGCACCTTGCGCGCAGTTCGAACCGCCTGGCCGACGTAAGCAGGCTGGCCGAGCAGATGCTGC
Source organism: uncultured Duganella sp. (assembly GCA_946482635.1). The sequence goes on from CAMLSG010000071.1 coordinate 14,651, forward strand.
TGGCCGATGCGCGCGAAGCCGTGCCGGAAGTGATGGCGCGCATGCAGGCGCTGGCGGCGACCACCCACGAGGCAGGCGCCTTGCTGGAAGCGCTGGCGCCGCTGGCCAATGTGCTGCGCTACGGCAGCACCCGCAATACCGACACCGCCAGCGTGGCCCAAGTCATGGATGGCCTGGTGCAGCGCGCCTGCATCGCCCTGCCGCTGGCAGCACGCGGCATCAACGAAGAGGCGGCGCAAGTCCTGCTGCGGCAACTGCTGCAAGCCGATAACGCAATCGGTTTGCTGCAAAAGCCCGGGCATCGCGCGGCCTGGCTGGAAGCGCTGGAGCAATGCACGCGCGGCCAGGCGCACCCGCTGATCGCCGGCCGCGCCGTGCGCATCCTGCTGGAACAGCAGCACTGGCAGGTGGAGCAGGTGGCGCAGGCGCTGTCGCTGGCCTGCACCAATCCGATCCAGCCTTTGTCCAGTGCGGAATGGCTGGAAGGCTTCCTGCAAGGCAGCGGCCTGCTGCTGGTGATGAACGAGCAGCTTTGGCAAATCCTGCAAGCCTGGGTGGCCAGCCTGCCGGGCGAGACTTTCATGGAATTGCTGCCGCTGCTGCGCCGTACTTTCGCCACGTTCGAAGCGGCGGAACGGCGCCAGCTCGGGCAGCGGGTCGCAACCGGCACGGTGGCGCTGGCGCCGCCGCTTGCCAGCGGCGGTACCGATGAAGTGCGGGCCAGCCTGGTGCTGCCGGTTCTGGCGGCCCTGCTTGGTCCTGTCGAAACAAACGAGGTGGCAGCATGAGCGTCAAGCAGTGCTCACAAGAAGAACTGGAACGGCGCTGGCGCCTGATGCTGGGCAGCGAAGCGGACAACCTGCCGCTGCCGCAGCAGGACGCGGCGCTGGATCGTACCCTGGCCGCACTGTACGACCCCGGCGAACGGCGCGGCGGCCTGCAAGGCTCGGCGCCGAACGTGGCGCGCTGGCTGGGCGACATCCGGGAATACTTCCCGAGCAGCGTGGTGCAGTTGATGCAGAAAGACGCCATGGACCGCCTTGGCCTGCACCAGATGCTGCTGGAACCGGAAATGCTGCGCAGCGTGCAGCCGGACGTGCACCTGGTCGCCACCATGCTGTCGCTGAACCGCCTGATGCCGAGCAAGACCAAGGAAACGGCGCGCCAGGTGGTGCGGCAGGTAGTGCAGGAGCTTGAACGCAAGCTGTCCAACCCGATGCGCCAGGCGGTCAGCGGCAGCCTGAATCGCGCCGCCCGCAACAACCGGCCGCGCCATAACGAAATCGACTGGCTGCGCACCATCAAGGCCAACCTGCGCCATTACCAGGCCGATTACCAGACCATCGTGCCGGAACAGCGGGTGGGTTTCGCCCGCAAGACCCAGGCCTTGCGTGACATCGTGCTGTGCGTCGACCAGAGCGGGTCGATGGCGCCGTCCGTCGTGTACGCGAGCATTTTTGCCGCAGTGCTGGCAACCATCAAGGCGGTCAGCACGCAAGTGGTGGTGTTCGATACCGCGATCGTGGATTTGACGGATCTTCTCAGCGATCCGGTTGAAGTGCTGTTTGGCACCCAGCTTGGCGGCGGCACCGACATCAACCGTGCACTGGCTTACTGCGAAACGCTGGTGCATCGTCCGCAGGAGACGATTTTCGTCCTGATCAGCGACCTGTATGAGGGGGGCGATGCGGCGCAAATGCTGGCGCGCGCACGGGCCATGGTGGCCAGCGGCATGCAGGTGATCTGCCTCCTGGCGCTGGACGACAATGGGGCGCCAAGCTTTGACCGCGACCATGCGGCGCAATTTGCTGCGATGGGCATTCCTTGCTTTGCCTGCACGCCGGACAAGTTCCCGGACCTGATGGCTGCTGCCATCCGCAAGCAGGACATGGCCGCCTGGGCCGCGCAACAGGATATTGCTGTTGCGGGCTAGGCGGCCATCTCTTACGCGCCGTTAGCGGCGGTGGGGGTTGTCGGGGCGATGGTCGTAGCGGTTCGGCACGCCGTCGCCATCGCGGTCACGGTCATAACGATTTGGCACGCCGTCGTTATCGCGGTCGCGGTCATAACGGTCCGGGATGCCGTCGTGGTCGCGGTCCCGGCGGCGATTATGGTCGCGGTAGTAGTTGTCGCGATGGTAGTCGCGGTACGAGTAACTCGGCCCCTGGATGTAGCTCGGGCGGCTATCGTAGACGGCCCAGCCGCCTTCACGCCATCCCCAACCGTTGTCCACGCGCACCCATTGCGAAGGGTTGTAGCGGTAGCCCGGGCGTTCCTGCAGCCAGTGGCCGGCGACCCAGACGTGGCGATAACCGTCCCAACGCCACACGCCCGGCGCCCACACATAGCCGTAACGCGGTGGCGGCACGCTTTCAAAACGCAGTGGTGGAGGAGCGTTGCCGATCACGACGCTGAAATCAACCTGCGCCAGCGCGGCGGTCGGTGCTAATGCAACCGTGCCAAGTGCCAGGGCGGCTGCAGCGATGAATTTCGATTTGAACATGGCTTTTCTCCTGTTTGGTGATGCGCTGAGTTCAATATACCAAGCGCGCCGCCGGGGAGATAAACCTGATTCAGTTTTTTACAAATCCAGCAGGGAAGTAACAATTGCTCAGATCTTGCCGCCCTGGGCCGCCTTGCGTTCTTCCGCCAGCGAGGCTTGTTTTTCCGCTTCGCTCATGCGCTTGGCTGCCACCACCACGACCGGCACGGCAGGCGCAGGCTGGGCAGCGGCGGCGTAGCTTGCAGGCGCTTTCGCTTCCCCGGCCTGGTTTTCGTACACGAAGCTGGCGGCGCAGGCCAGGCCGATGATGGCGATGAACAGGGCTTCGAAATTTCGCAGGACTTTCATGATGTTCTCCGGTTGAGGACTATCCATGTGCACACTGTATCCAGGCGGCCTGGCGCTAGCGACCGCCGTGCGACAAGCTGTCCAAAACGTGGTGCGAAATGCAAAAAAGCGGGGCTTTTGCGCGCGAACCGGGAACAGAAGGCAAATCCCCCTTCAAACAGGACGAATGGATGGGCTGCCCCTGTGCCAAGATAAGGAGGTGTGTATTGGGCGCATGATGCCCCTGTTACAATCGACAGGCGCAGGGTCAGACAAGGAGTAGCAAATGTTCAAGATGTTTGGTTTTGGCGGCGTGAAGTGCCCGCGATGCGAGCACCGCAACGGCGACACCTCCGACTACTGCAGCCACTGCGGCCTCTCGCTGGGCGCACCGCATAACGAGCCGGTGCTGCGCGACAACCGCTGGATTCCGGCCAACGATGAGCTCGCGGTATTTTTCGGCGTACGCCAGCTCTCCGGCATCTTTACCAAGACCCTGCACGTTCCGGCTGCGGCGCGCGCTTTCATCCTGCAGGGCGAACAGGTTTCCGAAGTACCGCAGGGCGATTATGAGCTGGAAGGCTTTTTCGCGCGCCTGGGCAAGCTGGTGCGCGACGGGCAGGGCGAAATCCTGGTGACCCGTACTTCCCCGCTGCCAGTGGAGTTCAATTTCAGCGACCTGCATAGCGCCGAATTCCTGAAACTGGCCGCGCATTTCACGGTCGGCCTGACGGTACAGGACGTACCGGCCTTTGCACGCCATTTCATGACCGCACCGGGTACTGTCACCGCACTGCAGCTGCATGACCTGCTGGCGCCCTCCATGCGCCAGCTGGCGGCGGAATTCCTCGGCAGCCGTTCGGTGCGCGACATGGCCAGTTCCAGCGTCCTGCGCGAACAGCTCAACGAACGCCTGCACAATGCGCTGGGCCAGCGCCTGGCCGAATTCGGCCTGGCTGCCGTGCAGGTAGAAACCTTGTCGCTTCGGCATGATAAATACGATGACAACCGCGAGCGCGAGGGCAGCCTGTTCCTGGTTGCCGACGAACGCCAACGGCAACTGGAGCACGTCAAGCAGCTCGACCAGCTTTATAACGAGGAAGAGTGGCAGGCAATCAGCCGCCAGGAGCAGAAAATGCGCAGCGATTTCCGCCGGGCGGAGCTGAAGGCCGAGGCCGAGGAGCAGATGCAGGCCATCCGCGCCCGCGAGATCGACCTGTACGGCCGTATTGTCGAAGCCAAGACCCGCAAGCAAGCCTTCGAGCACGGCGCCGGTGCGGCGCTGGCCGACCTGGAGCATGAACTGGCGCGTCACAAGTCCCTGCACGCCGGCGAGGCTGCGCAGTGGGACCAGGTGCGCCGCCTGGCGCAAATCAAGATGCGTACCGAGATGGAGTTGGCGCAGCAGGCCGGCCTGGAAGAAAAGGCCTTGGCCAAACAGCGTTTTTCGCACAAGCTGTACCAGCAACAGCTCGAATACCGCGTCCAGCAGGCCCTGGCCATCGAGGACGAGCAGCACCGCCGCAGGCAGCTCCAGCTCTTGCGCAAGGCAGAAACCGATGCCAAGGAACGCGAGCAGGAAATCGAGGCCGAACATCACCGCGCGAAATTCCAGGGCCTGGCCCTGGCCAACGCCGCCCGTCATCGCGAGGCGGAGCGTGTCGGCGAGTGGGAGGAAGAACAGCACCTGGCCCGCAAGCGTGAGCTGGCGCGCGGCGAGGAAGCGAAGGACGCTAGTTCGCAGGTCCACGTAGCCGAAATCAGCGCCAAGCTGGAAGAACTGAAGCGCAGCGGCGCCGCGGCCGAATCGGTGGCGCAGTACGAGAAGCTGCTGCGCACCATCGAAGCCGACGGCGTGCAGCAGCGCCAGGGGCAGAACCTGGCGCGCCAGACCATGCTGGACCAGGTGGCAGTTGAAGAGCAACGCCTGGAACTGAAGCTGCGCGACCAGGAAGCCCAGTGGCAGCAGTCGCTGAAAAAGATGGAAGTGGAGCGCGAGGAGCGCTTCAACCGCTGGAAAGTGGAGTACGACAGCATGGTGGCGCAGCAGCAGCACGCCGCCGACCTGGCCCGCATCGACATCGACCGGCTGGAAGCGATCGGCCGCATGAGCGATACCGCCAAGATCGCACTGGCGGCGACGCCGAATGCCGAAGCGTTGTCGCGCCTGATGCGCCAGCAGGCGCAGGCCGCCATGTCGCCGGAGCAGCTGCAGGCGCTGGCCGGGGTGGTGGCCGCAGAGAACAGCATTACCCCCGCCGAAGCGCTGCGGCTGGCGCGCGAGGAAGTCCGGGATGAGCGTTCGTATCGCGACACTGCAGGCGACAAGGAACGCCAGCACCAGCTCGACCTGCTGCGGGCGCAAGCCAGCGTCGGTTCAGCGGCCGCGCAGCGTTGCCGGAATGGCCATATCGTGCCGACCGATTGCGGAGATGCGAAATTCTGTCCAGAATGCGGGGCGCCGCTAGCGAGGTAAAGCACGAGAGAGATGCAGACAGCCCGAGACAAGATTCGCGAACTGCGTGCCCTGCACGAAGATGGCCTGTTAAGCCTGCAAGAGTTCGACCGCCGAAAGAATGCCATCCTGGATGCCGAATACGCGCCGCCGGGAGGGGCGGCAGCACCCATCAGCATCCCGCGCCAGGGCACCGAGCTTGGCCTGATGGCCGGCCAGGAAATCGGCCCTCACAACCGGCGCTACCGCCTGGAGCGCCTGATCGGCATGGGCGGCATGGGGCAGGTGTGGCAAGCCACCGACCTGGCGACTCACGCCGAATTGGGCCACAGCGCCGTGGTCGCGCTGAAGATCCTGCCGCCGCAGCTGACGCAAAGCCCCGCCCACGCCAAACTGCTGATCGAAGAAGCCACGCAGGCGCGCCGGCTGGCGCATGACAATATCGTGCGCGTCTACGAATGGGCGCAGGACCCGGCCACCTCCAGCTATTTCATCATCATGGAATGCCTGGAAGGCCAGGACCTCGATGCCTGGCTGGCCGAACACGGCACGGCCACCCCGGCCCAGGTCGAGCAGATGCTGCGGCCGGTGGCCGAAGCGCTGCAATACGCCTGGGACAAGCATCGCCTGGTGCACCGCGACCTCAAGCCCGGCAATGTATTCCTGACCAAGGCCGGCGAAATCAAGCTGCTCGATTTCGGCATTGCATCACGGGCGCGTTCGACCGGTACCGACCTTGGCCTGGCAACGCCGAACGCCGGTACTGCAGGCTACCGCGCGCCGGAAGCAGGCACCAGCCAGGGCGCACCCCGTCCGCAGGTGGACGTGTATGCGGTTGCCGTGATGATCTACCAGCTCCTGGAAGGACGGCTGCCGTTCGACCAGCATACCGCGCTGCTCGAACCGGCCAGGCCGGCGGCGCTCAACGCGCAGCAATGGGAGGTGCTGAAGCGCGGTTTCGCCAACCGGGCCGGCGAGCGGGCGGAATCGGTCGCCGAACTGCTGGACGCCTTGAAGCAGGCGGCCGAGCCGAGCGCAGAAGAAGCTGCCCAGCGCGAAGCCGCACGCAAGGCCGAGCGGGCCGCGGCGGCGCAGCAGGAGCGCGAGGCGCGTGCCGCGCGCGAACAACGCGCCCGTAGCGATGCCATCGCCCGCGCCGAGGAGGAAGAGCAGAAGCGCCAGAAGGAAGTGGAACTGGCGGCGCGGCGCAAGGCTGAAGCGCTGGCTGCGGCGCAGGAAAAGGCGCGCCAGGACCAGCTTCGCCGCGAACAGGAAAAGCAGCGCAAGGCGCAGGCCGAACAGGACGCAAAAGAGCGCAAGGAGCGCCTGCGCCAGCAATTGATTGCGCGGCGCGATGCCGATGCGCTGAAAGCGCGCCAGGCCGAGGAAGAATACCAGCGCAAGATGGCGCAATTGAAGGCGGAGGCAGCCTATCGCGCCGAACAGGAGCGCCACCGCAAGGAGCAGGCGGCGCGCAAGGCGGCCGAACTGGCGGCGCTGCTGCCCACCGCCAGCAGCCCGGTGGCCGATGCTGAGGGCGTGCTGCGCGACCGCTTCGCCGACGGCAGCGGCGTGGGGCCCGACCTGGTGCTGATACCGACCGGGCGCTTCCAGATGGGCTCTTCCGAACACGAGCACAAGATCGCCGTCAAGGCCGGCGCCCAGAAAACCTGGCTGGACCGCGAATTGCCCGCGCACTGGGTCGGCATCGAACAATCGTTTGCGCTGGGCCGTTATCCGGTGACCGTGGGCGAATGGCGCGCTTTCGTGAAGGCGACAGGCTGGCAGTCAAAGATGGACGTGGACTGGCAGCAGCCAGGCTTTGCGCAGGATGAGCGCCATCCCGTGGTGTGCGTGAGCTGGCACGACGCCCAGCTCTACCTGCAATGGCTGAGCGAGAAAACCGGCCAGGAATACCGCCTGCCGAGCGAGGCTGAGTGGGAATACGCCTGCCGCGCCGGCAGCCACACGGCATTCAGCTTCGGCGACGAGATCACGCCGGAACATGCGAACTACGATGGCCATTTCACCTACAATGACGGCCCCAAAGGCAGCAGCCATGGCGGCACCACGCGCGTCGGCAGCTACCAGCCCAACCCTTGGGGCCTGTTCGACATGCATGGCAATGTCTGGGAATGGACGCAGGATATGGTGCACGACAACTACCTCGGCGCGCCCATCGACGGCAGCGCGTGGGAGCAGGGCGGCGACAAGGCGCGCCGCATCCTGCGCGGCGGCGCATGGCTGTACCAGCCGCGCTACCTGCGTTCGGCCCTGCGCAATGGCTATTCCGCCCTGCTGGCGAACGATGTGGTGGGCTTCCGTGTTGCCCGCAAGTTGGTGTAAATTGCTGGATAAACCAACAAGCAGGAACACCATATGACCGTTAAAGTAGCCCGCGACCAGTCGCTTCCAATGCGCAGCATCCTGCATGTGCGCAACCACATCGTCTCCGTCGACGGCACGATCGAAGAAGGCGGCAACGACGCCGGCCCTTCGCCG
>CAMLSG010000072.1 GCA_946482635.1 uncultured Duganella sp.
GCCCAACGTAAAGTGGACGTCATATTGACGTTTTGTAAAATTTTATGATGCCGCCTATTGGCGATTTATGCAATGTCAGACCCCAGTTTTTTGGAGTTTGCGCGCATAAAACCTCCCAAATTCGGGCGAAAAGCGTTTTCTCGCGGGGGATGATGATGGCCGCAGTAACGGTCTGCTTGGAAATACTCTGTAGTTAAATTACGTCGCATGACTGCCGGTTTGGTTGAGTAAACCATGGGTACGGCGCACAATCGATTCGCTACTAAGTAGCAAAAGTACATAAATAGAAAATAGGGAGACTATATGAAAATTCGCCGTGCCCTCGGGCTGGCGATGCTGGGTTGCGCCTTGTTTGGCAGCCCGGTCGTCGTCCAAGCCGCAATCAATGCCAACAATCTCGGCGCCGCCTACGACGCCACCAAATCCAGCATCAACTTCAAGATTTACTCCAGCCGCGCGACCCGCATCGACCTGTACCTGTATAGCGCCGCCACCGGTCAGCAGGAAAAAGTCAGCTTGCCGATGACCCTCGGTACTGGCGGTATCTGGAGCCTGAACGTTACCAGCAGCCAGTTGGCCAGCTACGGCATCACTGGCACGGTCTATTACGGCTATCGCGCCTGGGGGCCGAACTGGCCCTACAACGCGGCGTGGACCAAGGGCACATCGACTGGCTTCATTACCGACGTCGATGCGAATGGCAACCGCTTCAACCCTAATAAGCTGCTGACCGATCCTTACGCGCTGGAGATCAGCCACGATCCGACCACTGCAACCATGAGCAATGGCACTATCTACGCCAGCGGCGCCCTGTACCGCAACATCGACAGCGGCAGCAGCGCACCTAAAGGCATCGTGCTGCAGGGAGATACCCAATCTATCGGCACTAAGCCGACGCGCGCCTTCAAGGACGACATCGTGTACGAAGCCCATGTGCGTGGACTCACCAGGAATGACAGCAGCATCACGGCTGCCTACCGCGGCACCTACAAAGGCGCGGGACTGAAAGCGCCATACCTGGCCAGCCTCGGCGTGACCGCGATTGAATTCCTGCCGGTGCAGGAGACCCAGAATGACACCAACGATGCCGATCCGAATTCCAACACGGGTGACAACTACTGGGGCTATATGACCCTGAACTATTTTGCGCCGGACCGCCGTTACAGTTATGACCAGACGGCCGGTGGACCGACGCGCGAGTTCAAGGAGATGGTGAAAGCCTTCCACGATAACGGCATCAAGGTTTACATCGACGTGGTTTACAACCACACGGGCGAGGGCGGCCAGTGGAATGCCGGCGACAAGACCACCTACAACATCTACGGCATGCGTGGGCTGGATAACCCGACTTACTACTCGCTGACCAGCGATTTCCAGAACTCCTGGGACAACACCGGGGTGGGTGGCAACTACAACACGCGCAACACGGTGGCGCAAAACCTGATCGTCGATTCGCTGGCCTACTGGCGCGACAAGCTGGGCGTTGATGGCTTCCGCTATGACCTGGCTTCGGTGCTGGGCAACACTTGCCAGCATGGCTGCTACAACTTCGACAAAATGGACAGCGGCAATGCGCTGAACCGCATCGTGGCGGAGCTGCCGGCTCGCGCTGCCACCGGTGGCAGCGGCGTTGACCATATCGCCGAACCATGGGCAATCGGCGGCAACTCGTACCAGGTCGGCGGCTTCCCGAGTGGCTGGGCGGAGTGGAACGGTATCTACCGTGACGTGATCCGGCAGGACCAGAACAAGATGGGGCAGGTAGCTGTGACGCCGGGAACACTGGCCACGCGTTTCGCGGGCTCCAGCGACCTGTATGGCGACGATGGGCGCAAGCCATGGCATTCGGTGAACTTCATCACTGCGCACGACGGCTTTACGCTCAAGGACTTGTATAGCTGCAATGCAAAGAACAACAGCCAGGCGTGGCCCTACGGTCCAAGCGATGGCGGCGAAGACAATAACAATAGCTGGGACCAGGGTGGCGTGGCGAGCGACCAGCGCAAGGCGGCACGCAACGGCATGGCGCTGATGCTGTTGTCGGGCGGTGTGCCGATGATGGTGGGTGGCGATGAGTCGCTGCGCAGCGTCAACTGCAACAATAATCCGTATAACCTGGATTCGGTGGCCACATGGCAAAACTGGAGCTGGACTGCCGATCAGTCCAACTTCCAGGCTTTCACCAAAGGCCTGGTCACCTTCCGCAAAGCTCACCCAGCCCTGCGTCCAGCGAATTTCTATTCATCGACGGATGGCAATGGCAATGTGATGGAGCAGCTCCGCTGGTTCAAGCCCGATGGGGCGGTGGCGGATGCGACTTACTTCAACGACAGCAATAACCACGCGATTGCCTGGCGCATCGACGGTACCGAGTTTGGCGACAGCGCTTCGGCTATCTACGTTGCCTACAACGGCTGGAGCGGCAACGTGAATTTCACGCTGCCATGGCCTGGCGCGGGCAAGAGCTGGTACCGGGTGACTGACAGCTGCACCTGGGCCGAAGGCGCCGGCCAGGTTCGTGCGCCTGGTGCGGAAGACTTTATCGGTGGCGAAAACTACGTCTATGGAGTTTGTGGGCGTGGCTTGCTGCTGCTGATTGCGAAGTAGAATAGTCGGCGTCGCCTGTTGGGTGACGCCGATTTTTCGCGAGAGGGCGCCTGCAATGAACCGTAGAGAGTATTTGAGCCTTATGGGGGCTATTGCCATGGCGCCGATTGCGCCGTCTTTCGCCGAGCCAGCCTTGCCCGGGTATGAAGCGCTTCTCGGCGCCTACGCTGACTTCAACGGCACCGTCGTTGTTGGCCGTGGTTCGACCATCCTTTTCAGCAAAGCTATGGGCATAGCCGATCCGCAGTCGATGGCGCCGATGGAGCTGAGCGCGCGATTCGAGGCGGGATCGGTGTCGAAATGGATCGCTTCGATCGTCGTCATGAAACTGGTTGACCAGGGCATGCTGCAGCTGGACGAGCCGATCAAGCGCTATCTGCCAGGCTACCGCGCAGACAATGGCGGGAAGCTAAGTTTGCGTCACCTGATGTCTCATTCCAGTGGTGTGCCGAACGAATTGATCGCAGCCAGGAAGGCCGATCCTGCGGTGGCACATACTGAGCTTGGACAAATGGAATCCGTCCATCGCTATGCCAGCGCGGACCTGCGCTTTGCCCCCGGCAGTGAATGGGACTATTCACATTCGAATTGGCTGATCGTGAAGGCAATTGTTGAACACGTGGCGGGCCGTTCCTATCGCGACTGCGTCGCAGACTGGTTGACGCAGCCATTGGGCTTGCGCGACAGCGGGCTTTTCCGGGGCGAGTCAAGCGCCATACCAGGAATGGCGCTGGCCTACGCCGGACCGCCTGCCGCATGGCAGCGAAGAGTCAATGCGGTGCCGGATTACATGGCCATGGCCGGTGGCTTCTACAGCAGCGCTCCAGACATGTTGCGGCTGATGGACGGAGTACTCAACGGAAGTCTTTTGACTCCTGCATCGCGCGCAACGCTGATGAAGGTTCAGATGCCCGGCCAGCGCTATGCGCTCGGTGGCAGGACCCAGGTCGAGATGATCGCGGGGCAGGCACGCGAGGCGGCTTGGGAGGACGGCTCGAATGGCGGATTCCGTCTTGTGGCGCGCCGCGTGCTTGCGGACGGCATCACAGTCATTGTGTTCAATAACAGCAGTTTCGATCACCAGAAACTTGGCACGCTGGCGAGCGGGTTGATGGAAGCGGCATACGCTTGAACGGGAAAAACGCCGACGCTGTGACGCCGGCGTTCCATCATCGGCCCGGCTGCGGGCCGCTGGGCGGGGTTGACGTACCCGGTGTGGCGGCCGGGCTGTTGGCAGGTGTTGCGCTGCTGTCGGGAGCCGTTGGCTGCGTTCCCTGGGTGGCGGCGCTGCCGCCGCTTGCGCCGCTGGTCGAGTTACCGGCGCCCGTGGCTGGCGGACTGGGAAGCGCGGCTGCCGGCGCTGGGGCTGTGCCGGTGCCGCCGGTATCCGGCGTAGTTTTCGTTTCTACGCCGGTCGGTGGATTGGCGGGGCTTTCGACGTTATGTTTGCTGCAGGCCGGGAGTGCGGCTGCAAGCAGGGCGCCCAGCATCAGGGCGCCCGCATGGCGGAGAATCGGCATGGCTGGGCCTCCGCGTTAATAAGTAGGACGCCGGTCGCGCTGCATGTCCTTCTGGTCGGTCTTGTCAGGCACATTGGCCGGCTGGCCGGCGCCAGCGGTGCCTTGCGTGCCGCTGGCTCCGCTGGTGCCTGGCGTGGTACCGGTGGCGGGCGGAGTCGTCGTGTCAGGCGGTGGCATTGTCGTGTCGGCCGGAGGCGTGGTTGGCGTGACGGGAGTGGGCGCCGGTGTGGCGGGCGGCGGCGTAGGGGCCGTCGTTTCAGGTGCGGTTACCGGCGCCGGTGTCGTGTCTTCGATTTGTTTTTTGCAGCCGGCCAGTCCGGCGGCCAGGGCTGCGCCCAGCAACAGGGCGCCTGCTTTGCTCATGGTGTTCATCTTCATTTTCCTTTCATTGGGCAGCCAGCACCCGCAACAATGCCGGTACTTCGGCTGCAATTTCACGCGCCAGGTAGCCCAGCGGGCCGCAACGCAGCGCCAGTTGTTCGCCGGCGGCGGCGTGGAGTACCACGCCCCAGGCTGCGGCCTGTTCCAGCGAAGCGCCACGAGCCAGTAGTCCGGCGATGATGCCGGCCAGGGTATCCCCCGAACCGGAAATAGCCAGGCCGGCATTGCCGCCCTGGTGTTGCCACAGCTTGCCTTCCGGCGTCGCCAGCACGGTGGTGGCGCCTTTCAGCGCAACCACGGCATTCCAGCGGTCGGCGGCGGCTTGCGCCGCACCATGCGGCTGCCGTTCGATTTCGTTGCGCGTGCCGCCGGTCAGGCGCGCCAGTTCTCCTGCGTGGGGTGTCAGCAGCACCGGCGTGGAAAAGCGGAAATGATCCCAATCGACAGCCTCGTCCAGCAAATGAGGTTCGCCGCGCGGATGGACTGCGCACATGGCGGTGGCATCGAGCACGATGGGGATCGCGCTGAACCGCTCGAGCAGGTGGCGCACCAGCTCCACGCAGCTTGCTTCATCCTCCATGCCGGGGCCGACCAGCAAGGCATCGGCCTTGCCGGCAAGCTCGCCGAGGCGGCGCGCGCTGTCGGCCTGGAATCCGTGTGCCGGTGTTTCGCCGAGGCTGATCACGCGTGCTTCGGGGATGGCGGCGCCTACTTGCGGCGCCACGCTGGCGGCGGTGGCGATGGTCAGCTTGCCGGCGCCGGCGCGCAAGGCGGCTTCTCCGGCCAGGATGGCGGCGCCGGGCATTTCCGCCGAGCCGGCCACCACCAGCACGTGGCCGCGCACCTCCTTGTCGCCATCGAAGCCGGGTTGCGGCAAAGGCCAATCGCGCAGCAGGGCGGAAGTCAGTTCGACCGGGGCGGCGTTGCTCATGGTTTCGGCGCGGACGGGATGTCCGGCTTGTCGGTGACGGGCGTGCCACTGTCTTTCAGCGGCGCGACAAAGTTTTCAAGCTCCAGCACCAGCTTGCCACGCTTGCCCGCTTGCGGGTCAAACTGATAGGAAGTAACGCCGCAGTTGGGTACGTCGGCGGCGCGGTCGATGGCGAGGATGGTTTCCTCGTCCATGCGCTCGACCAGGTAACGGAAGCAATTCACGATGACCTGGTGGCCGATGATCAGTACGCGCTCGCGCCGGTACTCGCGGGTGATGGTGTCGAGCACGCTGCGCAGGCGCAGGATCACGTCACACCAGCTCTCGCCGCCGGGCGGGCGGAAATAGAACTTGCCGACATGCTTGCGCTGCGCCGCCAGCTCCGGATATTTGTCCGCGATGCCGAGGGCTGTAAGCCGGTCCGTGATGCCGAATTCCTTCTCACGCAGCCGCTCGTCGGAAACCACGGCCAGCATGTCTTCAGGGCCGAGGCATTGCAGCACGGATTGTGCGGTGGCACGGGCGCGCAGGTAAGGGGAGTACAGCACGACGTTGGGCTGCCGGTCGGGCGGCAGGGCCGCAAACCACTGCGCCAGCGCATCGGCCTGGCGCAAACCCAGTTCGGAGAGGGGGACATCGACATCGCGCTCGGCAATGTCGATCAGAAACTCATTGGCAGCCGTGGCAGCATCGCGCGCCACGTTGCCGGCACTCTGGCCGTGCCGCACGAGCCAGATCTGCTGCGGCCATTTTTGCTCCATCGCATACCTTTCGGCGGATAGTCAAAAGCCTATGGTAAGCGAAGCGAAGCTAAGGCGGCACACAATCGCCGCCGCGCAAGATTACGGCCGCGCCCGTGTCAACCTTGGGGTCAGGCTCCTGCGTTGACACGGCCTCGACCGCGCGCAAGGCTGAGCCCGTGTCAACCAAAGAGCCTGACCCCAAGGTTGACACGGGCTGGGCTGTTGCTGGCCTTACGGGTTCCAGCCGGCGCCGTTGTTGTAGGCGGCGAAGATTTGGGCGCGGGTGGCGAAGCCGGCGGCGACGTCGGTGGGGCTGAGCTGGTAGCCGCCGATGCGTGTGGCCAGGTTGAGCGGGGTGCCGCTCAAGTCGGTGCTGCCGTATTCGCGCCAGCCGCTGGCGGCATTGGCGACCGCCGGGTTGGGCGCGGGCTGGCCGTTCACGCCTGCCCCGGCCCAGCCGACCGGTGCGATGTGGCTATCCATCTGGCAGTTGATGAAGGCGATGTTGTCCCATACGCTTGCGCTGCCGGAGCTGCGGGCAAGGTAGGTGGCGCCGTTCGGTACGTCGCCGTGGGCCGGGCCGGGACCGGGACCGTGGGTCAGGCGGCTGTTCAGGAAGACGTAGCCTTTGTCGCTGGCGCTGGGCACCCGTGCCTGCAGGATGTAGCCGCCGCTGCTGGCGCTGGTGGTGTCGCCAACCGAGCGGATCTCGCTTTCTTCGAACAGTGCGGCGCGGCTGCCACCCCAGATGAAGTCGACATTTCCGGCCACCAGCGTGCGGTAGAACCATGACCAGCCTTTCAGGTTCAGCGTGTCCTGCTCGCTGTAGAAGGCGGCGTCGCGTGCGACCAGGCGGCCGTTGTCGTTGTTGAAGTAAAGCGTTTCCGCCTGCGCTGAGATGTTGGCGGCGCGCAGGGTGGTGTTGCGCAGGGTGAGCGTGTCGAGCACCAGCATGTCGGAAGCTTCGGCCAGCATCACGGAACGCCCGCCGGCCGCTGCGACCGTGGTGCCGGGCGCCTGGCTGGCGCCGGTGCCGGGGTTCAGGGTGTCGTAGTTGGTGTACTGGATGATCGTGCCGTCAGGGCTTTCGCCGCGCAGCGTCACATTATCCTTGCCGCGCAGGTAGAGCAGTTCGTTGTAGCTGCCGTTGCGGATCGTGACCGTGGCCGGCGTGGCTTTGTCCACGCCCTGCATCAGGAAGTTCAGCGCGCCTTGCACGGTGGCGAAGTCGCTGCCGGCATCTGCGCCGACCACCAGGTCGGGACCGGACGGCGCGGCGGCCTTGGTGCTGAAGGACCAGTTACCCAGCTTGCCGATGCCGACAAACGGGGTGCTGCCAAGCGTGGTGCCGTTGAATACGCCATTCGCAATCGCGACATAGTATTCGGTGCCGTAGGCCAGCTTGCCGGTGTGCGGCTTGATCGTCACCACATTGCCGTTGATGGCGATCGGGTTGGTGTTCACCTTGCGCACTGCGGCCTGGCCGGGATAGCCCAGTTCATCGGTTTCGCCGGACAGCTTGATCACGTCGACCAGCGCATCGTCCATCTTGCGGAAGATGCGGATGGTGCCGCTGTTACCCAGCGTCGGCGTGCCGTCGAAGACCAGGCGCAGGCTGGCGTCGATCTTGGCTTCGCCCTGCGCCGCAGATGGTGAGGCGCGGTCTGTCAGCGTGTAGGTCTGGGTGGGCTGCACGAATTGCGCGCCGATGGTGGCGCTGATCTGGCGCACCAGTGTTGGATCGCTGTCGCTGGTCACGCGGACCGTCGCGTTGCCGGCGCCGACAGGCGTCAATGCCAGCGTGTTGCCGCTGATGCCGACAGCCAGCACTGCCGGATTGCTGGAACTGGCGGTAAAGTTGTCGGCCGTGCCGTCCGGCTTGACGGCGGTAACAGCCAGCTGCAATGGCGCATCGCCCACCTCGGCGATGTAGCTGGTGACGGCAGGGTTCAGCGTCAGTTGCGAGGGCTTCAGGCTTGGATCGCCGATCCGCACGTCGTCGATCTGGAATGACTTGTTGGCGGTGTACAGGCCAACCAGTCCGCGCGCGCTGAAGGCGGTGTCGGTGATCGAGCCAAGCGATTCGCCGTCAAGGTAGACCGTCAGCGTACTGCCGATCATTTCAAAGCGAACGGTGTAGAACACCGAGTCCATATTGATTGGCTTGCGCACCTGCTTTGGCCGGGATAGCGCGCCATTGAGCATTTTCGCAATTTCGACCTGGGTGCTGGTGTTCGCGTTCTGCACGTTCAAGCCGGCGCCATACCAGTTCGTGGCGTTGACGTAGCGGGTGACGAGGTAGAGCTGCTTGTTGCCGGTGGTGCTGTTGGTTTGCGGCTTGATGCGCGCCTCGACAAAGTAATCGCCATTCGGCACATTGGCCATGGCGGCCGGCTTCAACAGGGCAAGCACGCCTCCAGTGGTGGCGGCGGTGTACTGCATCAGCATATTCGTCGCGCCGACCGCTTCGGCCTTGACGCTGAAGCTGCCGTTCGGCCCCGCCACAGGCAGCAAGTCCCAGTTTGCGGAAGTGCCGGACTGGAAGTCGTCGCAGAAGTACAAACCGCTCGGCGGGCAACTTAGGGTGAGGATAGGCGTGCCGCTGGTATCGCCCGTGCCGCTGATGGCGGTGGAAAGCTTGCCTGCGCCTGCTTGCGCCAGGGCGTTGGCCTTGACCAGGGAGACGGGGCGGACGCTGAACGCATAGGGCGGCGTCCAGGTCACATTGTTATTGATGGTGCAGCCGGCCAGCAGGGTGCCGTTCAGCAGAGAGCCGCTGTCCTTGAAAGTGCCGGTGGCGGTGCCGCCCGGGTTCACCACAATTTTGCTGCAACCCTGCGCGCCCGCGATTTCGAAGACGTTCGAGTGCGACAGGATCTTTGAGTTGTAGCCCGCGCCAATGCTGTACAGGTTCGCGTACACGGCGGCGTCGCGGCTGCCGGTGAAGTAGTTGTTGAGCATGTGGACCTGGCCGTAACGCACGCGCGGCGCACGGCTCGAGACGTTGCGGAACACATTGTTGCTGAAGGTGACGCGCAGCTTGCCTTCGTCGGCCGTGGCGCCGTCGCCGGAGCCGATCAGGTTGTTCTTGTGGTGCTCGCCGAAGACGTTGTACGACACGGTGACGTAGTCGGAGGCGTTGGTGATGTCGAGCGCGCCGTCGTGGCATTGCTTGAGCTGCCCGTTTTCGGTCGGCAGCAGGTTGTCGGTCATCGGCGCATCGGTGAAGGTGTTGTGGTCGATCCAGATATGGTCGGAACCGGAGACCCCAATCGCGTCGTAGGCTGAATTCCATGCCCCGTTGGCGCCGTCGTTCGGATCCCACACCGGGCCGACATCGCAAGGCGCGACGATTTTGAGGTTGCGGATGATGATTTGCGAGACGCCGACAAGCTGGATATGGCCGTTGACAATGCCGGCGCCTGCTCCAGCGCCAATCAGCGTCGTATTGCTTTTCAGGCGGATGGCGCCGCGAATGGCCTGGTCGCCAGTGTTCGCATAAGGCACGCCTTCGGTCATGTCGATGGTGCCAGTGATCTTGATGATCTTGGGATTGACGCCGCCGTTATTGATGGCGTTCACCAATTGCGCGCGATTGGCGACGCTGTAGATTTGCGACGAGACGGCGGCCGAACCGCCGGCGGTACCGCCAGCCTGGCTTGCCCAGCCATCTGCTGGAGCGACAATGCGCGCCGGGTCGTCGGCGGCGTGCGCGGGCAGGCACAGCGCCGCAAGCAGGGCGAGCGCAGTCCTGAAACCTTTAAGTTCCATGTGAATCTCCTTGGAAGAGGGGCGTGGCGTTAGCTGCGGCGTGGTCGGCGGCGGCTGGCCGCCAATGCGGCAAAGCCACCCAGCATCAGCGCTGCACTGCCAGGTTCCGGCACGGCGGCAGCATCCAGTTGGGCAGTGATGCTGGCAAATTCGGTCCAGGTGGTGCCGCTCAGGTCGATGTCGATCGAGGTGCCGTTTGCGGCCAGCGACAGCACAGGCAGGCCACCGATGCCGCTGCCATCGAGCAGCTTGAAGGCCGTCAGCGGCGCGGCCAGGGTATTGCCGAAGTCGAAATGGAACTGGTAGCTGCCCGGGGTGATTGCGCCGTTGGCGATGATTGTCATCAGGCCGCTGGCGTCGAAATCAAAGCCGAACAGTGCATCGGCGCTGAGGAATTCAACGCCGGTGCCGGATGGGTCGAGGGCCGTGGTGTTGGAACCCGGTTCAAGCTGGAACAGGTGGTCGAGGCCGACAATGGCGTCTGCCGAGCCGTTGTATGTGGCGGTGATGACGGCGTCCTGCAAAGGTAGCGGTGCTGCGTGTGCAATTCCGGTGGCGAGTACGGCAGCCACCAATGTCTCCATTATGGTTTTTTTCATCGTGCGCTCCGGTGGGGCTAATAGGCGTGCCTGGTCGGCCTGTCAATCTTATATTGGCCTGACCAATATTTCAATCAATCAGACCAAATGTGATGCGGTCAGGCCACGTTGCTGTGCGGGAATACGAGCGGGAACCAGATGTCGAACGAAGTTTCGCCTGCAGCATTGGGCGCCAGGCGATGGGCCAGGCCGTGGCGCAGGAGGACTTCGCGCACCAGCAATAATCCGATGCCCTGGCCGCCTTTTTTTGTGGTGAAGAAGGGGGTGAACAACTGGCTGGTGGGCACACCGGCCAGCCGGGCACCGGAATCGATCACGGAAAGGCGCATGCTATCGGCCTCTCGAACCAGTTCGAGTTCGATGGAAGCTTTGCCGCCGCGTTCCTGCTGCGTGGCGTCGGCCGCCTCCATCGCGTTCTTGACCAGGTTTTGCAGGGCCTGTTCGATCAGGTGACGGTCCAGCGGCAACGGCCCGGCCTCGACGCGGTGTCGCCAGCCGATACTGATGCCGCGGCTGCGGCATGGTTCGCGGTAGAGGTAGATGATGTCTTCCACCACGTCCTGTACGGCGCAGGGCCGCAGTTCCGGCGCAGGCAGCTTGGCGACATGGGCAAAGCGCTCGATGAATTCCCCCAGGCTGGCATTGCGGCGCTTGACCGCATTGATGGCGATGGCGAAGTCCTCGCCATCGGCTTCGGCCAACTGGCGGCGGTAGAACAGCAGCGATTCCAGCACGGAACCGGTGGCAGCCACGGTGTTGTTCACTTCGTGGCCCAGCACGCGCACCAGCTTTTCATAGGTGGCGCGTTCGGAGCTTTGCAGTTCTTCCGTCAATTCTTCCAGCAGCAGGAAGCGGCGCGCAAAGCCGCGGTCATGGAACTGGCCGCGCTGGCCTCGATAACGGCGGCCATCCGGATCGGACAGCATGGTGCTCGCGCCGTCGGGCAGGCTTGCCATTTGCTGCAGCAGGTGTTCACGGTGGCGCAAGGCGGCGGCGCTGGGGTTCAGCAAGGAAATATGGCCGTCGAAATCAAACACGATGACAGCGCTGGGAGTCGCCTCCAGCAGGCGGTCCAGGAACCCTTGCTGCTCACCGATGCGCAAGCGCTCTGCATGCAGGGAACCAAGCAGGGCGTTGAACTGACGGATCAACTGGCTTAGCTCGTCGTTGCCGTTCCCGCTGTCGCGCAGGCGCGCGGCATAGTCCTGGTCCTGCAGCAATTCGCGCAGGCGCTGGGTGTAGCCGAGCGGCTCCAGTGCGCGGCGCAGCAGGCGCACGCCAAGCAGGAAGCTGCCGACCAACAGCACTTCCAGTCCAAGGAACACCCAAGGCCGGTCACGAAACAGATAGAACACCAGCGCGAACAGCAAGGCGTGCAGCGCCGCCAGGTAGCTATAGAAGTGAATCCGCATACGGCTGTGCCCGTGTCCCACCATGGGGTCAGGCCCCAAGGTGGGACACGGACTCTGGTATGCCGTGGCGTTCGAGGCGGCGGTAGAGGGCGGCGCGCGACAGTCCAAGGGTGGCTGCGACGCGCGTGATATTGCCTTGGTGCTGCTCCATCGCTTTTGCGATCATGAGCCGTTCCACCTGGTCCAGCGTCATGCCGTCGACGCCGAGGCGCTGGCTGCCGCCTTCCTCGTGCGCGCTAGCCGTGATGAAGTCTGGCTTGTCGAGCTGTGCACGGCCAGCCAGCAGCATGGTGCGTTCCAGGGTTTGCCGCAACTGCCGGATATTGCCCGGCCAGGATTGCGCCACCAGCCAGTCCATGGCAGGTGGCGTGACGCTGGCCGGCGGCAATCCGTAGCTGCTGGCGACAGTGCCCAGGATGTGCCGCACCAGCAGCGGGATATCGGAGCGCCGTTCGCGCAGCGCCGGCAGGCGGATCGTGATCAGGTTCAGGCGATAGAACAAGTCTTCACGAAAGCTGCCATCGGCCACCATCTCCGCCAGTTCGCGGTTGGTGGCGGACACTACCCGTACGTCGGCTTGCTCGCTGCGGCTGGCGCCAACCGGGGTGAAGGTCTGGTCCTGCAGCACGCGCAGCAGCTTGACCTGGTCGGGGCGTTGCAGTTCGCCGATCTCGTCGAGGAACAAGGTGCTGCCATGCGCCGTTGCGAAGTGGCCGCGCCGGTCAATCCGCGCATCGGTGAATGCGCCTTTCACATGGCCGAACATTTCGCTTTCGAACAGGCTGGGTGTGATCGCGCCCATGTTGATCTTGACCGGGGCCAGCGCAGCGCGCGGGCTGTTGCGGTGGATCGCATCGGCCACCAGCTCTTTGCCGCAGCCGCTTTCGCCGAGGATCAGCACCGGCGCACGGGTGGCAGCGACCTGGCCGATGGCGGCCAGCACGCGCAGCAGTTTTGGGTGTTCGCCGATGATGTTGGAAAAGTCGAACTGGCTATCCAGCTCGCCGCGCGATGGACCCTCGGCGCCCGCGCCAGGCTGAGGCGATGCAGCCAGCGTGGTGCGCACCAGTTCCAGCAACTGCGCGTTATCCCAGGGTTTGGTGAAGAAATTTGCGGCGCCGGCCTGCATGCCTTTCACCGCCAGCGAAATCGAACCCCAGGCGGTCATCAGCAGGACCGGCAGGGCGGGGCAGGCGGCACGGATGGCGGCCAGCAGTGACAAGCCTTCCTCGCCGCTGGTCTGCAGCGAGAAATTCATATCCTGCAGCACCAGGTCGAACTGGCTGCCGGACAGCGCCTGCAAGGCCTGTTGCGGATCATCGCAGCAGCGCGTCTCATAGCCGGCCTGTTTCAGCAGCAGTTGCAGCGAAACCTGTACGGCGCTGTCGTCGTCAACAATCAAGATACGGCGCATGTCTTCCTATTATTCATGGTGCAGGGCAGCGGCAGGATGGAGCCGGCTGGCGCGCCACCCTGGGTACACGGCGCACAGCAAGGATAGCAGATAGATAATAGTCATTGAAAGGATTGATGCACCCGCGAACACCTGCCAGTTCAACGCTTCGCCGAGGGCACCGGTCAACGGCAACTGCACCAGCAAGGCCAGGCCAGCCGCCATGGCCACGCTGCTAAGCATCAGTTGCTCCGTCACGATCTGGCGCGCGATGCCGGCCGCAGTTGCGCCCATTGCCCGCCGCAGGCCGATTTCCGGAATCCGCCGGGTGGTGTTCTGCCACAACACGCCGAACAGGCCGAAACCAACCATCGCCAGCAGGAAGGCCGCAATGACTGCCAGCACCTTGAGCGGCACCAGTTGCACCTCAAGTTGCGAATTGCGCAGCTCTGTCAACGGATTGATGGTGTAGCTCCAGTCGTTGCGCACTTGCTTGAGCTGGCGCTGTAGCTCAAGCTCGAAGGAGCGTGGCGTGCCGGGGCGCATCTTGAGCATAAGTGTCATTTGCATCTTGTTGCCATCGAGTTGAGAGTGGCGGAACAGCATGAATGGGCGAGGCGACATGAATTCACCCATGCTTCGAAAGTCTTCGGTCACGCCGACAATCCGGAAGTGGCGCGCATCCCTCGGGTCGCTGGATTCGGCCGCCATCAGCTTGCCTAGCGGCGAAACGCCTGGAAACAATTCATCCGCCATGCGGCGGTTTATCACCGTCGCGATGGCATCTGCCCCCTCGTCCTGCTCCGAAGGCCAGCGGCCTGCATCAAGTTTCATCCCCATGGTCGTCCAGAACTGATCGCTGGCTTCCGCCATGTTGGCGCGTACCTGACGGCTGCCATCCGGCAGGGCAATCCGGCTCACCATGCTGGCGTCCTGGAACATGGCGAACGTGGTCAAGGCCGCGTGTTCCACTTGTGGCATTGCCGTCAGTGCGCGCAGGAAGCGGTCATGCACGCCCTCGGTACGGCCCAACTGGCTACCGTTTGGCGGTTGTAACTGTACCGCCCATACACCCGCGTACTGGAATCCGAGCGGCTGGCTGTATAACTGCCAGTAACGCACTCCGGTGGCGGCAATGGCAAACACGATCGCGAAAGCCAGCATGATTTCCACGGTCAGAAGCATATTGCGCGTCTTGCGCTTCCAGGTCAGTTTCATCAAGTGGCGAAACATCACGCGGCTCCTTTCAATGCATGGACGGGATCGAGGCGGGACATTTTCAAGGCAGGCACCAGGCCGGACAGCACGCCAAAGACGATAGTAATCAGAAGGCCCCAGCCGAATACCGCGAAGTTGATGCCGACTCTGAGGTAAGGGATCGGGCCGGCCGCTTCAAGCCACCAAAGCACAGCTGCCGCCAGTGCCAGCGCAATGGCGCCGCCGGCCAGGCATAGCACCACGTTCTCCAACACCAGTTGTGCCGCCAGTTGACCATTGCTGGCGCCGAAAGCCTTGCGCACGCCGATCTCGGTGCTGCGTTCCATGATGCGGCCGACATTCAGGTTCACCAGGTTCAGTGCGGGGAGCAGCATGAACAGCACCATCAGCGCGGCAATTCCACTCAGTACCAGGGCGCCGGCATCGGGATTGCTGTCTTTACTGCTGGACAGGCTGCGGGCGAACATATCGATCTTGCTGTCGGCCCAGATCTGAGCCGAAGTGAATTCCGGATCGCCGGCAAAGTCCATTCGCGCGGCAATGCGCTGCACTTCTGCGCGAATGGCTGGCAGGTCGTCCGGGGTGCGCGCCAGCAGCAGGGCAAAGAAGCGGCCCGTCATCTGGTGACGGTAGCTGGTGTTGGGATAAGTGGTGATCGGAACCCACATGTCCGCGTAGGAGTTCAGGTGCAGCGCATCCTGCACCACCCCGATGACGGTAAAGGTTTGGCCGCCCGTTCCAATTTGTCGTCCCAGCGGCGCAGGATCGCCGAACAGCTTGACCGCCATGGAACGCGCCAGCACGGCGACCATGCGGCCCTGTGCCACGTCGTCTTCGTTGGGGACGCGGCCGGCCAGCACCTTGAAGTCCAGCACTCGCCAATATTCAGCGTCGGCATGGCGCATGTTCACTTCGGTGCTGGCGCCGTTCATGATGACGGATGTCGGCTCGATGCCAGTGACAGCGGCGACCATTTCCACACCCGGCATCGGCTTCAGGTACTTGTCGATGACGCGGTAGCCAAGGGGGCCGCGGCTTAGCGAAGTGTGTTTCTCATTGGTCGCCTCGATCATGTGCACCTGCAGGAAGCGGTTGCTGCGGTGTTCTACTCCGGAAGGGTAGAAAGCCTCCTGCAGCATGGCTGTCACGACCAGGAGCACCACCAGGGTCAGGATGATGCAGGCCAGGTTGATTGCCGTGAAAAGCTTACGGCGCAGGAAGACGTTCCAGGCTGTAAGCAGGTAATTTTTCAGCATGGAGCCTCCTTACGCTACCAGTTGGCCATCGAAGACCCGCACGATGCGGTGCGCACGGCGTGCTTCGGCTTCGTCGTGGGTGACCATGACGACGGTAGTGCCTTCCTCGTTCAGCTTGAGAAGAATGTCCATCACCTCCGCCCCCATTTTGCTATCGAGGTTGCCGGTTGGCTCGTCGGCCAGGAGGACATCGGGCTGGCCGACCATGGCGCGCGCGATGGCTACGCGCTGCTGCTGGCCGCCGGAGAGCTGGTTCGGGTAATGCTCCATGCGGGCACCGAGTCCGACTTTCTCCAGCGCGGCGCGGGCCCTTTCGCGGCGTTCGCCGCCAGGCATGCTGCGATAGAGCAGGGGCAGTTCCACATTGTCGATTACGCGCAGGTCATTAATCAGGTGGAAGCTCTGGAAGATGAAGCCGAAGGTGTCATTGCGCAGGCGCGCTACGTGCTTGTCCTTGTACGACTGCACCGGCAGGCCACCGATATGGATGTTGCCCGCGCCGGGTCGGTCCAGCAGGCCGATGATGTTCAGGAGCGTGCTCTTGCCGCAGCCGCTGGGGCCCATGATGCAGACGAATTCCGATTTCCGGACGTGCAGGTCGATGTCCTTCAAGGCCAGGGTCTGCACCTTGTCGGTATGGTAGGTCTTGCTGATTTTGTCGAGTTTGATCATTGGGCGATCCTGATGGTGTCGTAATCTTTGAAACGGGAAGTATCGGAAATGATGATGCGGTCGCCGGCGCTTGCGCCGCCGAGGATTTCAACCTGTTTGCTGTCGCTGGCGCCGATATCGAGCATGGCCTTGCGCGCCGTTCCTCCGTTAAGCACGAAGATGGCTTGCCTGCCGCGCCCATTGAAAGCGGGACCGCGTGCCACGACCAGCGCGCTTTCCTTGCGTGCGGCAACGATGTTTGCGTCCACGCGCAGCTTATTGCGCAACTGAGGGTGATTCGACTGGTCGAGCGTGACCAGCAGCTTGACGGTGCCGTCCTGGATTTCGGGCAGGATGGTCTGTACCTTGCCGTGCAATTGCAGCGCGCCTTGCTCGACCAGCACTTGCTGGCCCGGCTCAATGCGTCGCGCGTGGAAGTCGGACAGCGTGGCCTCCACGCGGTAATTGTGCAGGTCCGATACGCGCGCCACCAGTTGGCCGGTTGCCACTGCCGCGCCTTCCTCCTGTAGCAACCAGGTCAGCATGCCGTCGAAAGGCGCCCGCACCTGGGTGCGGGCCAGCAGTTCTTCCTGCTGCGCCAGCTGCTTGCGCAGGATGCTTTGCTGTAGCTGCGCACCTTCGATATTGCTGGCGGTGGCACGGCGCACGTCCTCCACTTGTTCCTGCTGCTGGCGCAACTGGATCTCGTTGCGTTTGACATTCAGCTCGGCGGTCAGCAAATCCTCCGCCGAGACTCCGCCATGCTGGCGCAAAGTTTGGGACCGCTGCAGCTTGGCACGTGTCGATTGCAGGTCAAGTTGCAGCAATTCGATGCTGCTGTTTAGCTGCTTGCGCTTCTGTTCCTGCTCCAGGCGCAGGTTCTGGATGCGGTTATCCTGTTGCGCCAGCTGTTCTTTCAGCCGTTCCAGTTCCAGCTTGACCGACTGGTTATCCAGTTCCAGCAGCAAGGCGCCGGCACTGACCTGCTGTCCGGGCCGCGCATGGATTTTGGCAATGCGGGTCTGGATCGGGCTGGGCACCTGCTCCTCGTGGACCGGAACGACAATGCCCGAGGCGCTGATAGTGTCGGCGATGCTCCCTTGGCGCACTTCTGCGATATTGAGTTCATTGGCGGCTGCACTTGGCGCCACCGCACGGTTGACGCCCCATACGGCGGCACAAACAACCGCCAGTCCAGCGCCTATCGCAGCCAGCGTGGCGCGCCGGCGGCGTTTGATAATTGAGGGATTGATTTCCTGGTCCATGGCAGGAGCACAGCAAACTCCGTGCCATGCCCGCAAGCCGCTATTTTCCGTGGCGGCAGGAGGGGAGCTACGGCCGCTTCCGCACAAAGGTGTCCGATTTCGAACAGTTGAAAACGGATTGGAGGCCGTTTGCGGCCTTCATTTTTGCTGCGCCATGCGTTCGATCGACTGAATGCCGGCGATCATCTTGTCTCGCGCCGACGAGTTGGCAGAGTGCACGAAGATCCTGGGCGGCTTGAATCCACGAAGGGCCACGGCTTCTTCGATCCAAAGCACCACGTCATACCCGGTGCCGCGTTCATCGTCGCCCAAGTCATGATCGAGGCTCAACTCCTCCACTGCACCACTTTCCAGAAGCGCGATGGCTTCGTCCGGCCAATAGACTCGCACCCATCCCTCGGGAGTAGTGCGTTCGTCGTCAAGAAATACTCGCATATGTGTTTAATTTGTTTTGAACGATGCCACGAGCGACGCCAGGACAAGCAATGCCGACCGTCGGGCAGTGAGGCGCGTCCGATGATGTATGCCTCAGGTTTTGAAATCCTTTGGGTCATGTGGAAAGTGTATTTCTCTCGCTCGTCGAGCGGTGACCTGTGATGCTACGAATCCCGGTGGCAGCAATCACTGCGAGATTCTTTGCTCCCAGAATCATATAAATCCAGGCCTTCTGCCAACGGTGCTGGATCACGAATACATGCATATGCCAGTTTGATCGCTTGCGGACGGAGGTTCCGCTATGGATCAGCATGAAGGCCTGCGGATCATCAGTTGCTTCAACGGCCAGTTGCTCTGCCTGGAGGAGGAAGAACGACATAAGTTCTGTGACCGGGACAATCGCTCCGTCAAAGTTGGGCTCGTGGCATAAGACGTAACAATACGGCAGCCAGGGCAACCTGTAGCTGACCAGTAAACAGGAGCGCTCTGCATATCCAGGTGGATGCAGGACCTGCCTGCCGAGCATGAAGGTTCGCATCTTGCCTGTGTAACTCGATAGGACAAATTCAGAGATCCAGTTTTTTCCACGAGATCTCGGCCGCCCACTCCTTTTTGCCGAATGCGTAGGACTTCAGGGCCGATATCGCTTCTTGTGCAGATACCTCGCGCACGGACTCGTAGTGGTGCGCTGTGTTCACGTGCTGGTGTTCCAGCCGGAAGGAGTTTTCCCCAGTTTGAAGGACCTGCATGTACGTGCCATACCCTATATCGACGACGGCAAACGGATCCTGATGGGACATCAGTGTTGGAATCGAGTTCTCGATCATTTCCTCGGTCGGCGGGCCTTCATGATTGATGGCCGGGCAGATATAGAGCGGTTCCGCATATTCGGCGCCGATATCGAACAGCAAGTAGCCGGACGGTGTCGATGATTTACGATCGAAGATGATGATCACGAAGCAGTCTTTGTGGTCGGCATTGACGTGGGCGAAACCCAGCGTCCCGTTACCATATTCGTAGAAGTGTTGCACAGCACGGGGGCGAGCATCCCAGGCGGACAGCCCGGTCTGGTTCCAGATCACTTTGGCTGCACAGAGGCATGCATCCTTCAGCGCGTTGTCGGGTTCAAATTTGCTGACGCCTGGTTTCAGGTTGGCCAGGTGTTCGTGTAATTGCAGCAGCGGCAGGTGCTCGAATTCGTTCATGATTGAGTTTATGGTGCCCTTGCCCGCTTATGAACAGTCCCAACCCAATAGGGTCGCACTGCAGTGGAGGCACTGGAACTTGTAAAACGACTGGGCTCCGCGAGGAGTGTAGCCGGCTGTGATGTGCTGCCAGTCTTCTTCGTCGAGCTCATACCGGGCGTGCCAATCCAGCTTGGTGGCTTCGGTGGCGTTTGCAACGTCTGCCACCGATGCATCGCCGAGAAAGGCGCAAGCGTCGCCGCAATGGGCGAGCCATTCTTCCTGTTGCCATGAAGAGAACGCCGGTGTCCGAAGGTTGATCTCCTCGATGATGTGACCTGGAACGTTTGCCCGCCGCAATGGGTAGTCATCTGCGAAAGAGGCGCCAAGCTTGCTGGCCGCAGACCCGTCCGCAATACACCATGGGCACAGGGAGTCGTGCAGGTCGGCTTCGCCATACACCGGCCCTACGTAAATGAAGCCGCGCTGCATGCCGCAGCAGGCGCATTGCGCTGTGCTTGCCTGGATCACTCCGGAAGCGATTGGGTCGGGATGATATCGAAATACTGGCAGTTGGCTGCTCAAGGCGTCAATATCCGACATATCAGGCAGCACCTTGGGAATCGACCTGCAATTCCTGGTCGCTGGCGAAGGCCGTCATATTGGTCTCGCCCATCACGCGGCTGGTGACCGTGCCGGCGGCGATCGAGCCGCTGACGTTCAGCGCCGTGCGGCCCATGTCGATCAGCGGTTCGATTGAAATCAGCAGGCCGGCCAAAGCCACCGGCAAGTTCATGGAGGACAGCACGATCAGCGCGGCAAAGGTCGCGCCGCCGCCCACGCCTGCCACGCCGACGGAACCGATGGTGATGATCGCCAGCAGCGGCACCAGGAATGATGCGGTGAATGGATCAATGCCGACCGTCGGCGCGATCATCACCGCCAGCATGGCCGGGTAGATGCCCGCGCAGCCGTTCTGGCCGATGGTGGCGCCAAATGAAGCGGCAAAGTTGGCAATGCCTTCCGGCGTTCCCAGGCGCTGGGTCTGGGTCTGCACGCTCATCGGAATGGAGCCAGCGCTGGTGCGGGAAGTGAAGGCGAACGTCAGCACCGGCAGGATCTTTTTCGTGTAGCGCAGCGGATTGAGGCCGCTGGCGCTGACCATCGCCAGGTGCACGCAGAACATCAGCAGCAGGGCGCAGTAGGATGCCACCACGAAGCCGATCAGGTTCAGGATGTCGGCATAGCTGGAGCTGGACACCACCTGCGCCATCAGCGCGAATACGCCATAGGGCGTCAGGCGCAACACCAGCGTCACGATCCGCATCACGATGGTGTGCGCGACGTGCACCGCGTGGTCGAAGGAAGTGAAGTGTTCGGGTTTCTTTTCCGCGATGCCGATGGCAGCCACGCCGACAAACACCGCAAACACGACGACCGCAATGGTCGATGTCTTGCGAGCGCCGGTCATGTCGAGGAAGGGATTGCTCGGGATGAAGGACAGCAGCATGTTCGGCAGCGATATCGACTGCGCGTCCGCCAGTTTGCCTTCCAGGTAGGCTCCGCGCGCCACTTCCGCTGCATTGGAGGCCAGGCCCGCCGCGCTCAGGCCAAACAGCTTGGCCATCAGGATGCCGATCGCCGCCGCTACGGTGGTCGTCAGCATCAGGGTGCCGATGGTGAGGGCACTGATCTTGCCCAGCGAGCTGGCGTTGCGCAGCTTGAGGATGGCAGAAACGATGGACACCATAATCAGCGGCATCACGATCATCTGCAGCAGCTTGACGTAGCCGCTGCCGACAATATCGAGATACTGGCCGGTAACCTTGACGACTTCGCTGCCGGCGCCGTACAGCGCCTGCAATCCGGCGCCAAGCACTACACCGAGACCCAGGGCGCTGAACACGCGCACGGTAAAGCTGGCATGGCGTTTCTGCTGCACGACGAGGAAAGCCAGCACAATGGCGGCAACGGCCAGGTTGAGGATCACTTGCAGGTTCATGTGGGGGCGGCGGCTTATATTTTGGAATCGACAGATTCTAATTGAATTGGTGTAGTCTTGCCTATTTGCAGTACCGAGGTTGCAGAGTCGCTACGAAAGGAATAGCTATGTCGAAGCAATCGATGAAGGTGGGCACCCGGCTGGCGCTGGGCTTTGGCCTGGTACTGGCGCTGATGGCCGGCGTGTCGGGCCTCGGTATCTATAACATGCACCGCATCCACGCCCAGCTTGAGAAAGTCGTGCAGCTTAATGTGGCGAAGCTGACCTATGTCCAGGATATGTCGGAAGCGGTGCATATCGTCGCCCGTGTGACGCGCACCATGGTGTTGCTGTCCGATGAAGCGGCGATGCAGCGCGAGCTGCCCAAGATCCAGGCGGCGCGGGCCCAGTACGACAAGGCGCAGGCGGCGCTGGAGGCCTTGCCCGCCACCGAGGAAGGCAAGGCGATCCGCAGCCGCATCCGCGCCCTGCAGCAGGAAGCGCGTCCGCTGACTGACCAGTTGCTGCAGCTGGCCGCGCAGCACAAGGATGAAGAAGCGGTGGCCCTGCTGATGCAGAAGGCCGGCCCGGCCACCCAGCGCTGGCAGGATGTGATGGATGAAGACGTGCAGCTCCAACGCCAGCACAATGCGCGGGATGCCGCCGCAGCTGCCGAAGCCTATGCCGCAGCCCGCGCCCTGATGCTGGCCATGAGCGGCCTGGCGCTGGTAGTGGGCGTGGTTGCCGCCATCCTGATTGCGCGCCGCCTGCTTGGCCAGTTGGGTGGGGAGCCCGATGTGGCGGCCGAAATCGCGGGCCGCATTGCTGCCGGCGACCTGACCGTGCACGTGGAGACCCGCAAGGATGACGAAGCAAGCATGATGAAGGCCATGAGCGTGATGCGCGACAGCCTGCTGCGCATCGTGTCCGAAGTGCGGCAGGGGACCGAGACCATCAACACTGCCGCGACCCAGATCGCCGCCGGCAACCTGGACTTGTCGTCGCGCACCGAGCAGCAAGCCAGCGCGCTGGAGGAGACCGCATCCTCGATGGAGGAGCTCACCAGCGCCGTGCG
>CAMLSG010000073.1 GCA_946482635.1 uncultured Duganella sp.
TCAAGCGTATCGCCGTCGAAGGCGCACTGCCAGTGCAGCGCCTGTCCGCCGAAACCATCGCCAAGACCGGCGCCGGCACCGTGGCCGACCTGATCCAGGCCCTGCCGGCAATGCAAGGCTTCACCGTTGATGCAGTGGCTGCTGGTTCGAACTCGGGCGGCAACGTGTCCGCTTCCATCCACAATATCGGCGAAGCGTACACCCTGGTCCTGCTGAACGGCCGCCGCGTGGCGCCGCAAGGTTCCGGCTCCGCCGTCAACCTGAATGCCATTCCGATGAGCGCGGTTGAGCGCGTCGAAATCCTGACCGACGGCGCTTCCGCGCTGTACGGTTCCGACGCGATCGCCGGCGTGATCAACTTCATCCTGAAGGACAGCGTCAAGGCCACCACGGTGGAAGCGAACATGACCCAGCCGTTCGACAGCAGCGCTGGCCGCCAGACCTACTTCAACCTGACCTCCGGCTGGACCGACGAAGCGGGCCGCATCAAGCTGGTAGGTTCGTACCGCCACGATGAGCGCAAGGCTGTCAAGGCAACCGAGCGTGAATTCGCCAAGACCTCGTACCTGCCATTCAGCCACAATGGCCACAACTACGTGATGGACCGTACCAGCTCTTCCGCGATCGCTGCCAACGCATCGGTGAAGATGTACAAGGTCGCCGGTGACGAAGCCAAAGGTTTCGAAACCATCGGTTTCAACCCGTACCTGAAAACCAATGGCAAGTGCGCACCGCTGAACTTCGCGCAGGCAACTAACGACGCTACCACCCAGAACTGCGGCTTCGACTCCAGCTCCATGGTGGAAATCGTCCCTGAGAACAAGCGTGACAGCTTCTTCGGCAAGGCAACCTTCAAGCTGAACGACGACATCAACCTGTTCGCAGAAACCGCGCTGTCGCGCCTGGACCTGACCGCCCGTATCGCCGCCAACACCGCGCCGATCACCATCGAACAGGGTTCGGCCTACTACAACCAGTACGTCAAGCCATACCTGACTGCGGACCAGGAATCGCGCCTGTACTCGGTCAACGCGCTGTACCGCACCTATGACTTCGGCAGCCGCGCCAGCAACACCATCACCGATTCGACCCACTTCGTCACCGGTCTCGAAGGCGACCTGGGCGCCTGGTCGTTCAACACCGGCCTGACCTGGTCGCGCAACAAGATCGACGAGCGCTACACCGACGGCTATGCACTGAACCAGCCGTTCCGCGACATGGTAGCCAACCGCACCATCAACCCGTTCGAGGCGATCGGCAGCACCACCGCGACCGCACAGCAACTGTCCGACGCGACCTTCCGCGGTTCGATCCGTACTGCATCGACGACCCTGAAGGGCATCGACGCACGCGGCTCGCGTGAACTGTTCGCACTGCCAGGCGGCGCCGCGCAGATCGCAGTGGGCGGCGACTTCCGCAACTACCACTACGAGCAGACCCCAAGCGAAGCGGCAAGCAACGGTTCGATCTACAACTTCAACACCCCGGCGCGTTACGACATGGACCGCGACACCTACGGCGTGTTCACCGAACTGGCAGCGCCGGTTTCGAAGTCGGTGGAACTGTCGGCAGCGGTGCGTTACGACGGCTACTCCGCGATCGACGATGGCCTGAAAAACGCCACCATCGGCAAGCGCGAACACGCAACCACCTACAAGCTGTCGGCACGCTGGCAGCCGACCACCGGCTTCCTGGTGCGCGGCTCCTACGGCACCGGCTTCAAGGCGCCTTCGATGCTGGACATCGCCCAGCCACAGGTTACCGCCGGCTTCACCGCCAGCTCTTACTCCTGCCCATCCGTACTGGGCAACAACTCCCTGTGCCGTCCAGGCAAGACCCAGTACAACGTGTACTCGGTGGGCAACCCGGACCTGAAGCCGGAAGAATCGAAGCAATTCACCATTGGCTTCCGTGCTGAACCGACCAATGCGTTCTCCTTCGGTGCTGACCTGTGGGATGTGAAGATGACCGACGCAGTGTCGTCCGTGTCCGAGCAACTGATCTTCGCCGACCCGATCAAGTGGCGCGACCTGATCACGACCTACACCGAGCCGGCAACCGGTTCCACCTACTGGGCCATCAAGTCGCTGTCGATCAACATCGGCAAGACCCACAACCAGGGTATCGACTGGGACTTCACCGCGCGTCACAAGTTCGCCTTCGGCAACCTGACCTCGAACCTGGCAGGTACTTACCTGATCAAGTCCGACTACACCGAGCCAGGCACTTCGGACAAGTGGACCAACGATATGAACTTCTTCGGTTCCGACAACAAGGTCGCGTTCCGTCACGTTGTTCGCTGGACCACCACCCTGGACACCGGCGCGTTCAGCAACACCCTGATCGCCAACTACCGCAACGGCTATACCGATGCGCAGTCGACGGTGCTGAACCTGGATACCAGCAAGCTGGAGAAAATCCGCCTGCACGTGCCATCGCACCTGACCTGGGACTGGCAAGGCAAGTGGACTGTCAACAAACAGTTGGCACTGCGCGCTGGCATCAAGAACCTGCTGGACCGCGATCCACCGCTGTCGCTGCGTAACTCCTCGGGCCACCAGGTTGGCTTCGACCCACGCTACGCCGACCCAATGGGCCGTACCTTCTACCTGACCGGCAATTACACCTTCTAATCGCCGCCCCGAGTAGCAAAACGCCCCGAGCGCGCAAGCGCCGGGGCGTTTCTTTTTGAAAGTCGGGGTCAGGTCTGACATTCGGACAGATAGCGCGAACACTTGATCTGCCTCAATACGCAAAAGCGCGTCATTTTGCGTATTGAGGCAGATCAAACGACGTGCTTCGGTGTCCAAATGACAGACCTGACCCCGACTTTTATTGTGGTTCCAACGCGCGCTGGAGGGTGGTGACGCTGGGGTTGTCGACGAAGATGCAGCGTTTCTGGTGGCGCTTGCAGAAGTCCTTCACGCGCCAGTAGGCGCTGTGGCTGATGCAGGCGGTCTGGCAGATCACCAGGTCGGCCGCGGCCATGCTGGTTTCCAGGCGGGCCACGTTGTCCTCCAGGCCGCCGTCGTGGTGCAGGAATTCGGCGCCGGCTTCTTCGATCACGCTGCGGTAGCCGGCGACGTTGCCGGCGCGGCCGCCGACGCACAGCACGCGTTCGGCCAGCAGGCCGTGCAGGGTGATGCGCTGTGCCGTGGTGCCCGCCCTGGCAGCCGGCCCGCCCGTTGCGGCGGTGGCGGCTGCCGGCATGGCGGGCGATGGTTGCGCGCTGGCTGCGGCAAGCGCGGCGCGTGCTTCGTTCAGCTGGCGTTCCAGCGTGCCTGCTTCGGCGCGGGCGGCGCTGGCCTCGGTGCGCAAGTCGTGCACGCGCTGCTCGGTGTCGGCCAACTGGCGCGCCAGGCGTTCGCGCGTGGCGAGGCCGGGAATGGTGGCATGGAGCTCTTCCAGTTGCTGGCGCAGCGAGGCGAGCACGCTGTCGCGGCCGACCAGCTGCGCGCGCAGCTGCATCAGGGCGGCGGCGTGGGCTTCCTGCTCGGCGTGGCGCTCGGCTTGCCAGGCTGCGCTGCGTTGCTGCAGCCGCGCCAGTTCGCGCTCAAGCGCGGCATTCGATTGCTCGAGGGCCTGCAGGCGGCTGATGTCGGCCCGCGTGGCGGCGCCGGCCTGGTGCTGGATCATGTGCAGGTCGCGGCACATGCGTTCCTGCAGTTCGAGCGTGCAGTGCGGGTGGCTCAGGCCGGCCCAGAACGGGCCCGGCACGTCGCCGCTGGCGACGGCGGCCTGCCACAGCGTTTCCAGTGCCGCGGCGTCGCGGGCGGGGCGAAAGCGCTGGATGACGGCGGCGTAGCGGCGCTCCAGCTCCTTCTGGATGGCTTCCGACAGGCGGTTGCGGTTGCCGCATTCGCTGACGGCGCCGACGTGCACTTCATAATCGTCGGCCAGCACCTTGCCGCCGACGGCCTTGGTGACGATCTTGCGCAGCACGCCAAGCGGCAGGCCGACGCCGACCAGCGGGCAGTGGCAGGTGTGGGGCAGGTCCCAGATACGGCGGCGGCGCGCCGGTTCGGCGGCCGCGGCATGGGTGGCGATGGCGTGCTTGTCGCACATGGCGGGCCTCAGGCGGGCAGCGGGGCAGGGCGGGGACGGCCGATCAGGCGCGCCAGGAAGCTGGCGCGTTCCTGCGGAGGACGGGCTTGTTCGACCACCACGGCCCACTGTTCGCACAATTGCTGGCAGGTGGCGCGCAGCACCGGCGCCAGGTCCGGCTGCGCCGACAGCGCTTTCAGGTGGCGCTCGATGACCGATGCCAGCTTGACGCAGCCGCCGTTGTCGGCGGCATTGGCGGTGTAGTGCGACATCAGGTGCAGCACGGCGGACAGCATCAGTTCCGGCTGGCGGGCAGCGGCGCTGTGCGTGAAGATCGGGTCGTTGCGGTCGATAGCC
Source organism: uncultured Duganella sp. (assembly GCA_946482635.1). The sequence continues at coordinate 4,402 of CAMLSG010000073.1, forward strand.
ATGATTCACTCCAAAAGTTCAGGGGTGGCTGGCTGCCGCGTGTGACGGCTGGCTGGCGATTGGGGAGGGTAAGCTTCAGGCAGTCAGGATCAGCTTGTTCAACTGCGTGATGCGAAGACGGTAGATGCGGCCGGCGTGTTCAATTTCGATTTCGCGCTGGTCTTCCATCAGGCCGGCGGTGGTGTAGCGGCGCAGGGGCTGGGTCGGCTGCTGCGCGGCAGGGGCGGCAGCAGCCTTGGGTTTGGGGGCGTCGATCGTGGCGGAAGTTTGCATTGTTGTTTTTCCTCAGATAAGAATGATTCGCATTTGCATTATGCGCAGGTCGGCAATGCTTGTCAAATAAATTATTGAAGAAAAAAAGAGGCCCGCCGAAGCGGGCCAAAGCTGGGTGAGTAGTACTCTTTACAGTGTCGCCAGCAGCGGCACGGCAGCTTCGCTGGCGGCGGCTTTGGCGCGCGACGGCAGCTTGCTGCGCGTGCGCGATGGCGGCAGGCGACGCAGGGATTTCAGGGCGTCGACGTCCTTGATGCCGATGGTGCGCTGGTCCACGCTGATCAGCCCGATCTCGTTGAAGGCTGACAGGGTGCGGCTGACCGTTTCCAGCGTTAGTCCGAGGTAGCTGCCGATCTCGTGGCGCGTCATGCGCAGGTTGAACAGCTTGCTCGAATAACCCATCTGCGAAAACTTTTCCGACAGCGTGACCAGGAAGCGCGCCACCCGCGCCTCCGCGCTCAGGGCGCCCAGCATGCCGATCATGGCTTGCTCGCGTACCAGTTCGCGGCTCATCACGCCGTACATCATGTTCTCCAGCTCCACGTGGGTGCGGCCCAGCGTGGTCAGCTTCTTGAACGGCAGCAGGATCAGGTCGCAGTCCGACAGCGCCACCGCTTCCGAGGCGTAAGTCTTGCTGTGGATGCCGTCCACGCCCATCAGGTCGCCCTTCATCGGGAAGGCCAGCACCTGCTCGTTGCCGAATTCGTCAATCAGCACCGTTTTCATGAAGCCGGAGTTGACCACGTACAGCATGTCGAACGGCTGGCCAATCGTATGCACGCGCTGGCCGGTCTTGAACTGCACATGCTGGAACAGCAGCTCTTCGGAATTGAGCGATACCGGCGGCAAGTGCAGCAGCTCGCACACTTCTTTCAGGTTGGACCACAAACGGCCTTGCCGCTGGCGGCCGGCCTCATGGGACACGGGTTGCGTTGAGAGCATGCTGATCTCCTGGTTCCCAAACGGAATGGTTTCAGTATGCCAACGCGAATGTGGGAAAAATATCAGTGGTTGCTGAATATGCTCGTAGGAGGGTGGACAGGCGGTGTAGGAATTATCCTAAAGGCAATCTTGTCCATCATGCCTTGAACGGGGTCAGCAGCTTGTGCGCCACTGCGTACTGGACCATTTCGGAGAGCGAAGCCATGCCCATCTTCTGCATGATGCGGGTCTTGTGGGTACTGACGGTTTTGACGCTCAGGTGCAGGCCGTTGGCGATCTCGGTGATGGATTTTCCCGACACCAGCAGCGAAAACACTTCGAATTCACGGTCGGAGAGCTGCTTGTGCAGCAGCGTTTCGGCCGGCTGCATGATGTTCAGCGCCAGTTGCTCGGCCACTTCGGTGGAAATATAGGGCCGGCCGGAGGCCACCTTGCGGATGGCGCCCACCAGCTGGGTGCCCGCGCTTTCCTTGGTCAGGTAGCCCTGGGCGCCGGCGCGGATGGCGCGCACCGCGTATTGCTCTTCCTCGTGCATGGTGAGGATGAGGATGGCCAGCTTGGGCGATTCGCTGCGGATCTGGCGGATCAGGTCGACGCCGCTGCGTCCTGGCATGGACAGGTCGAGCAGCAGCAGGTCGAAGCCGCCCTGGCGGATGTGGGTGAGGACTTCGAAGCCGTCGATGGCTTCGCCTACGATGTCGATGTCGGGAGCCCCGTCAAGAATGCGCTTGAGCCCTTCGCGCATGATGGTGTGGTCGTCGGCAATGACAATTCGAATCATAGTTCCTCAATAGTTAGCAATACTGGTCTTCACGCTCCGGCCCGGCAGGCCGGAGCGCGTGGTAACGCCAGGCCGTTCAGGCCGGGCGCGGGTCTTTGATCAGCCGGTGCACCAGCACCGGGATCTTGGTATGCGACAGCACCTTGTTGGTCACGCTGCCCAGGAGCAGGTGGCCCCAGCCGCTGCGGCCGTGCGAGCCAATGAAGATCAGGTCGCAGCCGCACTGGCTGGCCACGTCCACGATCTTCAGCGCGGCGCTTTCGGCAAAGGCAGTCATGCCTTCCGCCCGCACGCCTTTTTTCGCGCAGGACTCAAGGATAGACTGGACATGCTCATTGCCGGCGCGCTGCATTGCCGCGCGGTACTCTTCTTCGCTCGGGTAGCTGGGCGGAATGATCTCCACGTAAATCGGGTACTGGTATTCCGGCGCCACGAACAGGGCCAGCACTTCCGCGCCTAGCTGCTGGGCGAATTCGACCCCGGCGCAGGCGGTCTTGCTGGAAACGGCCGAGCCGTCGGTCGTAATCAGGATTTTCCGATACATATCTCAGCCTCCTTTAACTATTTAAAAGAGCCAGTTCCTGCCTTCATTGTAGCCCCGTTTACCAGTATTGTTCTGCTGTAAAGAGTTGATAATTATCAAGAAACTGTCACGAGCACATCGCAGATGGCGCAAATTCCCGTTATTTCAGGGGCTTGCAGCGTGTATTTCACACCGTCCGCAAATACAACAGTACACTTGGAGGGCGATTTGGCTTCACCTAAGAGATTGAACTGAGTGGGCTGCCCCTGTTACACTCGCGTGAGTGCCTTGTTTATTGCCGAGCGTCAAATTTGACAATTTTTTTCCCGGCAGCAGGAACTTTTGAAAATTATGGAGAAGCAGGAATTATGACCGACGCCGCTGATGATTTCGATGCATTATTTGAGGAAGTATCTGCGCAACGGGCCAACGCGCCTGCACCTGCTCCAGCGCCTGCCGCGGCCGCTGCGGCATCCGGGTCGGGCGATTCCGATGACCTGGAAAGCCTGTTTGATTCGGTAGCAGCATCGAGCAAGGCGGCAGCCCCGGCCCCGGCCCCGGCCGCCGAACCGGCTGCGGCCAGCGGCGACGCGCCGGCCGACGGCGGCGAGCACGCGGAAGGCATGTTCGAGCGCCTGGGCGGCATCGTGCGCCTGCTGCACGATTCGCTGCGCGAACTGGGCTACGACAAGGCCCTGACCGAAGCGTCCACCCAGATCGTGGACGCGCAGGATCGCCTCGAATACGTGGCCTCGCTGACCGAGCAGGCAGCCAATAAGGTCCTGAATACCCTGGACGACGGCATGCCGGCACAGGAAGTGCTGTCCAAGCAGTCGAAGGAAATGGAAGAGCGCTGGGCGGCCCTGTTTGCGGGCAAGCTGAGCATCGATGAATTCAAAGCCCTGGCCGGCGATTCGCGTGCCTTCGCCGCCAAGGTGTCGGAAGCGACCGAGGCGGAGAAAGCGCGCCTGCTGGAAATCATGATGGCCCAGGACTTCCAGGACATCACCGGCCAGTTGATCAAGAAGGTCGTCGCCATCACCAAGAAGGTCGAATCCGAGCTGGCGCAACTGCTGAAAGACAATGCGCCGGCCGATGTGCGCGAGAAGATTGCGCAGAAAGAGGTGTCGCTGATGTCGGGTCCGTCCGTGCCATCGGAAGCCCTGAATCAGGACAGCGTCGATGACCTGCTTGCCGACCTGGGGTTCTAATGGACGATATGCTCAAGGAGTTCGTTGTCGAGGCCATGGACCTGGCCGTCAACGTCGAAGAGCACCTGCTGCGCCTCGAACGTGACCCCGACAACAAGGAAACGCTGAACGCTGTTTTCCGCTCGTTCCATACCATCAAGGGTGGCGCGGGCTTCATGAACCTGGGCGCGCTGGTGTCGGCCTGCCACCTGACCGAGAACCTGTTCGACGCGCTGCGCACCGGCGCGGCGCCTGTCACGCCGCTGTCGATCGAAGCGGCGCTGCAGGCGTCCGGCTTCGTGGCCGACCAGCTGACCGACCTGAATAACGGCACTGCGCCGGACCAGCTGGCGCCCATGCCGGCCGACCTGGAAGCGATCCTGAAGGATGCGATCGAGGGCAAGGCCAGCTCCGCCGCGGGCAAGGCCAAGCCGGTTGCAGCGCCGACACCGGCCGCTGCGGCACCTGCCGCCGCCGCGGCACCGAGCGCTGCCCCTGCCGCTGCGCCATCGGCCGATGGCCTGGACTGGGAAGGCATGTACGAAGCCGTGGTGCCGCCTGGCACCTATGTGCGTCCGGTGGCCGATGCGCGTGCCGAAGGCGTGGCTGCGGCGCATGCTGCCGCCGAAGGCACCCAGGCTGCGGTGCATGCCCCGGCTCCGGAGGCGAAAGAACGCCCGGCCGGCGAAGCCAAGCCGACCTCCGCGCCGGCCAAGGAAGAATCGATCCGTATCGACGCCGTCAAGCTCGACGCGCTGCTGGAAGTGGCCGGCGAATCGGTGCAGGCCGCCAACCAGGCCGCCGTGCTGCTGGAACGCCTGCAGCAATTCAAGTTCGAAGGCCAGGCGGCGACGCTGATGTCGGCCCTGACCGAAACCCTGGAGCGCGCTTCGCGCTACTCCACCGAACTGCAGCGCGCCACGCTGGCGACCCGCATGCAGCCGGTCGGCCGCCTGTTCCAGAAGTTCCCGCGCCTGGTGCGCGAGCTGGCGAAGGACCTGGGCAAGGAAGTCGAGCTGACCATCGAAGGCGCGGAAACCGAAGTGGACCGCGTGGTGGTGGACAGCCTGTACGACCCGCTGGTGCACATGCTGCGCAACGCGCTGGACCACGGCGTGGAAGCGCCGGACGCCCGCATGGCCATCGGTAAGCCGCCGAAAGCCTACATCTCGCTGAAGGCATGGCAGGAGGCCAACTCCGTCATGATCGTGCTGCAGGACGACGGCAAAGGCATGGACCCGGTCGCGCTGCGCCGCAAGGCGGCGGAGAAGGGCCTGATTTCGCCGAGCGCCAACCTGTCGGACGACGAGTCCTACCAGCTGGTGTTCCTGCCGGGCTTCTCGACCAAGGAGGTGGCTTCCTCCGTGTCCGGCCGCGGCGTCGGCATGGACGTGGTCAAGACCGCCGTGGAAAAGAACCGCGGCGCGATCCATATCGAATCGGCCCTGGGCAAGGGCACCAAGTTCGCCATCCGCCTGCCGATCGAACTGTCGATCGTGCCGACCATGCTGGTGTCCACCTCCGGCGCGCTGCTGGCGCTGCCGATGGCGGTGGTCGAGCGCGTGGTCGAACTGCCGGAAGTGTTCATGGAAGTGGGCGGCGCGCCGGTTCTCAAGGACCAGGGCCGTCCATTGCCGGTGCGTTCGCTGGCCGGTGCGCTGGGCTACGAGCCATGCTCGGAGCGCGTGGGCATCGTCATCAACTCGCCGCAGCCCTACATCCTGGCCGTTGCGGCCGTGGATGGCACTGCCGACCTGGTGATTAAGCCGATGACCGCGTTGTCGGTGGACGGCATCACCGGCACCGCGCGTTCCGCCGAGGGCGACCTGGTCCTAGTAGTTGGCCTATCGTTCCTGATGGACGGTTGCAGGGGAAGTGTAAGGATGGCGGCGTAAGCCACCTCCAGGAAAAACTGAAATACACAAGCCTGCAGCCTCCCAAAAAGGGGCTGCAGGCTTTTTTTATTTGGCGCCATCGCTCGAAATCTACGTTGAATTGCTCACGAGGCGGAAAACAGCCGGATTTTGCATTGCACAAAATATGGCATAATCAAACGGATCACCTTATTTGGCAGCATCATGAAAACGCTTTACGACAAACTCTGGGAATCCCACGTAGTACGCACCGAGGAAGACGGCACCGCCCTCCTGTACATCGACCGCCACCTGGTACACGAAGTGACCAGCCCGCAGGCATTCGACGGCTTGCGCAACGCCGGCCGCCAGCCATGGCGCCTGTCGGCCAACCTGGCCGTGGCCGACCATAACGTTCCGACCACGGACCGTTCGCACGGCATCGAAGACCCGGTCTCGCGCCTGCAGGTGGAAACCCTGGACAAGAACACCAAGTCGGTCGGCATGACCTACTTCAACATGAACGACAAGCGCCAGGGCATCGTGCACGTGATCGGCCCGGAGCAGGGCGCGACGTTGCCGGGCATGACCGTGGTGTGCGGCGACTCGCACACCTCGACCCACGGCGCTTTCGGCGCGCTGGCCCACGGCATCGGCACCTCGGAAGTGGAGCACGTGCTGGCGACCCAGACCCTGCTGGCCAAGAAATCCAGGTCCATGCTGGTGCAGGTGGACGGCGTGCTGCCGGCCGGCGTGACCGCCAAGGACATCGTGCTGGCCGTGATCGGCAAGATCGGCACCGCAGGCGGCACCGGCTATGCGATCGAATTCGCAGGTTCGGCCATCCGCTCGCTGTCGATGGAGGGCCGCATGACCGTCTGTAATATGGCGATCGAAGCGGGTGCCCGCGCCGGCATGGTCGCGGTGGACGAAACCACCATCAATTACGTCAAGGGCCGCCCGTACTCGCCGGTGGGCCCGCAATGGGAGCAGGCGGTCGCCTACTGGCGCACCCTGCATTCGGACCCGGGCGCCAAGCACGACTTCGTCGTGACGCTCGATGCCGCGCAGATCCTGCCGCAGGTGACCTGGGGCACCTCGCCGGAGCAGGTGACGTCGATCGACGGCCGCGTGCCAGACCCGGACCAGGAAAAAGACCCGGTCAAGCGCGACGCCATGGAAAAAGCCCTGGTGTACATGAACCTGACGCCGAATACCCGCATCGAAGACATCCGCATCGACAAGGTGTTCATCGGCTCCTGCACCAATTCGCGCATCGAAGACTTGCGCGCCGCCGCTGCCGTCGTGCGCGGCAAGCAGCGCGCTTCCAACGTGAAGCTGGCGCTGGTGGTGCCGGGTTCGGGCCTGGTGAAAGAGCAGGCCGAGCGCGAAGGGCTGGACGCGATCTTCAAGGCCGCCGGCTTTGAATGGCGCGAGCCGGGCTGCTCGATGTGCCTGGCCATGAACGCCGACCGGCTCGATCCGGGCGAGCGCTGCGCCTCCACGTCGAATCGTAATTTTGAAGGCCGTCAAGGCCAGGGCGGACGCACCCACCTGGTGTCTCCCGCCATGGCGGCGGCTGCCGGTATCGCCGGCCATTTCGTGGATGTTCGATCCATCCGCTAACCTTTGCTTGCTACAGCAGACATCATGAAAAAGCTATTTGCCATCGCCATTGCCATCTCCGCCTTTGCCCTGACCGGTTGCAACACCGTTGCAGGATTCGGCAAGGATATCCAGAAAGTCGGCCAGAAAATGGAAGGCGCCGGCAATAAATAACCGCTGACCGGCGGACCGCGACGGTCCGCCGTCGCCACCCGTTGAGAATCATGGAAAAATTTACCGTCTATGAAGGTTTAGTTGCACCGCTTGACCGCGCCAACGTCGATACCGACGCGATCATCCCTAAACAATTCCTGAAGTCGATCCACCGTACCGGTTTCGGCCCCAACCTGTTTGACGAGTGGCGCTACCTGGACCACGGCGAACCGGGCATGGACAACAGCAAGCGTCCGCTCAATCCGGACTTCGTGCTGAACCAGCCGCGCTACCAGGGCGCCTCGATTCTCCTGACCCGCAAGAACTTCGGCTGCGGCTCCTCGCGCGAACACGCGCCGTGGGCGCTCGACCAGTACGGCTTCCGCGCCATCCTGGCGCCGAGCTTTGCGGACATCTTCTTCAACAACTGCTTCAAGAACGGCTTGCTGCCGGTCGTTCTCAGCGAAGCGCAGATCGATCATCTGTTCAATGAAGTCAAGGCCTTCCCGGGTTACCGCCTGGTGGTGGACCTTGAACAGCAGCGTGTCGGCACCAGCAACGGCTCGGTCTCCTATCCCTTCGAGATCGACGCCTTCCGCAAGTACTGCCTGATGAATGGTCTCGACGATATTGGCCTGACCCTGCGCCATGCCGACGAGATCCGTGCGTTCGAAGAGCGCCGCCTTGCCAGCCAGCCCTGGCTGGCGAATGTCATTTAACAGAAAAAAGATCATGAAAATCGCAATCCTGCCGGGCGACGGCATCGGCCCGGAAATCGTCAGCCAGGCCGTCAAGGTCCTGAACGCGCTCGACGAGAAATTTGAAATGGAAACCGCGCCGGTCGGCGGCGCCGGCTACGAGGCCAAAGGCCACCCGCTGCCGGAGGAAACCCTGGCGCTGGCCAAGGCGGCCGACGCCGTGCTGTTCGGCGCCGTCGGCGACTGGAAGTACGACACCCTGGATCGTCCGCTGCGCCCGGAGCAGGCCATCCTCGGCCTGCGCAAGAACCTGGGCCTGTTCGGCAACCTGCGTCCTGCCATCCTGTACCCTGAACTGGCCGGCGCTTCGACGCTGAAGCCGGAAGTGGTGTCGGGCCTGGACATCCTGATCGTGCGCGAACTGACCGGCGACATCTACTTCGGCCAGCCGCGCGGCGTGCGCGAATGCCCGGACGGTCCGTTCAAGGGCCAGCGCGAAGGCTTCGACACCATGCGCTATGCGGAAGGCGAGATCCGCCGCATCGCCCACGTGGCGTTCCAGGCGGCGCAAAAGCGCGGCAAGCGCCTGACCTCCGTCGACAAGGCCAACGTGCTGGAAACTTTCCAGTTCTGGAAGGACATCGTCACCGACGTGCACAAGGAATACCCGGACGTGGCGCTGGACCATATGTACGTCGACAACGCCGCCATGCAGCTGGTGCGCGCACCGAAGAAATTCGACGTCATCGTCACCGGCAACATGTTCGGCGACATCCTGTCCGACGCCGCAGCCATGCTGACCGGCTCGATCGGCATGCTGCCGTCGGCTTCGCTGGACGCCAACAACAAGGGCCTGTACGAACCATCGCACGGCTCGGCTCCCGATATCGCGGGCAAGGGCGTTGCCAACCCGCTGGCCACGATCCTGTCGGCCGCCATGATGCTGCGCTATTCGCTGAACCGCGCGGAGCAGGCCGACCGCATCGAAAACGCAGTCAAGAAGGTGCTGGCCCAGGGCCTGCGCACGCCTGACATCTACGAAGAGGGCACCACCAAGGTGGGCACCGGGCAGATGGGCGACGCAGTCGTAGCGGCACTCTGAGGCACTCTGAAGAATTCACACCCAAAGGAAAGCAAAATGAAACTCGTAGGTCTGGTTGGTTGGCGCGGCATGGTCGGTTCGGTCCTGATGCAGCGCATGCAGGAAGAGGGCGATTTCGCCCACATCGAGCCGGTATTCTTCTCCACTTCGAACACCGGCGGCGCTGCGCCGAAGATGGCGAAGAACGAGACTACCCTGAAAGACGCCACCAACATCGACGAACTGAAACGCTGCGAGATCATCATCTCCTGCCAGGGCGGCGACTACACCACCGAGGTATTCCCGAAGCTGCGCGCAGCGGGCTGGAACGGCTACTGGATCGACGCCGCGTCGACCCTGCGCATGGACAAGGATGCCGTGATCGTGCTCGATCCGGTCAACCTGAACGTGATCAAGGACGCGATGGCCAAGGGCGTGAAGAACTTCATCGGCGGTAACTGCACCGTGTCCTGCATGCTGATGGGCCTGGGCGGCCTGTTCAAGCAAGACCTGGTGGAGTGGATGACCTCCATGACCTACCAGGCGGCTTCCGGCGGCGGCGCCCAGCACATGCGCGAGCTGCTGACCCAGTACGGCACCATCAACGCCTCCGTCAAGCACCTGCTGGACAACCCGGCTTCCGCCATCCTGGAAATCGACAAGCAGGTGCTGGCCACCCAGCACGGCCTGTCGCCGGAAGAAACCAAGCAGTTCGGCGTGCCGCTGGGCGGCAACCTGATTCCGTGGATCGACAAGGACCTGGGCAACGGCCAGTCGAAGGAAGAGTGGAAGGGCGGCGCCGAGACCAACAAGATCCTGGGCCGCGGCGAAGGCTTCTCCGCCTCCGCCATCCCGGTCGACGGCCTGTGCGTGCGCATCGGCGCCATGCGCTGCCACAGCCAGGCGCTGACCATCAAGCTGCGCAAGGATGTGCCGCTGGACGAGATCAACGACATCATCGCCAAGGACAACCAGTGGGTGAAGTTCGTGCCGAACACCCGTGAGGCGTCGGTCAAGGAACTGACCCCGGCCGCCGTCACCGGCAGCCTGGCGATCCCGGTCGGCCGCGTGCGCAAGATGTCGATGGGCGGCGACTACCTGTCCGCCTTCACCGTCGGCGACCAGCTGCTGTGGGGCGCCGCCGAGCCGCTGCGCCGCATGCTGCGCATCGTACTGGATAAATAAAAAGTTATTAATCAGCTAATACCTACTGAATAATAAACAAGATAAGAAGTATTTTCTAAAAGCCGGATTTCAAAGGAAATTCCGGCTTTTTCTTTGGGCGAAGGAATATTTTCGGCATGAACGAAACAGAATAGTTCCTTTAAAGGAAGAATAGTGGGACAATGCTTGCATGCTCTAAAGCATGATGTTATGTTGAGACCTCTGGAAAAGTAACTTTGTTTCCACGTTAACCATTTTTCGTCGCTCACTATGCCTGTACAAAAACCTTCCAAGGTCGCTTCGTTCGCGTTGAAAACACTGACCGCTGCTGTGCTCAGCGGTGCAGTGCTCGCACCTATTTCCGTCAACGCAGCAGGCCTTGGCAAGCTCACTGTGCTCTCCTCGCTGGGGCAGCCGCTGCGCGCCGAAATCGAATTGACGGCCGTTACTCCTGAAGAAGCGTCCGAACTGGTGGCCAAGCTGGCCTCGCCGGATGCCTTCCGCGCCGCCAATATCGACTTCAATTCGGCATTGCTCAGCCTGCGCTTCGAGGTCGAAGCCCGTGGCTCGCGCCAATTTATCCGCATCACTTCGTCCCAGCCGATCAACGAGCCTTTCGTTGACATGCTGCTGGAATTGACCTGGACCAATGGTCGCCTGGTGCGCGAATACACCTTCCTGCTCGATCCTGCCGACCTGCGCACGACCAATTCGGCGCAAGTGGCAGCGCAGCGTTCGCGTCCTGCCGCCAAGCCGGCCGCCGCTCCTGCGGCTGCGCCAGCCGCTGCGGCGCCGGCCCAGGCTGCCACGCCAAGCGCAGCGCCGACCGCGCCTGCGGCACCGTCGCGTGCAGCGGAGCCGGCGGCTGCGCCGCGCGCCGCTGCCGCCCAGGACGGCGCTGCTGCCGACAGCTACCAGGTCAAGAAGGGCGATACGCTGGGCAAGATCGCCGGCCGCCTGAAGCCGGCCGACGTGTCGCTGGACATGATGCTGGTCGCGCTGTACCGCGCCAATCCGGACGCCTTCAACGGTTCCAACATGAACCGCCTGAAGTCCGGCACCATCCTGTCCGTGCCGGATGCCGGCACCGTCAAGGGCACCAGCCAGGGCGAAGCCCACGGCGTGGTGGTGGCGCATGCTGCCGACTTCAACGCCTACCGCTCTAAGCTGGCAGGCCAGGTGGCCGCAGCCACGCCGTCCAAGGAAGCTGAATCCCAGCAGAGCCAGACCGGCAAGATCACTGCCCAGGTCAAGGAGCGCCCGACGCCGGTCACCGAGTCGAAAGACCAGCTGAAACTGTCCAAGGCCGGCGAGGCTTCCAGCAAGCCGGGCAAGACCGGCGCGGTGGAAGACAAGATCGCCAAGGACCGCCAGATGGCCGACGCCAGCGCCCGCGTGAAGGAGCTGGAGAAGAACGTCAACAACCTCGAGAAGCTGATGGAGGTGAAGAACAAGGCTGCCGCCAGCGCGCAAGCGAAGGCCGGCGCTTCTGCACCTGCCCCGGCAGCGGCGCCAGCACCCGCCGCTGCGGCACCGGCGGCCAGCCCGGCCGTCAAGCTGTCCGAGCCAACGCCAGCCGCGGCGCCTGCCGCTTCCGCCCCGGCTGCTGCCGCACCTGCGCCAGTGGCAGCGGAAGCTTCCGCGCCGGCCGAGGCCGCACCGGCAAAGCCAGCCAAGCCAAAGCGTACCGTGGTGACGCCGCCGCCTGCGCAAGTCGAGCCGGGCCTGGTCGACATGATCATGGAAAACATCAAGCTGATCGGCGCCGGCGTTGCTGCGCTGCTCGGTATCGCTGCGCTGATGGTGGTGCGCCGCCGCAAGGCTGCCGAAGAACTGGCGCTGCCGAATACGGAAGCGGCCAGCGTGCTGGGCGATCCAGGCACCACGGCCCATTCCCTGTTCGCTGAAACCGGCGGCCAGAGCGTGGATACCAGCAACAGCGTGTTCAACTCCAACTTCGCCCCTTCGGCCAGCCAGCTCGACACCAATGAAGTCGATCCGGTGGCGGAAGCCGATGTGTACATCGCTTACGGCCGTGATGCCCAGGCAGAGGAAATTCTGAAGGAAGCGCTGCGCGTCCATCCGGAACGCCACCCGGTGCGCCTGAAGCTGCTGGAAATCTACGCCGGCCGCAAGGATGCCCGTTCCTTCGAAACCCAGGCCAGCGAGCTGTATTCGATGACCAAGGGCGTGGGCGACGAGTGGGCGCAAGCCGCCGCGCTGGGCGTCAGCATCGATCCTGACAATCCGCTGTACGTGAGCGCTGCGCAAGCCAAGGCCGCTGCCGGCATGGGCGGTGCCGCCGCTGCCGCCGGTGCAGCCCCTTTCGTAGCCAGCGAGTCGAATGAGCTCAACGACTTCGCTGCGATGTTTGCTGAGCCCGCTGCACCGGCCAACGCTGCGGCCGATGGCCTGGACCTGGACCTGAGCCAGGACGCCGCGCCGGCTGCCGCCGTCAGCGCGATGGACTTTGACCTGGACCGCGACGCCGGTGCGCTGCCGTCCCTGGCTGAAGAATCCAAGCCAAGCCCAAAAGCTGCCGATAGCAACACCCTGGACTTCGACCTCGGCGGCCTGAGCTTCGACGAGCCTGCGGCTGCGGCACCGGTTGTTGCCGAAGCAGCACCGGCACCGGTTCCTGCTGCGGAAGAAGTGCAAGACCTGTCCTTCGACCTGGGCCTGGATGCGCCAGCTGCCAAGGTGGAAGCGGTGGAAGCTGCGCCAGTGGCTGATGCCATGGCCGATATCGGCATGGACTTCAACCTTGACCTGCCAAGCGAGTCCAAGCCGGCTACACCTGCGGCCGACCCGCTGGCAGACCTGAGCAGCATGGACTTCTCGCTGCCAGCGGCGAGCGCGCCGGCTGCTGCGCCAGTTGAAGAAGCGCCGCTGTCGGCTGCCGACTTCGCGCTGGACCTGCCGATGGAAGCCGCTCCTGCCGTCGCTGCGGCGCCTGCGGCTGCCGACTTCGACCTGTCCGGCATCGACCTCGACCTCGGCGGCGTTGGCCAGGCGACGGCCGAAGCGCCGAAGAACGAGGAAGAGATGTCCGCCCTCCATATGGAAATGGACACCAAGCTGGACCTGGCTGTGGCTTACCAGGAAATCGGCGACAAGGAAGGCGCCCGCGAGCTGCTGGATGAAGTGATCCGCGGCGGCAGCGACGACCAGGTCTCCCGTGCTTCGGCAATGCGCGCCCAGCTCGGCTAATCCCTGATTCGCCGTATAATGCCCGGTCACAGATCAATCTGACCGGGCATTTTTTATTTTGAAACGCATTGCATTAGGGGTTCAGTACAACGGCGCCGACTGGCTTGGCTACCAGATCCAGCCGCACGGCCAGACCGTGCAGAACAAGCTGGAGGAAGCCATCGAGCGCTTCGCCTGCGCCAGGCTGGGCACCACCTGCGCCGGCCGCACCGATGCCGGCGTGCACGCCCTGAACCAGGTGGTGCATTTCGACACCGAACTCGAACGCGCGGAACACGCCTGGGTGCGCGGCATCAATGCCTTCCTGCCCGAATCGATCGGCGTGCGCTGGGCGCGCTACCTGCCGGAAGCGCCGACGCCCGAGCAGGAATTCCATTCGCGCTTCAGCGCCCGTTCCCGTACCTATCATTACCTGCTGTACAACCACCAGGTGCGTTCGCCGCTGCTGGCGGGCCGCGCCGGCTTCACCCACTGGAAGCTGGACGTGGAGCGCATGCGCGAAGCGGTCAAGCCGCTGATCGGCACCCACGACTTCACGGCCTTCCGCGCCTCCATGTGCCAGGCCAAGACGCCGGTCAAGGAAATGCAGATGATCGAGATCGAGCGCCACGGCGACATGATCCTGTTCACCTTGCGCGCCAGCGCCTTCCTGCACCATATGGTGCGCAACCTGGTCGGCTCGCTGGTCTACGTTGGCCAGGGGCGCGAGAATACCGACTGGATGGGCGAGCTGCTGGCTGGGAAGGACCGCACCAAGGCGGCGCCGACTTTCATGCCGGACGGCCTGTACCTGTCCCGGATCGAATACGACGCAAAATGGGGCTTGCCGTACGAGGAGCCCAGCATCCTGCCTGCTTTCTGAGGAAATTCACATATGCCACGCACGCGCATCAAGATCTGCGGCCTGACCCGCGAAGAGGACGTCCAGGCCGCCGTGGCGGCAGGCGCCGATGCAGTGGGTTTTGTGTTTTACGAGAAGAGCCCGCGTTACGTGGCGCCGCAACGCGCGGCCGAGCTGATTGCGTTGCTGCCGCCGTTCGTGACGCCGGTCGGCCTGTTCGTCAATCACAGCGCGCAGCAGGTGGCCGACACCGTCGCGGTGGCGCCCGTATCACTTTTGCAATTCCATGGCGATGAGACGGCGGAGCAGTGCGCGCAAGCGGCGCGTGCGGCGGGCAGGGCGTTTGTACGGGTCTTCCGCGTCAAACCCGACACAAGCGGCGCTGAGCTGCTAGAATATGAGCGACTTTGCCGCGCATCCAGTGGCTTGTTCTCGGGCCTCCTGCTCGACACCTTCGTGGATGCATATGGCGGCGCAGGAAAGGTTTTCGATTGGTCCCTAATCCCAAAAGATCTCGCGCATCGGGCCGTTTTGAGTGGTGGCTTGAGCGTGCAAAATGTGACTGGCGCAGTGGCCAGCGTTCGCCCTTACGCGGTTGACGTCTCAAGTGGCGTCGAGCGCGCCAAGGGTATCAAAGATGCTCGCCTGATCGCGGAGTTCATTCGCGGCGTGCGGGCAGCAGATGCCACTATTGAGAAAGATCCGCACCATGAAAACCCCGGTTGATGCGCCTCCAGCGCACCTGTTCCACGCCTCGTCCTACCACCTGCCTGATGCCACCGGCCATTTCGGCCCTTACGGTGGCTCCTTCGTTGCCGAAACCCTGAGCTACGCGCTGGCCGAGCTGCGCGAAGCCTATGACCGCTACAGCAAGGACGAACTGTTCCTTGAAGAGTTCCGCTATGAGCTGAAGCACTTCGTCGGCCGTCCATCGCCTGTGTACCACGCCAAGCGCTGGTCCGACCAACTGGGCGGCGCGCAGATTTTCTTCAAGCGCGAAGACCTGAACCACACCGGCGCGCACAAGATCAACAACGTGATCGGCCAGGCTTTGCTGGCCAAGCGCATGGGCAAGCCGCGCATCATCGCCGAAACCGGCGCCGGCCAGCATGGCGTTGCCACCGCCACCATCTGCGCGCGCTTCGGCCTGGAGTGCGTGGTGTACATGGGCAGCGAGGACGTGAAGCGCCAGGCTCAGAACGTCTATCGCATGAAGCTGCTTGGCGCGACCGTGGTGCCGGTGGAATCCGGCTCCAAGACCCTGAAGGATGCGCTGAACGAGGCGATGCGCGACTGGGTGACCAATATTGAAAACACTTTCTACATCATCGGCACGGTGGCGGGCCCGCATCCGTATCCGATGATGGTGCGCGACTTCCAGTCCGTGATCGGCGAGGAATGCCTGCAGCAGATGCCTGAGATGACCGGGCGCCAACCGGATTACGTGGTGGCCTGCATCGGTGGCGGTTCGAATGCGATGGGCATTTTCTATCCTTACATCGACCAGGCTGCTACGGCGCTGGTGGGTGTCGAGGCGGCAGGGGAGGGGCTGGATACCGGCAAGCATGCGGCTTCGCTGACGGCCGGCTATCCGGGCGTTTTGCACGGCAATCGTACTTACCTGCTGCAGGACGAGGGCGGTCAGATCATCGAGACGCATTCGGTGTCGGCGGGCCTGGATTATCCGGGCGTGGGGCCTGAGCACTCCTACCTGAAGGATTCGGGACGGGCGCAGTATGTGTCGATTACCGACGACGAGGCGCTGCAGGCTTTCCATGATTGCTGCCATATCGAGGGGATTATTCCTGCGCTGGAGTCTTCGCATGCGCTGGCGTATGCGGCCAAGCTGGCGGCGACGCTGCCGAAGGATAAGATCATCCTGGCCAACTTGTCGGGCCGCGGCGACAAGGATATGCATACCGTTGCGCAGCGCGCGGGGTTGCAGTTCTAAAACCGGTAAACCGGTGCCTGACCCGCAGGGGCGGGCACCCGGCCAACGACCGCCGCGTACCAGTGCCTGACCCCGTGGGTCAGACACTGCCTTACCGGTTTGAAAGGAAAAAACATGACTCGTATCGAACAAACCTTCGCCATCCTGAAAGCGCAAAACAAGAAAGCCCTGGTCACCTTCATCACCGCAGGCGACCCGCAACCCGGCAAAACCGTGGAACTGATGCACGCCCTGGTCGAGGGCGGCGCCGACATCCTCGAACTGGGCATCCCATTCTCCGACCCGATGGCCGAAGGCCCGGTGATCCAGCGCGCCTGCGAGCGTGCGCTGGCCAACGGCGTCGGCATCCGCGACTGCTTCGACTTCGTGCGCGAATTCCGCAAAACCAACACGACCACACCGGTAGTCCTGATGGGCTATGCCAACCCGATCGAACGCCTCGGCGCCGATGCCTACATCGACGCCAGCCGCGCCGCCGGTGCCGACGGCGCGATCGTGGTCGACTATCCGCCGGAAGAATGCGAGGAATTCGCCGCCAAGATGCGCGCAGCCGGCCAGGACCTGATTTTCCTGCTCGCCCCCACCTCGACCGAACAGCGCGTGCAGCAAGTGGCGCGCGTCGGCAGCGGTTTCACGTACTATGTGTCGCTGAAAGGCGTCACCGGCGCCGGCCATATCGACACCGAAGACGTGGCGCGCCGGCTGGACATGATCCGCAAGCACGTCCAGCTGCCGCTGGGTGTCGGTTTCGGCATCCGCGACGGCGCCACGGCCAAGGCAGTGGCCTCGGTGGCCGATGCGGTGGTGATCGGCAGCCGCATCATCCAGGAAATCGAGGCGGCCGGCCCGGAAAACGCTGCAAAATCAGTACGATCGTTCGTTTCCGGCATTCGCCAGGCACTCGACGAAAACCGTTGATTTGAGGGCAATATTCTGCCTGTTTTGTTCGACAGGACAGGCAGAACCGGCTACACTTCCGGCCTAAGTTAGTGCAAGAGGAGAAATTTATGAGCTGGTTGGAAAAATTGCTGCCACCGCGCATCCAGCGCTCGGAAGCTGCCGCTCGCAAGACAATGCCTGAAGGCCTGTGGGTGAAATGCCCATCCTGCGAGGCAGTCCTGTACCGTACCGACCTCGAGTCGAACCTGCACGTCTGCCCCAAGTGCGACCACCACATGCGTATCCGCGCCCGCGAGCGCCTGGACGCACTGCTGGACGCCGGCGGCCGTTATGAAATCGGCCAGGAGACCCTGCCGGTCGACACGCTGAAGTTCAAGGACAGCAAGAAATACCCTGATCGCCTGAAGCAGGCGATGGAAGCCACCGGCGAAACCGATGCCCTGATCGCGATGGGCGGCTCGATCATGAGCCTGCCGGTTGTCGTGGCTTGCTTCGAATTCGAATTCATGGGCGGCTCCATGGGTTCCGTGGTTGGCGAACG
>CAMLSG010000074.1 GCA_946482635.1 uncultured Duganella sp.
TCGGCGATGCCGCCGGCGTTGTCGGTGATCGGGCCGTAGGCGTCCAGCGCCACCACGATACCCGCCATCGACAGCATCGAGGTCGCCGCAATCGCAATGCCGTACAGGCCGGCGAGCTTGAACGACACCAGGATCGCCACGCATACGGCCAGTACCGGCCATGCGGTGGATTTCATCGAGACGCCCAGGCCAGCGATGATATTGGTGCCGTGGCCGGTGGTAGACGCTTCCGCAATATGGCGTACCGGCGTGAATTCGGTGCCGGTATAGAACTCGGTAATGTAGACCATCAGGCCTGTCAGAACGATGCCGACCACGGTCGCGCCGAGCATCTTGTAGCGCATCTCGTCGTCAGGCCAGACCATCCAGGTCACGACCACAAAGCCGATCAGCGACAGGCCGGCGGCCCACCACAAGCCGGTGTACAGCGCCGACATGATCTTCTTGCCCGGTTTCGCCTTGACCATCGAACAGCCGATGATGGAACCGATGATGGACACCGCGCCCAGCAGCATCGGGTAAATGGCCGCTTGTGCCGGCGCGCTGGTAATCATCAGTGCGCCAAGCAGCATCGTCGCGATCAGGGTCACCACATAGGTTTCGAACAGGTCGGCAGCCATGCCGGCGCAGTCGCCCACGTTGTCGCCCACGTTGTCGGCGATCACCGCGGGGTTGCGCGGATCATCCTCGGGAATGCCCGCCTCCACCTTGCCCACCAGGTCGGCGCCAACGTCGGCGCCCTTGGTGAAGATGCCGCCACCGAGGCGGGCGAAGATCGAGATCAGGGAGGCGCCGAAGGCCAGGCCGATCATCGGCTTCAGCACTTCATGCACATTGGGCGCAGGATTGGGAGCGCCGGGAGCGCCCATCACCGTCAGCACCCAGTAGAAACCGGCTACGCCCAACAGGCCCAGGCCGACCACCAGCATGCCGGTGATGGCGCCGCCCTTGAACGCAACATTGAGCGCTTCGTTCATGCCCACCGACGCGGCTTGCGCGGTACGCACATTGGCCCGTACCGACACGTTCATGCCGATGAAGCCGCAAGCGCCGGACAGCACGGCGCCAAGAAGGAAGCCGATGGCGGTTTTCATGTCAATCGCCGCCCCGATGGCTACCAGCAGAACAACACCGACGATACCGATGGTGCGGTACTGGCGGGCCAGGTAGGCCGCTGCACCTTGCTGGATGGCTGTCGCGATTTCCTGCATGCGGGCGTTGCCCGCGTTTTGACCAAGAATCCAGCTGCGCGCCCACAGCCCGTACACAACCGCGAGCACGCCGCACGCAATCGCGAACCACAAACTTGCTGCCATAAATTGCCCCCTTACGTTATTAGAATCAAAAGCTACAAAACGAACTCGGTACGACCGAACTACGTACTGCAAAACTTTGACACTTCACGGCCAGGGGGCCGCCAAACCGGTAGACCAGTGTCAGACCCGCAGGGTCTGACACTTGCGACGCGACTGTCGCGTACCGGTTAAAAAAAAGCGGGCCAGGAGCCCGCTTTATATGTATTAGCTGTTCAGAGCCGCGAACGCACGGTCGCGAATCTCTTCAACTGGACCAACGCCTTCGATCTTGCGATATTTCGGCGCACCAGGCTGGCCCGATTTGGCCCACTCGCCGTAGTAGCCGAGCAGGACTTCGGTCTGGTTGTGGTAAACGTCCAGGCGTTTCTTGACGGTTTCTTCCTTGTCGTCGTCGCGCTGCACCAGGTCTTCGCCGGTGACATCGTCCTTGCCTTCGACTTTAGGAGGATTGAATTTGACGTGGTACACACGGCCCGAAGCCGGGTGGCTGCGGCGGCCGCTCATGCGTTCGACGATCTGGTCGTCCGGCACGGCGATTTCGAGAACGTAGTCGATTTTGACGCCTGCGTCCTTCATCGCGTCGGCTTGCGCGGTGGTACGCGGGAAGCCGTCAAACAGGTAACCATTGGCGCAATCGGGCGCCTTCAGGCGGTCTTTCACCAGCCCGATGATGATGTCGTCCGAAACCAGTTGGCCCGCGTCCATCACTTTTTTAGCGGCCAGGCCCAGTTCAGTACCTTCCTTGATTGCCGCGCGCAGCATGTCGCCGGTCGAAATCTGGGGGATGTTGTACTTTTCCTTGATGAAGTTGGCCTGGGTGCCCTTACCGGCTCCTGGTGCTCCTAACAGAATGAGACGCATGAATGTTCCTAAACGATTTAATAATAATTTTTGATGATGCCTTAGCCACCTTGCTAGAAACTTACCACAGAAGTTGGCTTATCCGCCACTTTTGTAGAGTGCTTGCACACGCGCCAGGTCTTCCGGAGTATCCACGCCGGCGGCCGGGGCGGAATCGGTCACGTGTACGGCAATCGGGTAGCCATGCCACAGGACGCGCAACTGCTCCAGGGCTTCAATCCCCTCCAGCGGCGACACTTCCAGCGCCGGGTAGGCTTGCAGGAAGTCGTTTCGATAGGCGTAAAGACCGATATGGCGCAAAGGGACGTAGCCGGCAGGCAGGGCCGACTTGTCCTTGGCGAAGGCATCGCGGTGCCACGGGATGGTGGCACGGCTGAAATAGAGTGCGCGGCCCTGCTTGTCCAGCACCACCTTCACCACGTTCGGGTTGAAGGCGTCGGCCGCATCGTGCAGCGGGTGGGCGCAGGTGGACATCGGCACCTCGGCGCCGATGCGGGCGGCGGCAGCCTGCAGCAGTTGCGGGTCGATCAGGGGCTCGTCGCCCTGCAGGTTGACAACCACGGCGTCGGCCGGCAGGTTCATGGCGCGCGCCACTTCGGCAATGCGGTCGGTGCCGGACGGATGGTCGGCCCGGGTCATGAAGGCTTCGATGCCGTGCTGTTCGCAGGCTTCTTTAATGGAGGCGTGGTCGGTGGCGACAACGATGCGGGCGGCGCCGGCTTCTTGCGCCCGTTCGGCAACCCGCACCACCATCGGCTTGCCGCCCAGGTCGGCCAGGGGCTTGTTGGGCAGGCGGGTCGAGGCCAGGCGGGCCGGGATGATGACGATGAAGGACACCGCTTACTCCGTGGTGTCTGGCAGGGAGCGCGCTTCGTCGGCCCACATGATCGGGATGCCGTCGCGGATCGGGTATGCCAGGCGGTCGCCTTTGCAAATCATTTCCTGGGCTTTTTTGTCGTACTCCAGAGGGCCCTTGCACACAGGGCAGACCAGGATATCAAGCAGGCGTGCGTCCACGTAGTTTCTCCACAATTTGATCGGCCAGCGCCGCGTCGATGCGGGCGCCGACTGGAACGACCCAGATTCTTGGATCGTTGCGTAATTCTTCAATTTGCCAGCATTTTACTGCATCCTTCTCCGTCACCAGAATAAAGTCGGCCTCGATATTGGCGAAAGGACGGTCTCTAAAGTCGTGATGATCGGGCAGCGGCAGCTCTTGCGGCTGGATTCCTGCCGCGCGCAACATGCCGAAAAATCGGGCCGGATTGCCGATTCCCGCGGCAGCAGCCACTCGAAGCCCGCTCCCCTGCCCTGATGGCGCGGCGCGCTGCGCCAATTCGGCCAGCGACATGCGCTCGCTACGGTCGCCAAGGCGCTCTGCGACATCGCCTACGAGGCGCATCTGCCAAGGCGCTCCCGCCTGGACGCCGGCCGGCGCCACGGCGGCAGACAGCGCAGCGGTCAGTTCGGGCGCATTGACCACGGTGAAGTCCCGCTGCCGGGATGGCGGTTCGCGCAGGGGCCCGGCGGGCAAGGTCCAGCCATTGCCGACGCCCCGGCCGTCGAACAGCACGATTTCCACGTCGCGCGCCAGGGCGTAATGCTGCAAGCCGTCGTCCGTGACGATCACGTTGATTTCCGGATGGGCCTCCAGCAAGGCGCGCCCCGCGGCTGCACGCGCACGGCCGACGAACACCGGGCAACCGGTGCGGGCGGCAATCAGTACCGGCTCATCCCCCACCTCGGCCGGCGTCGACCCAGCGCCGACTTCTCGCGGCGCGGCATCCTTGCTGCCAAATCCGCGCGAAACAACGCCCGGCCGAAAACCGGCCGCGCGCAGCGCGTCGACCAGCCAGATGGTGAGCGGCGTCTTGCCGGTACCGCCAATGAAAATATTTCCCACGACGACGACCGGCACCGGCAGGCGCTCGGCGTGCGATACGCCAACCGCATACAGGCCCCGGCGCAAGGCGGCCAGTCCCCGGAACAGCAGGGACAGCGGCCAGAGCGCGCATGCCAGCGCGCCCCGCCGCAACCACTCGCGCGAGAACGTCGTCTCGAGGGAAGAGGCCATTACTTGGCCTGGGCGGTCTGTGCCTCGAAGGTCACGCGCTCAAAGCCCGCCAGGCGCGCCGCTTCCATCACGTTGATCACCATCTGGTGCATCGCGAACTGGTCGGCATTGATCTTGACGATCGGGTTGGCGTCCTTGGCGGCGGACTTCATCTGCTCGGCCAGGCCAGGCACGTCGTGGAAGGCCACGGGGGTGCCGTTGATGGTGTAGTTGCCCTTGGCATCTACCGTCACGTTCAGGTCATTCGGCTGCTCCACCGTCTTTTCCGCATCGGCGGTCGGCAAGGTGATTTTCAGCTCGGTGAACTTGCTGTAAGTGGTGGTGATCATCAGGAAGATCAGGATCACCAGCAGCACGTCGATAAACGGGATCAGGTTGATCTCGGGATCTTCGCGCTTCTGGCCTCGGCGGAAATTCATCGCCATAAACTAATCCCTCGCTTACTTGCGGGTGTTGTGGACCACGTCCACGAACTTGACCGCCTGCTGCTCCATGTCGATGACGAAGGAGTCAACCAGTGCGCGGAAGTGGCGGTAGAACACCAGGGTCGGCATTGCGATCGCCAGGCCGAAACCGGTGTTGTACAGCGCTACCGAAATACCGTGCGCCAGTTGCGCAGGATTGGCGCCGGCCGAGTTCTGCGAACCGAAGATCTCGATCATGCCGACCACGGTACCGAACAGGCCCATCAGCGGCGCCAGGGTGGCGATGGTGCCGAGGGTGGTCAGGAAGCGTTCCAGCTGGTGCGCCACGGCGCCGCCCGCCTCTTCGATCGATTCCTTCATGACGTCGCGAGGAGCGTTGACATTACGCAACGCTGCCGAAAGAACAACACCCAGTTGGGACGATTTTTCCAGCTTGGTGATGATGTCGTTGTTGATATTTCCGCTGCGATAGACGCGTACCACTTCGTCCAGCAGTGTCTTCGGAATGATGCGCGAACGGCGCAGGTACATCAGGCGTTCAACGATCAGGGCAAGGGCAACGATGGAAGCGATCAGCAGAGGCCAGATCGGCCAGCCGGCGGCTTGGAAAATTGCGAGCAAGACATACTCCTAAGAAAGAAAACCTAAACGCGCAATGTAGCCTGTCGAGAGCTAACAGGCAAGTGTGCGCATTCTTCACATTTTCTGTGGACAACATTGTTGGCAATCCAACTATTTCCACTTAAGTACATGATTTGATGATGATTTTTTCTAATGCAAAAATTTTCATCAGCTCTGGAAGGACCAGTTCTGCACATATTCTGTGGACAAAATTGTGGGGAATGGCGGCTTTTATATGCTAAGCCTTTGATCGCAAAGCGAATTATTCTCAAGCACAAAAAATGCGCATTGGCACTTTTCCTGCTTTTCCCCAGCTGTGCACTTCTTCACATATTCTGTTGATAAGATTGTTAGCAAGGCTATGCTTGAGGGGTAAAGTACTTGATCCATAAGGACTTTCTTGCCATGCGTAAAAATCTCGCATTGATGAATCCCGGCCGAAAAGTGGACAATTTTTGCCCTTCTGCACAAATTCTGTGGACAATATTGTGAGCAAGGCCGCAGGAGGTAGTGCAAGTCCTTGATCCGAAAAGACAATCAATTCACGCCCATTTTTTAGGCAGCAATTTTCCCCACAGCTTCTGTGGATAAAATTGTTAGCAAGGGACAGACTGGAGTGCCAAGTCCTTGATTTCTAAAATGAAAGTTACCCTGCAAACATTTTCATCACGCAATCTACGGCTGGAAAGAGTTCCTCACATATTCTGTGGATATCTTTGTGCGTAACAGCCGGCCGCTATCGCAAAGTCCTTGATCTATAAGGGAATTCGTAAATTGCCCGCTTATGTAGCATTGGCGTTTACCCTTAATAATCATGTGTTTACAAAAAATACTTGCGGTATGAAGTGATATATGACATAAGCATGACCGCTTTCAAAAAGTGTGGACAGGTCCATGATCAATAGCCCCGAACCCAACCAGGTCATCTCAGTCAGTGCCCTCAACCAGGCCGTTGCACGCCTGCTGGAGCGCTCTTTCCCCTTGCAGTGGATATCTGGGGAAATCTCGAATTTCACTCGAGCAAGCTCGGGTCATTGGTATTTCACCCTGAAAGACGATGCAGCCCAGGTACGGGCCGTCATGTTCCGCGGCCGCGCCCAGTACGCCGGCTTCGTGCCGCGCGAAGGCGACAAGGTCGAGGTGCGAGCGCTGGTCACCCTGTACGGGCCGCGCGGCGATTACCAGATCAATGTGGAGGCCATCCGCCGCGCCGGCGTGGGTTCCCTGTTCGAAGCTTTCCAGCGCCTGAAGGAACGCCTGGCAGCTGCCGGCCTGTTCGACAGCGAACGCAAGCGCGCCCTGCCCCTGTTCCCGCGCACCATCGGCATCGTCACCAGCCCGCAGGCGGCAGCCCTGCGCGACGTGCTGATCGCCCTGCGCCGCCGGGCGCCGCACGTCAACGTGGTGCTCTACCCCACCCTGGTGCAGGGCCAGCAGGCCGGCGCCCAGATTGCCTCCGCCATTGATACGGCATCGCGCCGCGCCGAATGCGATGTGCTGCTGGTCGTGCGCGGCGGCGGCAGCATGGAAGACCTGTGGTGCTTCAATGAGGAAGTGGTCGCTTACGCCGTCGCCAATTGCAATGTGCCGGTCGTATCCGGGGTTGGCCACGAAACCGACTTTACGATTTGCGACTTCGCTGCCGACGTACGCGCCGCCACCCCAACCGCTGCCGCCGAACTGGCCGCGACGCCGCGTGCCGACTGGCTCGGTTCCTTGCGCGCCGACGCCACCGACCTGCGCCGCGCCATGCGCCGCGCCCTCAGCGACGCCACGCAAACCCTGGACAGCCTGCAGCGCCGCCTGCTCAGCCCGACGGCCCGCATCGCCCAGCAGCGCATGCAGTTGCAAAGCCTGTCCACCGCGATGATGCACGCCACCCGCAATCCCTTGCAGCAGGCGCGTTTCACGATCGACCGCCTGGCAGGCCGGCTGGCGGCCCGCAAGCCCGACGCCAGCAAAGCGCGGGCAGCGATGGAAGCCTTGCAGCACCGGGCCGGCGCCAGCATGCGCGCGCAACTGCTCCAGCGTCGCGACGCCCTGAATGCGCTGTCGGCGCAACTGGAATTACTGAATCCCCAGCGCACGCTGGAACGCGGCTACGCCATCGTCACCGATGCTGCAGGCGCCGTGCTGCGCGACCCCGCGCATATCAAGCCGGGACAGTCGCTGGGCGTCCGCCTGGCCGAAGGCAGCGCCGACATCGGCGTAGCCACCGTGCAGCCAACGCTTAGCTAGCGTTCGTATTACAATGCCGTTTCGGCAAAAATAACTTTTCGTCTCAATCAAAAGGAAACATTCATGGAACATACCCTGCCACCACTGCCGTACGCAATGGACGCGCTGCAGCCGCACATCTCCAAGGAAACCCTGGAATTCCACTACGGTAAGCATCACCAGGCTTATGTCACCAACCTGAACAACCTGATCAAGGGCACCGAGTTCGAAAACCTGTCCCTGGAAGAGATCGTGAAGAAGTCTTCCGGCGGCGTGTTCAACAACGCAGCCCAGGTGTGGAACCACACCTTCTACTGGAACTGCATGGCTCCTAACGCCGGCGGCGCGCCTACCGGCGCCCTGGCTGACGCCATCAACGCCAAGTTCGGTTCCTTCGACAACTTCAAGGCTGAATTCACCAAGTCCTGCGTGGGCAACTTCGGTTCCGGCTGGACCTGGCTGGTGAAGAAGGCGGACGGCTCCGTCGAGATCGTCAACACCTCCAACGCCGCCACCCCGCTGACCGGCGCCGACAAGCCGCTGCTGACCTGCGACGTGTGGGAACACGCTTACTACGTCGACTACCGCAACGCCCGTCCTAAGTACGTTGAAACCTTCTGGAACCTGGTGAACTGGAACTTCGTGGCCCAGAACTTCGCTTAATCGCGGTTCTTCGCCCCATCAAAAGCCCGCTACGAGCGGGCTTTTTTTCGACCAAATTCGGGTCAAATTCGGGGTCAGATCTGTCATTCGGACAGCTAGCGCTCTCATTTGATATTTCTCAATACGCTAATTCCTCGGAATTTGCGTATTGAGATTTATCAAACAAACTGTACGCGTGTCCAAATGACAGACCTGACCCCGAATTGAAGAATCAATAACGCGGCTTCACGCTGATCACGACCTTGCCGAAGTGGTTGCCCGAGGCGAGGTGCTGGTAGGCCTCGCGCGCTTCGTGGATGTCGAACACGCGGTCCACCACCGGCTTGATGTTGCGCTGTGAGACCAGGCGCGACAAGTCTTCCTGCATTTTGCGGCTACCGACGTAGATGCCGCTCATGCTCTTGCCGCCGATGACGATGCCCAGCAGCTGGACGCTGGTTTCGAAGCCGCCACCCAGGCCGCCAATCACAGCCACCTTGCCGCCCATGCCGGCCGATGCGATCGAACGCGCCAGCGTATCCTGGCCGCCCACTTCCAGCACCAGGTCGACGCCTTCGCCGTTGGTGGCGCGCAGCACTTCCTCCTGCCATTCAGGCGTCTTGCGGTAGTTGATCAGGACGTCGGCACCCAAGGCCCGCGCCCGTTCCAGCTTGGTGTCGCTGGACGAGGTGACGATGGCGCGCACGCCAGCGGCCTTGGCCAGTTGCAGCGCCCAGACCGATACGCCGCCAGTGCCCAGCAACAACACGGTGTCGCCGGCTTTCAGGCCGCCTTCCACGAACAAAGCATTCCAGGCCGTGACGCCGGCGCAGGTCAGGGTTGCCGCTTCTTCATAACTCAGGTGCGCAGGCACGGCAACCAGGCCGCCTTCCTTGATCACCAGCTCTTCGGACAGCACGCCGTTGCTGCCAGCACCCAGCGTGACGGCTGTCTTACCCGGCGTGACCTTGCCCTCCTCCCATTCAGGGAAGAACGCAGTCGCCACGCGGTCGCCGACGCGGAAGCGCTCCACGCCCGGGCCTACCTCTATAACTTCGCCGGCCGCGTCGGAAGCTGGCACCACGGCGCCTTCACCGCTGACCGGATATGTGCCCTGCGCCACCATCAGGTCGCGATAGTTCAGCGAGACGGCGCGCACCTTGACACGCACCTCGTGGTACTGCAGTTCACGCTTCGGCAGCTTGACGGCTTCCAGGCTGTCGATACCGCCGCCGGGGGTGATTTGGTATGCATGCATTTGGATCTCCTTACAAGTTGTGGTTAAGTGAGAAGAACTATATAGTTTCCACGTGATCCACAGTGGTGGAGTTTTATCGACAGATTGTCGCCCCAGAGGAACCAATATGAATGAACGCCTGAATGGCATCAACGTCTTCGTGCAGGCCGTGGAAGCAGGCAGTTTTTCCGCCGCTGCCACGCGGCTGCACCAGACCCGTTCCGCCGTGGCCAAAGCCATCGCGCGGCTGGAAGAACGCCTTGGCGTGCGGTTGTTCCACCGCACCACGCGCAGCCAGGCCCTGACTGAAGCGGGCCAGTCCTATTACGAGCGCTGCGTGCGGGCCCTGGCCGAACTG
This sequence comes from uncultured Duganella sp., assembly GCA_946482635.1. The sequence continues at coordinate 9,752 of CAMLSG010000074.1, forward strand.
GATGCCGGCGAGGCCTGCATCGGCACCGGCCGCAGCGAACCAACCGGCCGCCTGCGCATCAGCGTCCCGGTGCTGTTCGGCCGCCAGTTCGTGGCGCCGCTGATGATGGACCTCGCCCAGCGCTACCCGCAACTGACCATCGACATCTCATTCAGCGACCGGGTGGTGGACCTGCTGGAAGAAGGCTTCGACCTCGGCCTGCGTGTCGGCCCGCTGCCGAACAGCACCAGCCTGGCCGCGCGCCACCTGGGCCAGCAGCGCATGCTGATCTGCGCCGCGCCCTCCTACCTGCTGGCGCATGGCGAGCCCGAAGACATACAGGAAGTGAGCGAACGCGATGGCATCATGTACTCGCGTGGACGCGTGGTAAAAGAATGGACGGTGTCGATGCCGGATGGCCGCACGCACGACATACTGCCGCGGCAACGCATGCTGGTGGATGATTTGCAGGTGATTGCCGATGCGGCTGCGCGCGGCATGGGCCTGGCCTGGCTGCCCTGCTGGCTGGCGGCCCCCTATGTGAAGCGGGGTGAGTTGAAAGTGCTGTTCGATTGCGGGGAGATGGAAGCCTCACGGATGCACCTGGTGTGGCCCCACACTCCCTACATGCCTGCCAAGCTGCGCGTCGCGATCGACACGCTGCTTGAGGTTACGCCGATCTACCTGGCGAGCGCGGAGGAGAACCCCGCAATCCCGCTGGCGGCGGATCATATGCGCCAGCGCAGGCCTGGCTAGCGCGATCCGCCTGGCCGGCGGGACTTACATTCTCCAGCGCAGGGCAGCCGAGACCGAACGTCCGATCTGTACCGTACCAAAATTGGTCAACTGCGCATTACCCGCATTGCCGAAGTGGTAGTACTGCTGCTGCATTTCGTTCGTCAAGTTGACGCCACTGATATCGAACGACATGTTGTCGTTGATCTTGTACGAGATCTGCATGTCCACGCTCTTTTCCGGATGGCGCCAGATACCAATCGGATTGGCAAACAAGGCCGCTTCGTTTCGGTCCAGGAAGCCGGAGCGCCAGACATAGGACAAGCGCGCGCTGACCGGGCCCTTTTCGTAAGCCAGGGTGGCGTTGTAGGAGCTCTTGGACACGCCGAAGAACGGCGTCTCGAGTTGCGAGACGATGACGCCGGCATCATTCGCGTCAGGCACGTTCTGCGACGAGGTCAGCCGCGTATAGCTGCCCTGGACGCCCAGGCCGTCCAGCAGGCTCGGCAACCCCTTCGGGAAGTAGATGAAGCCCAGCTCGGCGCCCTTGATCGTGCCGTTGGAGGCGTTGACCGGCGAGTTGATGACGTAGTCATAGCCGTTCGTATGATCGCCGCCCGAGGTCGAATTGCGGAACGGATCGTTCGCCGGATCGACGTGAACCCTGTGGCGCAAGCTCACGACCAGGCCATCGATCTTACGCTTGAACAAAGTGCCGTAGAGTGCACTGTCCTTCTGGAAATACCACTCGGCCGTCAGGTCGAGGTTCTTGGAGTGCGTCGGTTTCAGGTCCGGATTGCCGCCGCTGCCCGAGCCATAACCTACCTTCGACACGTCGTCAGCGAGTTGCAGGATCGGATTCAGATCACCGAAGCTCGGGCGGCGCAGGGTTTCACCATAGTTGAAGCGCATCACGACGTCCTGGGACGGGTCGTAAATCAGGGTCATGCTCGGCAGGAGCTTGCTGGCCGACTTGCTGGCATTGGACGAGGTGACCGCCTTGGTGGTGGGATCCACCTTGTAGAAGGTCATGTCGGTATTGACCTTGACGTAGCGCGCGCCGAAATTGCCGCGCAGGCGATGGCCGAACAGCTCGTTTTGGGTATTCCCCATCAGGAACAGGTTGCTCGTCTTTTCATCGACTTCGAACGTCTTCTGCAGGCTCAACTTGTCCGTCGTCATGAAGTTCGCATCGACCGAGTTATAGAGCTTGCGCCAGTCGTCGATATGGTCGCGGATGTAATAGGCATTGGGCTCCACCCACGAACGCGGAACGTCGGAGATGTCCGTGCCGAAGTTCGAGTTGACGGAGGAATAAGCCGGTCCCAGCGAGGCGAGATTGCGGCCCAGGTTGCCCGATTGCGTCCGGTTCGCCTCCGACGCCTTGCGGTCGTCGAAGCGCACGCCGAACTGGATCGACTCGAGCGCACCCCAGCTGGTATCGTAGGTGCCCGACAGGTTGGCCGTCGCGGCGCTGCCCTTGTTACGGTTGGCGTTATCGAAGAACTGCGCAACATTCCACTTGGCCGGATCGGCCAGGTCGGCATCGTTATTGAAATGGAAGGCCGTATTGTTGCTGCCGTCATTGAAGTCGACGTTGATCGACGGTGCAACACGGTCGATACGGGTGGCCGTGAATTCCGAGTGATACTTGCTGGTCTGGTACGACAGGTCACCTTCCAGCTTCAGGCGGTCGCCAATATCCCACTTGCCGTTCAGGGCATAAACATAGGAATCGGTTGCCGACGTGGTGTAGTCGCCGCTGTTGAAGCCATAGACGTTATTGACCTGGCGGCTCTTGATCACGTTCGTACCCGGGAAGGTCGTAATCGTCCCCGCAGGGTTGCTGCCGAGATCGCCCCACCAGTCAACGAAGCTGAACAGCAAGCGGTTGAAGGACTTGTCGCGATAACCGTTGTACATCGATTCGAAGGTGTAGACCGAATCCGCGTTCGGTTTCCACTGCAGGGCGATATTGGCGGCAGGACGCTCCCGCTTGCCCTCAACGTCGCTCTGGAAAACGGCGTCACGCGCCAGGTAATAAGGGTAAGCCTTGCCGTTAAAGTCGAGCGTTGAACCCTGTGCCATCGGCAAGCCGGCATGAGTGCCAGGCGTCCAGATCTTGTTGTCGAAGATGCGCTGCAAGGGAATGTAACCTGGAGGAACTTCGCCGGCATTGGGGCTGGTGAACGGCACCATGGCGCCCGGCGTTACGCTCTCGTTGCGGTATTTCGTCTGGGTAGCCGACAGATTGATCAGGGCGCCAACTTCGCCAATGCCGGTTTCCCAGCGGTTGCTTAACATGGCGCTAAGCTGCGGGTTCGTCTTTTTCGCAGGCTCAAGATAGGTCTCGCGCACCGAAAGCGACACTTTCGGACCCTTGAAATCGAACGGCCGCAGCGACTTCACGTCAATCTGGCCTGCAATCCCGGTGTCCAGCTGGCTGGCGTCGCGCGTCTTGTAGACGTCGATCTGGCGCACCAGGGTCGAAGGAATATCCTGCAGCGCGACCTGCGTGCCGGACGCGGTGAAAATATTGCGGCCGTTCCAGGTGGTCTGGACGTCTGGCAAGCCGCGGATGGACAAGGTACCGACTTCGCCGCCGGCGCGGTTGGTAACCTGGATCCCGGTCACGCGCTGCAGCGCTTCGACGACATTGTTATCGGGCAGTTTGCCGATGTCTTCCGCAACGACCGATTCCAGGACCTGGTCGCTGGTGCGCTTGATTGCCAGGCTCTTGATCATCGATGCCTTGACGCCGGTGACGACCACAGTCGCGGTGTCGACCGGCTCCTTCTTTTCGGCGACGACGTTAGGATTGCTCTGAGCGGCTTCCTGGGCCCAGACCGATGCGCTGCTCAGCAGGCCAGTGGCCAGCATGCAGGCGACGGTGGTTTTCAAATTCAACTGGTGTTGCATCTGCGGTCTCCCTGAGTTGGTTTTTGTTGAAACCGAATGTAGGGGATCAGGCGGGATGCAATCCAATTAATTCTTTTCCGACTTTAATACCAGTTTTGATATCGAGCGCAGGCGCGCCCTAGAGGGGAAAGCACGTTCGTGCGCCTTCCAGGCAGGCCTTGCCGGGGTGCGTTGTAGTCTTGAAGCAACAGCTTTTAGCTGCCGCGTTCGACGTCGTCGTGTTCCTGGCGTTTGGCGTCGGGCAGGGATTCGACATGGTCGACATCGATATCGCTGCCATCCGGCGCCGGCGCATCGCGGCCAACGCTGGCCCGTTCGCCGGTGCCCTGGCCATCGGAATCGCTGTCGAGTTCGGTGTCGCCGGGGCCTGGTGGACGGGCGCCTTGCAAGTCGCTGCCGGAATCGGACGAATCGCTGGGGCCAAGTGCCCCGGTGCCGTGGCCCTTGCTGACTTCACGGTCAGGCTGGACCGGCATATTGTCCGGGTCGAGGGTACTGGTTCCTGACATGGTGTCCTCCTGTTTCCATTAATTTAACGAATTCAGGGCTTAGGCGGCGCAGTGTTGGAAGATGCCAACACTGTGTTACATGGGCAATAAAGCTGAAACATCTTCGGCTACTGGCCAGTTGTACCAAATTTCCCCTGTAAGTATAAGGTTTTCCCAAGATGTAACTTTCAAAAAAGACGGAACCCGAGCGCCGCCGTAGCTTTCGTTTGGGGTTTGATACAGATCAAAAAGGCATTTACCTTAGGTCAACACTAGTACAATTCAGGCTTGAACAAATTGCACAGGAGTGCCTGCAGAATGAGTAGTTTTGACGCAACAAACAAGCGCCTGAAAAACATTCATACTCGCATCCCGGAATTCCCGGAAGACCTGGTACGCCTGCTGCGCATGACCTATCACGTCCAGAAGCGCATGAAGGATCTGGCGAATTCGGTGCTGCGCAAGTACGACCTGGTCGATGCCAGCTACATGGTGCTGGCGGTGCTGTATGGATCGGAGAATGAGACTTCGACCGCGTCCAACCTGGGCGAAGCCTGCATGGAAAAGCCGGCCAACCTGACGCGGGTCTGCAACGACCTGGAAGCGCAAGGCCTGATCACCCGCGGCAACCGCCCGGGCGACCGCCGCTGCGTGATGATCACGCTGACCGACGCCGGCCGCAACCTGATCGAGCAAGTGATGCCGGAAGTCTGGTCGCGCACCACCCGCGCCTACGACGGCTACAACGGCGACGACATCCGCGTGCAAGAGCAGCTCTTCAAGCGCCAGCTTGCCAACCTCGACGTCACCGCTTAAAAATCAAGGACATTAAAAAAGGGGACGTAACCCTTTTCCGCCGGCGGCGGAAAAACGTAAAAAAGGGGACGTACCCCTTTTCCGCCGGCGGCGGAAAAAAAAGGGGTACGTCCCCTTTTTTTTTATTTCTGCGGCTTGGTGTGCTTCATGGCGTAGTACAAGTGCTGCCACCAGTGCTCGCGTGACTGCACGCTCAGCATGCACTGGCGGTCGATCTCTTCCTTGAAGACGCGGTCGCGGCATTGCATATTGGCCAGCGCATTGCGCTGGTTTTCGGCATTCACCACGGCCAGCACGAGCCAGAACACCAGCCCGGACAGCAGGACCACCAGCGTCCAGGCCAAGTGGTTGACCCAGGTGCGCTGCACCAGGCCGGCCTCGTCAGGGGCCGACTCCCGGAACGCCCGCATCACCCCTTCTTCACGTTCTTCCATGTCTTACTTCTTGCTTGCTGCAGCCTTGGCTACCAGGTAGTCCGCAACCGCCAGCGCTGCTGCCTGGGACTGGTCTTCCGGCTGGCCTGGACGGCCGGCCATCGATGGAGAGGTTACGTAGCGGCCATCGATCACCAGGGTCGGCGCGCTATCCACCTTGTACTGGGCGATGATGCTCTCCATGCGTTTCATTTTAGACTCGACGCTGAAGGATTTGTAGACGCTTTCGTACTTGGCCTTGTCGACGCCGGCGCTGACCACCACGGCAGTCACGTCGTCTTCGCGCATCAGGCGCTTGTGCTCAACGTGGATGGCGTTGAACAGCTTCTGGCTGGCGGCTTCCGGGGTGCCCATGGCTTCCAGGGTCACGTAGGCGCGTGCCAGCGGGTCTTTTTCGCCACGGGCGAAGTGGATGCGGCGGAAGTGGATCTTGTCGGCGTTCTGCTTGACCCAGGCCGACATGCGCGGCTCGAGCGCGTTGCAGTGCGGGCAGGTGAACATGAAGAACTCGACCACTTCGACCTTTTTGCCCTGGGCTTCGGTACGCACCGGGGTGTCGAGGGTCTTCCAGTCAACGCCCTCTTTCGGCTCGGCGGCATAGGCGCCGGCAGCGGTGAACATCAGGGCGGCAGAAGCAATCAGCAGTCGCAGCAAACGCATGGTCATCCTTACGGTGAAATAGTAAACGCCGCGAGATTACCATTTTTTGCGCGCTGTGATCAGCCCCGCGGGCCAAAATGGCGCCTGCGGGGCTGATTTAAGCCTGCTTTAAGCGCTTAGAAGTCGTAGCGCGCCGAAACTTTCAGTTGGCGGCCGCTGTTCGGGTAGATGCCCGCGCGGCAGCTGAAGGCCTGGCTGTAGTGGTCCTTGTCGAACATGTTCAGCGCCATCACGGCCAGCTCCCATTGGCCGAACTTGCGCGCGTAGCGGCCGTCCACCACGGTATAAGCCGGCATGCGGGCGTCGCAGCTGTTGTCGAAATCGCTGCCGTAGCGCTGCTTGCCAACGCGCTGCACGCCGATGTCGGCGCTCTGGCCGTCGGATGGCAGCCATGCCAGGCGCACGGTCAGGATGTTCTTCGGCACCAGCGCCAGCTCACGGCCGGCGTTCGGGCCGGAGCGGAATTCGGCATCCACTTGCTGGAAGTGGCCCTGCACCTGCCATTCAGGCGCGAAGCGGTAGCTGCCGTCCAGCTCGAAGCCCTTGCGCTGGGTTGGCGCCAGGTTGGTGTTGGCGCCGAACAGGCCTGCGGTCGGATCGTAGTAGATCTCGTTGTCCAGGTTGTGGCGGAAGATGCGCGCGTCAACCTTGGCGGCGCCCTGCACATAACCGAGGCCGATTTCCGCATCATGCGACACCTGGGTTTCCAGCGGCTTGTTCGCTTGCGGGGTGAAGCCGTTCTCGTCGGAGTTGGCGACGCGATAGCTCTGGCCAACCTTGGCCCAGGCGGTCAGGCCCGGCGCGGCCAGCATGCTGCCCTGCACTTCCCAGGCGTTGTTGGCTTGCTTCACGCTGTAGGTGGCAGTGGTGAACGGCACCGGATCGACCGAGTCCTTGTCGAACAGCTCGCGGCGCACGCCGGCCGCCAGGCGGAATTGCTGCGGACCGGAGAATTTCATCTCGTCGCGCAGGTAGAAGGCCTTGCTCTTTTGCGTGGCGTCGGCAGCCGAGAAGGAGGCGGTGGTAACGCGGTTCCAGCGGCCGAAGTCGAAACCGGCTACCAGTTCGTTCAGCAGGCCATCGAACTGGCCCAGGTGGCGCACGCGCGGAGAGAACTGGGTCTGCTTGGTGTCGTAGGCGGAGCTTGAAACGCCCCATGGGCTGAAGTAGGTGGCTTCCGCTTCCTTCTTGCGGTGCGACAGTTCGGCCGCCAGGTCGAAGGCGCCGATCTTGTGCTCCCATGCCGCGGTATAGCGGTCGCTATCGAGCTTGCCGAAATCGTTCGGGGTCAGGGTCTGGCGCGGGTTGGCGTAGAACTGGGCTTCGGTCAGGCTGCCGGCAAAGCGCTGGTCCTGGCGCGCGATATCGGCGCGCAGCGAGAAGCGGCCAACACCGGTATTGAACTGCACGCCGCCGTTGAAGCGCGACTGCTTGAATTCATTGTTGTCGCGGTAGTTGTCGGAGCGCTGGTGGCCGGCCGACGCGTCGATGGCGAAATCGTCGAAGCCCTGGGCCACGCTGGCGCGCACTTCGCCGCTGTCGAACTGGCCCAGTTCTGTGAACATATTGCCGCTGCGCTCACCGGCCTGCGGGCGCTTGGTGGTGATCTGGATCACGCCACCGGTGGCGCCTTCGCCATACAGCACGCTGGCGCCGCCGCGCATGATGTCGATGCGCTCCACCATGTCAATCGGGATGGTGGACAGGGTGGCGCTGGACAGTTCGTTTTCGTTCAGGCGCACGCCATCCAGCACGATCACCACGTTCTGGTCGCTGTTGGTGCCGAAGCCGCGCAGGTCGAGGCCGAAGTCAGGGCTGCCGGTCAGGCTCTGGCGGCCGTACACGCCGCCGATCTTGCGGATCGCCTGGTTGACGTCGGAGACGCCGGAGCGGCGGATATCGGCCGCGGTAATGGTGGTGGCGCCGATCGGCAGCAGCGACGGATCGCTGGCAAAGCGGGAACCGGAAATGACGACGGTGTTCGATTGCGCTTGGGCCGCTGCGGCAAAGCACAGGGCAACCGCTGCGGCAACGGCGCAGCGCGAGGTGATGAAGGTCATGGCTAATACGATAGAAAGAGTATCCGCCTGCGTCCCCGCAGCCGGAATCCACAGAAGACGAACCCTGCGCGGGCGCGCTTCCACCTCCCTGGCCGGTATCCGGGCTGGCAAGACTGACCGGGCCACCTTCCTGCGCAAGCAGTGGTTCATTGGCGCGGCCTGCCGTCATCAAGACGGCGCTTGCGTACCGTTGCGGGGGCAGCACATTGCGTTTCCCGTTTAACTGCCCCCGCGAACAGGGGGCGGGCACCAAGGCGCCGCCATTATACGCTGCTTAAAGTTGGCATAAAAGTTTGGCAATCGGCCATCACCCGGGCTATATTTTAGTGTTGCAAAAAACTCAATGGAGACTTATGCGCATCACTCACCTTTTGGCCGCGGCCGCCCTGTTGGGCGGGGTCGCGGTCCAGGCCAGCCTGTGGGCCGGGAGCGCGACGCCCGCCACCGCGCCGGATGCAGGCAGCGGCATCGCGCTGGCCCCAGCCAAGGCGGCAGCCGTCACGGAGCCCAGCGCGCCCGGCGCCTGGGGCGGCATCCGCAGCGGCCAGGAGGCCACGCTGTCCGACCGCGTCGTCGATTACCGCATCGAAGCCAGCCTCGATCCGGTCAAGCACACCATCGACGGCAAGCAGCGCCTGACCTGGCGCAACCGCAGCGCCGAGGCTGTGCGCAGCGTTTACCTGCACCTGTACCTGAACGCCTTCCAGAACGGCTACAGCACCTTCCACACCGAAGAGCGCAAAACCGGAACCGGCATCCGCAACGGTGAATTGAGCAAGGATGGCGAATGGGGCTTCACTGAATTGCGCAGCGTGCAGCAAGGCGGCGCCAAGGTGCCGTGGAGCTTTGTGCATCCTGACGGCGGCCCGTCTGCCGACCAGACCGTGGTGCGCCTGGACCTGCCGCAGCCTGTCGCCGCCGGCGCCAGCACCACGCTGGATATCGCCTTCTTCGACCAGCTGCCACGCGTGATGGCGCGCAGCGGCTACTTCGACAGCTTCCATCTGGTTGGGCAATGGTTCCCCAAGATCGCCGTGCTTGAATTGCCGGGCGAACGAGGCGCCACCACGGTGCGCTGGAATGCACATGAATACCACGCGGCGTCCGAGTATTACGCCGACTTTGGCAATTACGACGTCAAGCTTACCGTCCCGAGGGAATACACCGTCGGCGCCACCGGTGAATTGCAGGGCGCGCCCGAGGAAAAAGACGGCAAGCTGACCCACCATTTCGTACAGGGCGATGTGCACGATTTCGCCTGGACCGCCGACAAACGCACTGCCGCGCCACTGGTTGGAAGCTGGAGCGGCCCGGGCAGCCCGCAGGTGAAAATCACCGTCCTCTATCCGCCCGAATTCGCTTCCAACGCGGCGCCTGCCCTGCAGGCCACCAAGGATTCGCTGGATTACTTTTCGAAGACCCTCGGCCCCTATCCGTACAAGACCGTGACGGTGGTGATTCCGCCGCATAACGCCAGCGAGGCGGGCGGCATGGAGTACCCGACCTTCTTCACTGTCGACAACTTCGCCAACCTGAAGCCCGGCACCCTCGCTTCCACCGCACTGGACTTCGTTACCATCCACGAGTTTGGCCACGGCTACTTCTACGGCATCCTCGCCAGCAACGAGTTCGAAGAGCCGATGCTGGACGAAGGCCTGAACGAGTACTGGAACCAGCGCATGCTGCGCGACACTGGCCGCAAGGCATACATGACGACGCCGTTCCTGCGCGCGATCGGCTTTGCCCCCGCCATCGACGGCTTCGAATTCGAACGCCAGGGGACCCCGCGCGACGAGCCCTCCGACCCGCTGGGCCAGAATGCCTACACGCGCCTGCAAGGGATCGGCCCGGTGTATTCGCGCACCACGCTGGTCATGCACGACCTGGAAGCGCAACTGGGCAAGGAAACCATGGAGCGCGCCTTCAAGGAGTACTACCGGCGCTGGAAGTTCCGTCACCCGAGCGTGGCCGATTTCCGCGAAACGCTGGCCGAAGTGAGCGGGCAGCGCAAGCTGGTGGAAACCGTATTCGCCCAGCAGGTCTATGCCACCACGCGCGTGGACGACCGCGTTTCCTCCTTCACCAGCGAAGAAGTGCTGCCGCTGCCGGGCCGGCAGGCGGAAGGCGGCAAGCTTGTCGACATGACCGAAGAGCAGGTGGACAAACACATCGAGCAGCTTCGCGATGCGTGGGAAAAGGCCAACCCGAAAGCCAAGCCGGGCACAGGTCCCTTCCCTTACCTGACGCGGGTCACGGTGCGCCGGCGCGGCGCCGATGTCCCGCAAAAGCTGGTGGTGACTTTCGCCGACGGCAGCAAGGAATTCAAGTTCTGGAGCGGCGAAGAGCGCTGGCACACCTTCGAGTGGACCAAGGGAGTGAAGGCGGTGTCGGTGCAGCTCGATCCCGAAGGCAAGCACCTGCTCGACGTGAGCAAGCTCGATGACAGCCGTACGGTGAAGAAAGACGGCAGCGCCTCGCGCCGCTGGACCTTCGACCTGGCCGCCATCATTCAGTCCCTGCTATCTTTCATCGCCACCATATGAACCTGACCACCAATCTCAAACATGCCGCACGCGCCGCCATGCAATGGCGCCTGATGCTGATCTGGCTGATCGCCGTGCTGCTGCCGACAGCCATGCTGGCCCTGCCCATCTGGAACAGCCTGGCGCCGCTGCTGGACAATTCGGTGCGCGCGCCCGAACTGGCGCGCGCGCTCGACGGCGTGGCCTTTACCGATATGTTCGCGGAGTTGCGCCGCAACGCCGTGTCGCTGCAGGCAGGCGGCATCGCGGCATTGGTCCTGACCTTGCTGCTGTCGCCTTTCCTGACCGGGAGCATCGTTACCGCCGGCCGCGCGCAGCAAAGGGCCACGCTGCGCGAGCTGTGCGCCGGCGGAGTCGCCGAGTATCCGCGCATGTTCCGCATGCTGCTGTGGGCGGTCGTGCCGCTGGGCGTGGCGCTCGCACTGGGCGGCGCGCTGGCCGATGCTGCCGAGACCTATGCCGGCAAGGCAGTGCAGGAAGCTGATGCGGCGCGCTGGCAACTGGCTGCCACGATCGTCGCCGCCCTGCTGGTGGCACTGGCCAACCTGACGCTCGATGCCGGCCGCGCCCAGCTGGCGATCGACCGCCGCCGCACTTCGGCAGTCAAAGCCTGGTGGGGGGGCCTCAAGCTACTGGCGCGCCGCCCCGGCGCCATGCTGGGCGCCTATGCCTTGCTGACCGTCGGCGGCCTGTTGCTGGCGGCCCTGCTGGCCGTGGCGCGGCTGAACGTGGCGGGCAGCAATGCCTTGCTGCTGGTGGCCGCTTTCGTTCTGGCCCAGTTGATCGCCCTGGCGATGGCCTGGATGCGCGCCGCGCGCCTGTTTGCGCTGATGACGCTGTCTGCAACGAATCGCTGACCGGAGTATATTGGTGGGCATGACTACCCTGCCCACCTTCTTCCTGTCCCACGGCGGCGGTCCCTGGCCGTGGATGCGTGACCAATTCGGCAACGCCTACGACCAGCTGGACGCCTCGCTGCGCGACTTGCCGCGCCAGGCCGGCGGCAAGCCGAAAGCCCTGCTGGTCGTCACCGCGCACTGGGAGGGCCGCGACTTCCTCGTTTCATCGTCGGCCAGGCCGCCGATGATCTACGACTACGGCGGCTTTCCGCCGCATACCTACCAGATCCAGTACCCTGCTCCCGGTTCGCCGGAACTGGCGGCGCGCGTCGCCGGACTGCTTGGCGGACGGGCGCGGCTTGACCCGGAGCGAGGCCTGGACCATGGCACCTTCAGCGCCATGTATCCGGCGTTCCCGGAAGCCGATGTGCCGATCGTGCAGCTTTCGCTGCGCCACGGCCTGGATCCGGCCGAGCACATGGAAATCGGGCGCTTGCTGCGTCCTTTGCGCGACGAGGGGATTTTGATCGTCGGCAGCGGCCTGAGTTTCCACAACCTGCGCGCTTTCAATGCTGCCGGAGCGGAGGCTTCACGGCTGTTCGATGGCTGGCTGCGCGAGACCATGGCGGCTGCGCCGGCCGAGCGCACGAAGCGCCTGCTCGAATGGGAACGTGCACCGGCTGCGCGCGTGGCGCATCCGCGCGAGGAGCATTTGCTGCCCCTGATGGTGGTGGTGGGCGCGGCCGAGGATGCGGCCGCGGAGGTGGTGTATCACGAAGACCGCTTCATGGGAGCATTGGCGGTCAGCAGCTTCAAGCTCGGTTAAAACCGGTAAACCAGGGTC
>CAMLSG010000075.1 GCA_946482635.1 uncultured Duganella sp.
GCCTCGGCTACCGCAACGCCTACAGCCTGGCGGGCGGCGTCGCGCTCGCATCGCCAGCATTGGCGCTGGCCGCATGATTTAAAGCCGGTGCCAGGTCTGTCAATCGGACAAGCGATCGAGTATTTTGTCCGAATGACAGACCTGGCACCGACTTATTTTTTTTTTACAGCTTCATCTCCAGCATCGCGCGGAACAGGACGCTGGTCGGGGTGATGGTGGTATCGCTGCGCTTGCCGCTTGCCTCGATATAGGACGACTGCGTCAGGTTATCCTGGTGCAGCATGTTCGATGCCGACAGGCGCAGTTGGGTCTTCGGCGTGAACTTCCACAAGCCATACAGGTCCAGCGCGCGCTTCGGCACGGAGTAGGCAAACTGCCGGTCGGAGATGCGCACTTCACCGCCGCCCTGGTAGCTGTAGGAGCCGCCCAGCGTCAATGGCAGCTTGTCCAGCTTCCAGTCCGCGCCCACGGTGCCGCTGACCGGCACCTGCTGGTCCAGGCGGTTGTTCGGGCCCGGCACCGTGTCCAGCTTCGACCAGCTGCGCGTCAGGTTGGCGCGCATCTCGACGCCCGGCGCTTCCTTCATGATCGAGCGCAATGGCAGCTTGGCTTCCAGTTCGATGCCGTAGGTGTTGGCGGTGCCGGCGTTGACCGGGCGCGAGACCCATACGCCATCAATCAGGTCCACGCGGCGGCGCGTAATGTCTTCGATGCGGCGCGCATAGGTGCTGGCTGACAGCAGGCCGCCGCCTTCACCCAGGTAGTGCTCGAACGCCAGGTCCAGGCCCCACGCCAGTTCCGGCTTCAGGTTCGGGTTGCCCATGGAATCCGGCGACGTCGAGCTGTTGTTGTTGGAGGTGAAGCGGCGCGGGATCAGGTCGCCCACGCCTGGCGCCTTGTAGGTACGGGTCAGGCCGAAGCGTACCTGGTCCTTCTTCTTCTCGCCCAGTTTGTACAGGGTCTGGAACAGTGGACTCAGGACACTGGAGTTGTTGTCGATGCTGCCGTAGTCGGTGCCGGTGCTCTTGACGTTCACGCCTTCCCAGCGCAGGCCGAAGTAGACGGACCAGCGGTCGGTAACGTTCCATTCATCCTGTGCGTAGGCAGCCAGGCGGGTCACGTCGGCGGAATAGACTTCGTCGAGATTCTGCGGCACGGTGCCGGCCGGCGCGCGCAGGTACTGCTCGCGCTGGATGCGGTCTTCATCGCGCTTGCTGTAGCCGATATCCCAGCCGGTCGCCAGCGCATGGCCGGCAATCAGCGGGCTGGAATACTTGCCGGTGCTGGTAAAGCCTTTGTCGGTCGATTCGGACGTTACCTCGCGTGTGCGTTCGAACAGGGAGCCGGTCTGCAGGTTCGGCGCTTCCACGTTGCGGTGGTTGTAGTTGAGGCCTGCCTTCATATCCAGCTTGGCGCCGTCGGCCAGCGGACGTGCCCAGCTCAGGTCGGTGCGGAACAGTTCGAAGTCGGCCTTGATGTTCTGGTTCAGGCCACTGAATTGCGGCTCGCTGCCGTACACGGTGGTGACCTGTTCGGTGTTGTGGGCGCGGAAGCGGTTGACGGCGATGAAGCTTTGCGAGGTGATGACGTCGCCCGGCTTGATGGCGTAATTGACGCGCGGCGCCAGGTTGAAATTGCGGAACGAGCCTTCGCTGGTGGCTTCGGCCCGGCGCAGAAGGGGGGCGCTGCCGCTGGCTTCGGTGATGGTGCGGCTTGGGCGGTCGAAGTCGCCGTACAGGAAGCCGCCGCCGATGGAGTACGACCACGGCCCCTTGCGGTCCGACATCTGCAGGTTGACGCTGGTGCCGGGCTGGCCGTTGTCCGATTGCAGGCCGGCCTTGATTTCGGTCTGCGCGGTGGAGATGGCTTTCTTCAGCACGATGTTGATGCCGCCGGCGATGGCCTGGGTGCTGAATTCGGCGGTGGCGGCGCGCATGACTTCGATGCGTTCGATCATGTCCGGCGTCAGGGAATCGAGCGAGAAGCCCGGTGGCGCCGGTTCGCCATTCAGCATGATCGAGGTGTAGCCGCTGCCCAGGCCGCGCATGCGGATATTGCCGCCGCGGCCCTGCACGCCGTCCAGCGTGATGCCGGGCAGGCGCTTCAGCACTTCGCCGATGCTGGTGTCGCCATTTTTCAGGATTTCTTCCTGCGTCACCACGATCTTGGTGGCGGTGTCGTTGCGGCGGATATCCATCGCCGCGCTACCCTTGATTTCAACTTTGGGCGTCACTTTGTCGGCGGGCGCCTGCTCCTGGGCGTAAACACTATTCAGGGCCTGGACGATCAGCAGGAGGGGCAGGGCGATTTTCTTCATGTAAATGGCGGTGGCTTTTTTAGAAACACAGCAGGATACACCGGCCATCGCGGCTTGGCAGCATATGCCTTGTAACTGCCATGTATCTTTCGATTCAAGCCATGTCTTCTTTCGTATTGACACATTTGCTTTCGTCGTGCTCTTATGATCCTTTCGAAAACGGAGGCGAAATTGCGATTTACGGGGATCAAGCGCCTGGCGCTGATGGGCATGATGATGGCGGCGCTCGGCGCCCAGGCGGCTGCGCCGCATTTCGCGGTCGTGGGCGACCGTTTTGAGCTGGACGGCAAGCCTTATGTAATCCGCGCTGGCGAAATGCATTACGCCCGCATTCCGCGCGCGTTCTGGCGCGAGCGGCTGCAGCAGGTGCGTGCCATGGGCCTCAACACCGTGACGACTTACGTTTTCTGGAACCTGCATGAGCCTGAACCGGGCCGCTTTGATTTCAGCGGCAACCTGGACCTGGCTGCCTTTATCCGCACGGCGCAGGAGGTGGGCTTGAACGTGGTGCTGCGGCCAGGCCCTTACGTCTGCGCGGAACTGGACTTCGGCGGCTTCCCGGCCTGGCTGCTGCGTACTCCCGGCCTGCGCGTACGCAGCATGGACCCGCGCTTCCTCGATGCGACGGCGCGTTACTTCAAACGCGTGGCGCAGGAAGTGGCGCCGCTGCTGTCTTCACGCGGCGGTCCGGTGCTGATGACGCAGGTGGAAAATGAATACGGTTCTTACGGCGATGACCATGACTACATGGCCGCTATCCAGAAGCAGGTACGCGATGCGGGCTTCGATACGCCGCTATTCACTTCGGACGGACCCGATCCGGCCTTGCTTGATCGCGGCACGCTGCCCGGTGTAACCGCCGTGGTCAACTTCAACGGCAGCGTGGCTGACGCCAGGGAAGCCTTTGCGCAGCTGGCCTCCTTCCGCCAGAACGTCCCGCGCATGGCCGGCGAGTACTGGGCTGGCTGGTTCGATCACTGGGGCGAGCGGCGCCACCAGACAACTCCTAAGCTGGCCGCCGATGCGGTGGACTGGATGCTGGGACAGGGAATTTCCTTCAACCTGTACATGGCCCATGGCGGCACCAGCTTTGGCTGGCAGCCCGGCGCCAACAGCCATGGCGCCACCTACCAGCCCGATACAACCAGCTACGACTACGATGCCGCCATCGATGAAGCAGGGCGTCCTACGCCGAAGTTCTATGCCATCCGCGATGCCATCGCGCGCCACTTGCCGTCCGGCGAGCGCCTGCCCGAACTGCCCAAGGCGGCGGCCACTATCGCAGTGCCGCGCTTCTCGCTGGACGAGTCGGTAGCCCTGGTGGATTCCTTGCCCAAGCCGATCAACTCTCGCCTGGCGCGCAATATGGAGGCATACGGACAGGGTTATGGCTTCATCGTTTATCGCAAGCGTTTTGCCGATGGCGCGAGCGGCAAGCTGGATCTCGGCGCGGTGCGCGATTACGCCCATGTGCTCTCCGATGGCACCACCATCGCGACGCTTGACCGGCGGCGCAACGAAAACGCGACGGAGGTCGACCTCAAAGCCGGCAGCACGCTGGACGTGGTGGTGGAGAATATGGGACGTGTCAATTTCGGCCCGCTGCTGGCGGATGAACGCAAGGGACTCACGCGCGCTGTAACGCTGGCCGGGAAGCCGCTGCTCGATTGGGAAGTCTTCACGATGCCGCTGGCCGACCTGACGTCCTTGCGCTTCAAGCGCGCTGCGCCTGCGCGGCAAGGGCCCACTTTCTGGCGCGGCCAATTCCGCACCGATGCGCAGGGCAGCACCTTCATCGACACGCGCGCGCTCGGCAAAGGACATGTATGGGTCAATGGCCATCACCTCGGACGCTACTGGCGCGTCGGCCCGCAACAAAGCCTGTTCCTGCCTGCACCATGGCTGCGTAAAGGCGACAACGAAATCATCATCCTCGACCTTGATGGCGCAGTGGAAGCGCCAAGTGTGCAAGGCTTGCGCGATCCGGTTTTCGGCACGCCAGGTTAGCAAAAAAATTCCTTCTCTTGCCGAGGTGAAATTGGGGTGCGTGAAATGCGCTGATCTGTAACGGAGCCATATGTACGCTAGCGAACAGTCGCCTGTCGTGCGCCCGCCTAACATTGCTTGGAACATACTGCCGGTCTGCACGGCGGTTCCAAGAATAAGTGTGAGGCCCACCCTTGAAAGAGAATCCTTTTTTATGGCCGGCCCCAAGTGCCGGTTTCAAGGAGTCTGAATCGGGGTCCCTGCAAAAGGGGACCGGTGAGGAAGATGATTTGCCGTTGCGTGGTGAGCTGTTCAGCGCGCAACAGATGGAGCAGCATGGCCGCGCGCTGGCTGCGGGCCATGAGCTCAGCAAGCGCGGCGGCGGCGACCGCCTGCTGGCGAGGCTGAGCGAGAACGAAGCGCTGATCGGCTCGACCTGCGAAGGCTTGACGGAAGCAGTGAAGGAAGGCCGCCAGATCACGCCCGCTTCCGAATGGCTGCTCGACAACTTCTACCTGATCGAAGACCAGATCCGCACCGCGCGGCGCCACCTGCCTAAAGACTACAGCAAGGAATTGCCGCGCCTGGCCAAAGGTGCGCCTGAGGGAACGCCGCGCGTCTACCAGATCGCGCTGGAAATCATCGCGCACGGCGATGGCCGGGTCGATCCGGAAAGCCTGAGCCGCTTCGTTGAAGCCTATCAGGAAGTCGCGACGCTGAAACTGGGCGAGCTGTGGGCCATCCCCATCATGCTGCGCCTGGCCCTGATTGAAAACCTGCGCCGAGTGGCGGCGCGCGTGGCGGAAAACCGTTTCCAGCGCGACCTGGCCAACAGCTGGGCCGACCAGATGGTGGAGATCGCCGACAAGAACCCGAGCGGCTTGATCCTGCTGGTGGCCGACATGGCGCGCTCCGACCCGCCGATCAGCAGCGCCTTCGTGGCGGAACTGGCGCGCCGCCTGCAGGGGCAAAGTCCGGTCCTGACGCTGGCGCTCAACTGGATCACTTACCGCCTGGCGGAATCCGGCCAGACCATCGAGCAGCAGATCCAGGCCGAAATCCACTTGCAGGCTGCGGAACAGGTGTCGATCGCCAACAGTATCGGCAGCCTGCGCTTCCTCGGCACCATGGACTGGCAAGAATTCGTCGAGACCATGAGCGTGGTCGAACAGACCCTGCGCGAGGATCCGGCCGGCACCTATCCGGACATGGACTTTTCCACGCGCGACCAGTACCGCCATAGCGTGGAACGCATGGCGCGCTATTCGCGCGCGACGGAAGCGGAAGTAGCGCAGCAGGCGCTCGAGCTGGCGCGCACGCGCGCCGCCGACCACGACACGCGCTTGCATCACGTCGGCTATTACCTGGTGGGCGATGGCATGCTGCTGCTGGAGCGCCAGGTCGGCGTGCGCCTGCCGCCCCTGCGTTCTCTGAAGCGCACCATGCGCACTGCGCCGCTGCTGTCTTACCTCGGGGCGATCGGTGCGTTGTCGGTGATTGCCACCGCCCTGATGCTGGAGCGCGCCTGGCGCGATGGCGTGCAGCCGTGGGCCCTGATCGTCATGGGCATCCTCGGCCTGATGGGCAGCAGCCAGCTGGCGCTGGCGCTGGTCAATTGGGTTGCCACGCTCTTCGTCGAGCCACGGCCACTGCCGCGCATGGACTTCCGCAACGGCATTCCGCCGGATGCGCGCACCATGGTGGTGGTGCCGAGCTTGCTGTTCAGCCGTGAAAATGTCGATGAACTGTGCGAGCAGCTTGAAGTGCGCTTCCTCGCCAATCGCGATCCCAACTTGCGCTTTTGCCTGCTGACCGACTTTGCCGATGCGCAGGAAGAGACAATGCCGGCCGATGCTGCGCTCACCGAGCGCGCGGCCGCCAACATTGCGCGCCTGAACCTGAAATACACGGAAGAAGGCGCACCGGCGCCGTTCCTGCTGCTGCACCGTCCGCGCCGCTGGAATGCGGCACAGCGCGCCTGGATGGGGCAGGAGCGCAAGCGCGGCAAGCTCTCCGACCTGAACCGCTTCATGCGCGGCGGCGCCCAGGACGCGTTCTCGCTGATCGTCGGCGATATCGAAGACCTGCCTGCGTTTAAATATGTGATTACGCTGGACAGCGACACCCAGCTGCCGCGCGATGCCGCGCGCCAGTTTGTCGCCACTATGCGCCACACGCTCAACATGCCGCGCATCGACCAGCGCCTGCGGCGCGTGGTCGCCGGCTATGGCATCCTGCAGCCGCGCGTGGCGGTCAGCCTGCCGAGCGAAGATGCTTCGCGCTATGAAAAGCTTTGCGGCGGCGAGCCGGGCATCGATCCTTACACCCGCACCGTCAGCGACGTGTACCAGGACGTGTTTGCCGAAGGCTCTTTCATCGGCAAAGGGATTTACGATGTCGACGTATTCGAGGAAATCCTGGGCCGCCGCTTCCCGGACAACCGCATCCTGAGCCACGACCTGCTGGAAGGCTGCTACCTGCGTGCCGGCTTGCTGAGCGATGCGCAGCTTTACGAACACTATCCGGCGCGCTACCGCGATGACGTGAGCCGGCGCCAGCGCTGGATGCGCGGCGACTGGCAGCTGCTGCCGTGGCTGATGGGCCGCGTGCCGCTGGCAGGCGGCAAGCGCGAAAGCAATCCGCTGTCGGCCCTGTCGCGCTGGAAGCTGTTCGACAACCTGCGCCGCAGCCTGGTGGCGCCGGTGCTCACCCTGTCGCTGCTGATGGCCTTCGCGGCCCTGCCGCATCCGTGGTTCTGGGCTTGCGCGGTGCTGGCGATTATCTTCCTGCCGCCGCTGGTCAGCGCTGTCTACGACTTGCTGCACAAGCCGGACGACACGTTGTGGAGCCAGCACGCGCCGGCTTCGCTGCGCCGCAGCGGCATGCAGTTCGCCCACGCCTTGCTGACGCTGGTGTTCCTGCCTTATGAAGCCTACGTCAGCCTGGACGCCATCGTGCGCACCGGCTGGCGCCTGCTGGTATCGCGGCGCCGCCTGCTGGAATGGCGCGCCTCCGGCCTGTCGCGCTCCGGCACCAGCCTGGCCAGCAACTGGCGCACCATGTGGATTGCGCCGCTGCTGGCGCTGGGCGCCGGCGCCGGCCTTGCCGTGCTGCGCCCACGGGCGTTCGAAGCGGCCTTGATTTTCGTCGCCGCCTGGTTCGCGTCGCCGCTGGTGGCCTGGTGGATCAGCCTTCCGATTGCACGCGTGCAAAGGGCGCTGAAGGAAGACCAGAACCTGTTCCTGCACAAGCTGTCGCGCAAGACCTGGCTGTGGTTCGAGACCTTCGTCGGCCCGGAAGACAACTGGCTGCCGCCGGATAATATGCAGGAGCATCCGACCCAGGTGGTGGCGCATCGCACGTCGCCCACCAATATGGGCATGGCGCTGCTGGCCAACCTGACCGCTTACGACTTTGGCTACATCACCGGCGGCCAGCTTGCGGCCCGTACCGCCAGCACGCTGGACAGCATGGCGCAGCTCGAGCGCCACCAGGGCCACTTCTACAACTGGTACGACACCCAGTCGATGAAGCCGCTCCACCCGATCTATATTTCCACCGTCGATAGCGGCAACCTGGCAGGACACCTGCTTACGCTGCAGGCTGGCCTGGTCGGCATCGCCGAGCTGCCGATCGTGCACCCGAACCTCGCACAAGGCCTGGCCACCACCTGCGCCCTGGTGCGCGAAGCCGCCGCCGCAGCCGGCAACCTGGCGCCCGAGGCCCTGGCGGGGCTGGAAGCGGCAATTGCAGCGCCGCCACCGGCTTTCCCGCCAAGCTTGCGCCAGCAGCGTGCCTGGCTGGTGCGGGCCTGCGAGGGCTCCGAACAATTCCTGCGCCAGGCTTCGGTGCCGCTCGATCCGCAGGTTGCGGCCTGGGCGGGCGCACTGCACGCGCAATGCCGCGGCATGCTGGACGAGCTGGACGCCTTCGCGCCATGGATCACGGCGCAGACGGAGGCGCAATACGACACCACCCTCGACCGCGTGCCGACCTTGCGCGAGCTGGCCAGCTGGCCGTTGCCTGGCGCTGCCATGAGCGACCTGGCGCCGGACGAGCGCGAACGCCAGCAGCAGCTGGCCGCACTGGTGGAGCAGGGCGCGGCGCACGCGCGTGAACGGCTCGACACGCTGAACCGCCTGTCGCACCAGGCCAACGAGTTTGCCCAGTGCGAGTACGGCTTCCTGTTCAACCCGACCACCAAGCTGCTGGCCATCGGCTACAACCTGAGCGAGCGCCGCCTCGATGCCAGCTGCTACGACTTGCTGGCCTCCGAGGTGCGGCTGGCCAGCTTCGTCGCCATCGCGCAGGGACAGCTGCCGCAGGAGCACTGGTTCGCCATGGGGCGCCAGCTTTGCATCGTCCACGGCCAGCCAGTGCTGCTGTCGTGGAGCGGCTCGATGTTCGAATACCTGATGCCGCTGCTGGTGATGCCGACCTACCCGAGCACGCTGCTGGACCAGACTTACCAGTCGGTGGTGGCGGCGCAGGTGGAATACGCGAAACAGCGCAACGTGCCGTGGGGGATTTCCGAATCGGGCTACAACACAACCGACGCGGCGCTGAACTACCAGTACCGCGCCTTCGGCGTGCCGGGCATCGGACTGAAACGCGGCCTGGCGGAAGACTTGGTGGTGGCGCCCTATGCCACCATGCTGGGCCTGATGGTCGATCCGGACACTTCCTGCCAGAACCTGCAGAAGATGGCAGCCATGGGCTTCATGGGCCGCTACGGCTTCTACGAGGCGATCGATTACACGGCGGCGCGCCTGCCGCGCGGCCAGCAGTACGCCATCATCAAATCCTTCATGGTGCACCACCAGGGCATGGGCTTCCTTGCCTTGAGCTATGTGCTGAACGACCGGCCGATGCAGCGCCGCTTCGAATCCGACCCGCTGCTGCAATCCACACTGCTGGTGCTGCAGGAACGCAGCCCGCGCATTGGCGCCTTCCACTCGGCCAGCGCGGAGCAGGCCTCGGTGCGCAGCACGGTGCCGGAACAGGCCGCGCCGATGCGGATCATGAGCCAGCATACGCCGCCGGTGCCCGAAACCCAGCTGCTGTCGAATGGCCGCTACCACGTGATGGTGAGCAGCGCCGGCGGCAGCTACAGCCGCTGGAACAACCTGGCCGTGACGCGCTGGCGCGAAGACAGCACGCGCGACAACTGGGGCCAGTTCTGCTACGTGCAGGACGTGGAGGACGGCGCCGTCTGGTCCACCACATACCAGCCGACCCAGGCCGAGCCGAAGCGGCTGGAAGTGATTTTCTCCGAAGGCCGGGCCGAGTTCCGCCGCAGCGACAACGAGATCGAGCTGTACACCGAAATCGTGGTGTCGCCGGAAGACGACATCGAGATGCGCCGCACGCGCATCACCAACCATTCCGACCGTCGCCGCATCATCGAGCTCACCAGCTTTGCCGAGGTGGTGATGGCGCCGGCGCCGGCCGATAATGCGCACCAGGCGTTCAGCAAGCTGTTCGTGCAGACCGAGATCGTGGAAGACGAAAGCGCCATCCTGTGCACGCGCCGTCCGCGCGGCAAGGACGAGAAGACGCCGTACCTGCTGCATGTGATGACGGTGCACGACGCGCAGGTACAGCAGGTTTCGTATGAAACAGACCGCGCGCGCTTCATCGGCCGCGGCAACACGGCGCAGTCGCCGCTGGCGGTGCAGGAGCCGGGTCCGTTGTCCGGCAGCGAGGGCTCGGTGCTCGATCCGGTGGTGGCGATCCGCTACCGCATCGCGCTGGAGCCTGGCCAGGTGTCGGTGATCGACGTGGTGACCGGCATGACCGAAACGCGCGATGCCGCGCAATACCTGATCGACAAATACCAGGACCGCCACATGGCGGACCGCGTGTTCGAACTGGCATGGACGCACAGCCAGGTGGTATTGCGGCAGCTGAACGCCAGCGAAGCCGAAGCGCAGTTGTATGCGCGCCTGGCCAACCATGTGATCTATCCGAACGCGGCCTTGCGCGCCGACGCCGGTATCCTGATCCGCAACCAGCGCGGCCAGTCCGGCCTGTGGGCCTATGCGATCTCCGGCGACTTGCCGATCGTGCTGATGGAAATCCGCGACGCTGCCAATATCGAGCTGGCGCGGCAACTGGTGCAGGCGCACGCCTACTGGCGCCTGAAGGGGCTGGTGGTGGACCTGGTGATCTGGTACGAGGACCGCTCCGGCTACCGCCAGGCGCTGCACGACCAGATCATGGGGCTGATCGCCTCCGGCCTTGATGCGCAGGCCATCGACCGGCCGGGCGGCATTTTCGTGCGGCCGACCGAAGGCATTGCGCCGGAAGACCGCGTGCTGCTGCAGACCGTGGCGCGCGCCGTGCTGAGCGACGAGCGCGGCACCCTGGCCGAGCAACTCAAGCGCGGCGTGGCGCCGACGCTGCGCATGCCTCCGCTGCTGGCGGAGCCGCGCAGCGAAGCGTTTGAGCGGGATGCGGCAGCGGGCGTGCCTTTGCCGGACGACCTGATCCTGGTGAATGGCCTGGGCGGCTTCACGCCGGACGGCAAGGAATACGTGATTGCCACCGGCGCCGGCCAGCGCACGCCGCTGCCATGGTCGAACGTCATCGCCAACGCGCAGTTCGGCAGCGTGGTGTCGGAAAGCGGCCAGGCTTATACCTGGCAAGAGAACGCCCATGAATTCCGCCTGACGCCATGGCATAACGATCCGGTGTCGGACCTGAGCGGCGAAGCGTTCTACCTGCGCGACGAGCAAAGCGGCCGTTTCTGGTCGCCATGCGGCTTGCCCGCGCCGGGCGGCGGCAGCTACCTGACCCGTCACGGTTTTGGCTATTCCTCGTTCGAGTACGCGGAAGTGGGCATCAGCAGCCGCATGACCACCTTCGTGGCGCTGGATGCGCCGGTGCGCTATACCGTGATCCGCGTGCGCAACGATTCAGACGTGGCGCGCAAGCTGTCGGTCACCGGGTATGTGGAGTGGGTGCTGGGCGATATGCGCTCCAAATCTGGCATGCATATCGTGACCGAAATTGATCCGGTGACCGGCGCGCTGTTTGCCCGCAATGCCTACAACACCGAATTCTCCGGCCGCGTGGCCTTCTTCAATGCCGACGCCTCGGTGCGCACCGTTACTTGCGACCGCACGGAATTCATCGGCCGCAACGGCAGCCTGGCGCGGCCGGCAGCGCTGCGGCGCGTGCGCCTGTCGGGCAAAGCCGGCGCGGGACTGGACGCCTGCGCGGCGATCCAGGCGCCGTTCGAATTGCAGCCGGGGCAGGAGCGCGAGATCGTATTCGTGCTCGGCATGGGCGGCCGCCGCAATGCCGACGCCACCAACGTGGTGCAGCGGCACGGCGGGCGCGGAGCTGCTCTGCAGGCGCTGGGCGAAGTGCATGCCCATTGGGACAAAGTGCTGGGCGCGGTGCAGGTGCAGACGCCGGAGCCCGAGCTCGACGTGCTGGCCAACGGCTGGCTGATGTACCAGACCATTGCCTGCCGCATGTGGGCGCGCAGCGGCTATTACCAGAGCGGCGGCGCGTTCGGCTTCCGCGACCAGTTGCAGGACGCGATGGCGATGGTGCACACGCGGCCCGACATCCTGCGCGAGCACCTGGTCCTGTGCGCGGCCCACCAGTTCGTGGAAGGCGACGTGCAGCACTGGTGGCACCCGCCGTCCGACCGCGGCGTGCGCACGCACTGCTCGGACGACTACCTGTGGCTGCCGCTGGCCGCGTGGCGCTATGTTTCCAGCACAGGCGACATGTCCGTGCTTGACGAACAGGCGCATTACCTGGAAGGCCGGCCGGTGCAGCCGGAAGAGGATTCCTACTACGACATGCCGAGCCGCTCGGCCCATGCCGGCGATTTGTACGAGCACTGCGTGCGGGCCATCCGCAACGGCTTGCGCTTCGGCGAGCATGGCTTGCCGCTGATCGGCTCCTGCGACTGGAACGACGGCATGGACAAGGTGGGCGAGCATGGCAAGGGCGAGAGCGTGTGGCTGGCCTGGTTCCTGATCGAAGTGTTGCAGCGCTTTGCCGAGGTGGCCGAAAAGCGCGACGATGCATCCTTTGCCGGCGAATGCCGCGAGCAAGCCAGACAGCTGGCCGCCAACATCGAAGCCCATGCCTGGGACGGCCAGTGGTACCGCCGCGCCTACTTCGACGACGGCACCCCGCTCGGCTCCGCGCAGAACGAGGAATGCCAGATCGACTCGATCTCGCAAAGCTGGGGCGTGCTGACCGGCGCCGCCGACAATGAGCGCGTGGAAGGGGCCATGGAGCAGGTGGAAGCGCGCCTGGTGCGGCGCGACTTCGGCCTGATCCAGCTGCTGGACCCGCCGTTCGACAAATCTTCGCTCAATCCCGGCTATATCCGCGGTTACGTGCCGGGCGTGCGCGAAAACGGCGGGCAGTACACGCACGCCGCCATCTGGACCGTGATGGCCTTCGCCCGCCTGGGCGACATCGAACGGGCCTGGGACCTGATGCGCATGATCAATCCGGTGCGGCATGGCTCCGATGCCGAATCCTGCAAGCGCTACAAGGTGGAACCATATGTGGTGACGGCCGACGTCTACGCCGTCGAACCGCACGTCGGCCGCGGCGGCTGGAGCTGGTACACCGGCTCCTCCGGCTGGATGTACCGCCTGCTGCTGGAATCCCTGCTCGGCCTGACGCGCCAGGCCGACAAGCTGCTTTTGGCGCCGCGCCTGCCGGCATCGTGGCCAGGCTTCACGCTGCAGTACCGCCATGGCAGCAGCACCTACATCCTGCGCGTCAGCCGCGGCGAGGCTTCCACTTCGCCAACGGAGATCGCCCTGGTCGACGACGGTACAACGTATGAAATAGACATCAAAGTGTAGCGGCTGGCGGGCGGCCGGTGTGCTATCCTCTGCGCGCTTGTAACAACAGAGAGATGCCATGTTCCGACTGTCTTTGACTGCTGCTGCGCTGGCGGCTGCGTTTGCGCTACCCGCGCAGGCGCAGGATCCGCTGAGCTATGCGCGCTACGACCAGGTGCGCACCACCAACCTGCACCTGGACCTGAAAGCCGATTTCATGCGCAAGACGCTCGACGGCTATGCGGAACTGTCGCTGAACTGGATCGACAAGTCGGCGCGCACCCTGGTGCTCGACACTCGCCAGCTCAAGATCGCGCGCGTGCAAGTGCAAGGCCACGACGGCAACTGGGCGCCCGCCTCCTTCATGCTGGACAAGCAGGATGCGAAGAAGGGCCGCGCCCTGCGCATCGCCCTGCAATCGCAGCCTGAGAAGGTCCGTATCTATTACCGCACCGCGCCAACCGCCAATGCGCTGCAGTGGATGACGCCGGAGCAAACGCTGTCCGGCAAGCGTCCATTCATGTTCAGCCAGTCGGAGACGATCGAGGCGCGCTCGTGGGCGCCAGTGCAGGATACGCCGGCCGTGCGCTTCACCTACAGCGCCCACATCGACGCACCCGCCGGCATGCGCGTGGTGATGAGTGCGGAAGGCGACCAGCATGCAACCGGCAAGGGCGGCTGGAACTTCAAGATGCCGCAGCCGATTCCATCCTACCTGCTGGCTATCGCGATCGGCGAAATCGAGCTGCGCAATCTCGGCCCGCGCACTGCCGTGTATGCGGAGCCTGGCCGCATCGATGCCGCCGCCTATGAACTGGGCGACACCGAGAAAATGGTCAACGCGGCAGAGGCGCTCTATGGCCCCTACCGGTGGGGGCGTTACGACATGCTGGTGCTGCCGCCATCGTTCCCGATCGGCGGCATGGAAAATCCGCGCATGACTTTCCTGACTCCGACCATGATTGCGGGCGACCGCAGCCTGAACGACCTGATCGCACACGAGCTGGCCCACAGCTGGTCCGGCAACCTGGTCACCAATGCATCGTGGAAGCACTGGTGGCTGAACGAAGGCTTTACCACCTACGTCACCACCCGCATCGTGGAAAGCCTGTACGGCAAGGACGTGGCGGACATGAACCTGCAAGTCGAGCAGGCCGAAGCCGTCGCGTCGCTGAAAGACATCCCGCCCGCCAAGCAAGCCTTGCTGACCAAGGATGCCGACACCAACCCGGATACCTATACCGACGAAGGCCTGGCCTATCCGAAAGGCGCCTGGCTGCTGCATACGCTGGAGCAGCGTGCCGGCCGCGAAGTGTTCGATCCCTTCCTGCGCGGCTGGTTCGACCAGCACGCTTTCCAGTCGGCGACGACCGATGAATTCGTCGATTACCTGCGCAAGAACCTGTTGGCGAAAAATCCCGCCATCATGAGTGACGCCGAGCTGGATGAATGGCTGCACGGCAGCGGCATCCCGGCCAGTGCACAGTACGTCAATTCGGCGCGCCTGGCCGCGCTGGATGCGAAGCGTGAAGCCTGGCTGAAGGGCGAGCTGGCGACCAATATGCTGGAGACGCAGCAGTGGGTCGCGCTGGAGTGGATGCACTTCCTGAACGGCATCGACAGCAAGGCCAATGCGGCGCAGATGAAGGAGCTGGATGAGGCCTTCAAGCTGCGCGACACGAAGAACAATGAAATCGGCTTCCGCTTCCTGCTGGCGTCGGTGCATGCCGGCTATGGCGTGCGCGAGCCGCTGAATGCCTTCCTCATGAGCGTGGGGCGCCAGAAATTCGTGGTCCCGCTGTACAAGGCGCTGCTGGCCAATCCGAACGAAGCCTCGTGGGCCAAAGGCGTCTATGCCAAAGCCCGCCCGCGCTACCACCCGGAAACCCAGGGCTCCGTCGATAAACTGCTGAAGAAATGATCATGCTGCTCAAGAAACCTCTCGCCACCCTGCTCATGCTGGCCTTCGCGGCCGGCGCCGCCGTCAGTGCGCCAGCCGTCGCCGCGCCGGAAGGCTCGGTCGCCGCTGCTGCCGCCAATGCGCCGGCTTTCGACCTCGAGCGCGACGTCAACCTGGCGCTGAAGACTTTCGACGTGCCGGGCATGGCCATTGCCATCGTCAAGGACGGCAAGGTGGTCGCCACCAAGGGTTTCGGCGTGCGCAAGCTGGGTAATCCGGCGCCGGTGACCGGCAAGACCTTGTTCGAGATCGCCTCGAACTCGAAGGCTTTCACCGCTGCCGAACTGGCGCAGCTGGTGGACGAAGGCAAGCTTGGCTGGGACGATCCCGTTACCAAGCACCTGCCTGGCTTCCAGATGGCCGATGCCTACGTTACGCACACCATGACCGTGCGCGACCTGCTGGTGCACCGCAGCGGCCTGGGCCTCGGGGCAGGAGACCTGCTGTGGTGGCCGACCACCACCTTCAGCACCGATGAAATCATCGACCGCCTGCGCAATGTGAAGCTGGCCACCAGCTTCCGCGGCAACTACGCCTACGACAACCTGCTGTACATCGTGGCCGGCAAGATCATTGCGCAGAAGTCCGGCAAGAGCTGGGAAGAGGCGACGCGCGAACGCATCCTGGCGCCGCTGGGCATGAGTGGCACCACCACCAACGTGGACGACATGCTGAAGACGGCCGATTACTCGGCGCCGCACAGCAAGATCAATGGCAAGGCCGCCGTGGTCAAGCCGATGCCGGTGCAGAACGCGGTTGGCGCGGTCGGCATCCAGACCAATGCGGAAGATATCGCCAAGTGGATGCAGGTGCTGCTCAACGAAGGCAAGATGGAAAACGGCAAGCAGCTTTTCAGCGCCAAGCAGGCGCGCGAAATGTGGACCCAGCAAACGCCGATGAAGATCAGCGAGCCTAAGCCTGCGCTGGCGGCCACCAAGCCTAACTTCGCAGCGTATGGACTGGGGTTCCAGCTGCGCGACTATCGCGGGCGCAAGATTGCCATGCATGGCGGCGCGCTGCAGGGCTTTTATTCGCGCATCGTGATGGTGCCTGAGGAAAAACTGGGCGTGGCCATCTTTACCAATGCGGAAAACGGCCCGGCCATGACGGCGCTGCAATGGCGCATCCTGGACAACTATATGGGCGTGGCGCCGACCGACTGGATCAAGGTCTACGCCGAGCAGGAAGCCGAGATGCACAAGGAGGAGATGGCGCGCCAGGGCAAGCTGACCGCGGCCCGGGCGGCAGCGTCCAAGCCTTCGCTGCCGCTGGCGTCCTATAACGGCGACTATAACGACGCCTGGTATGGCACGGTGAGCATCAGGCAGGAAGGCGGCAAGCAAACGATGTCCTTCAGCCGCACGCCGGACCTGGCCGGAACGCTGGAGCACTTCCAGCACGACACCTTCATCGTGCGCTGGAAGGAGCGCAATTTCAACGCGGATGCCTACGTGACGTTCTCGCTGAGTCCGGACGGCTCGATTGATCGCATGAAGATGGCGCCCGTATCGACCGAGACCGATTTCAGCTATGACTTCGCCGATTTGTCCTTTACTCCGGCGAAAAAATGACAAAAATCGGACAATATTGAAACGAAGTGTGAGAATCTTTCATGTGCGTATGCAGCATAATATCGCTTGTTTGCGCACATGGGAGAATGAATGACTAGCCTGATCGTTTCAATTGCCGTCGTCCTGGGCGGTCTTTTCGTTGCCGGCTACGGCTTTGTCACCTTGATGAGCCGCCTGCAATCCCGCTAGGAAGTTCCAGCTCAAATACCTTGCGCTTGCGCGCCGCGATTTCCCCCAGGGCGCGCTGGAAAGCCGGGTAACCATTCAAAAGCTTGTCGAAACTGCCATCGGCTTGCGCCAGTTTCAAGCCCCTCTCCACCCTTTCCGCCATTGCCTTGTTGTCCTTGCTGACGAAGAAATAGAAAGGCACGCGGTAATGCAGGAAGATGGTCGGCTCCACCATCAAGCCATCCTTGCCATATACCTGTTCTTCCGCCCAGGCTTCGTGTACGCCGCGCGGCATGTAGTCGAAGCGCTTTGCTTTCAGCATCGGGAACAGGGAACTGTAATTGACCGTTGTTTCGACCGGCAGGCCGTTGTGGCGCAGCACGTCCACGGAAGGCCAGTTGACGCCCGCGCCGGCCGTAAGCCTGCGCAGTCCTGCCAGGGAATGCACGTTGCGGAAGCGGACTTCATCTTCCTTGCGGATCATGAAGACGCGATAGTCGTTCAGGTCGCGTACCAGCGAAATGCGGATCGGCAGCAGCTCGCGTTCGCGCTGGGCGTTCGTGCCGTCCCACATGATATTGATCACGCCATTGCGTTTTAGTTCCAGGGCGCGGCGTGGGCTGGTCAGCTCGTGCGGATAGAACTCGATCGAGAACGGGCCCTCCGTTTTTTCCAGCGCCAGGCGCAGCAAGAGATGGAAGTACGTGACCTGTACTTCGGAACCCGGCGTAACCGAGGGCAGGACGAAGCGCATCAGCGGCGCATTGGCCGCATCGCCCGCATTGGCCAGGGTGGATGCTGCCGCCAGCAGCAGGCCGGCGGCAGCGCGTTGCAGCTTTTTCAGCACCGATTACTGCGGCTTGACGAACTTCAGCGTCATGCGGTCGCTCTCGCCGATGGCGGCGTACTTGGCGCGGTCCTTGTCCTTGTTGGTGAAGGTTGGAGGCAGGGCCCACACGCCGTTTTCATGGTTGGCATCGTCCTTGGCATTGGCGTTGACCTCGGACTTGGCGACCAGCTTGAAGCCGGCCTGCTCGGCCATCTTGATGACGTAGGCTTCGTGCATATAGCCGGTGCTGGCTTTGGCGTCCTGGGTCATGGCGGACGGCAGCCGGTGTTCTTCCACGCCGAAGATGCCGCCTGGTTTCAGGGTGTCGTAGATGCTGGCCATCAGCTTTTTCATGTTCTCGTCGCCGGTGCCGATCCAGTTATGGATGTTGCGGAACGTGAGCACCATGTCGGCGCTGCCCTTCGGCGCGTAGGTATAGACGCCGTTGCCCGGCTCGAAGGCGCCCAGCACCACCTTGTCGCGGCCCGGCTGCTTGGCCAGGAACTCCTGGAAGCGTTCAGCCGACTTGCGCACGCGCTCGTCGGCCGATTGCGGGCTGGAGCCGGCGGTAATCAGCTTGCCCTGGTCGCGCAGGTAAGGGGCCAGGATTTCGGTGTACCAGCCGCCGCCCGGCGACAGTTCGACCACCGTCATGTTCGGCTTGATGCCGAAGAAGGTCAGGGTCTCGTAAGGGTGGCGGAACTGGTCGCGTTTGACGTTGTCCGCGTTGCGGGTAGGGCTGGCAATGGCAGCTTTTAGGGCAGGATCGGCCAGTGCAACGCCGGAAAAACCGGTAAAGCCAACGGCCAGCAGGCCGGCCAGGACGTACTGTTTCATTCAGGAGTCTCCTTTTTTCGTTGGGCAGGCGACGCAGCGGGTCCGGTCGCCCGGGACTTGATGATCGTGCAAGCTGGCCGCCCGGTCAAGTGTCCGCGCGGACGGTGTGCGGACACTGCCCGGACACTGGAAAATGAAATGGGGACGTACCCCCTTTTAAAAGAAATTTCCTTTTAAATGGGGTACGTCCCCATTTAATTTTCCAATTGTTTCAGCTTTGTACAAGCTTTACACAATGGCATAAAAATTGCGTACGATTTGATCCCTGCAAGCTGTCTTAGGTAAAAACGATAACCCTGGAGAGACTATGGAACGACGTGCATTCCTCAACATGAGCGGCGGTGCAATGGCCGCCATGATGATGCCTTTTGGCCGCGCCATTGCGGCCGACGAGCTGGTAAAGCCCGTGGAAGTGAAGTTCAAGAAGATGCTGGCAGATACCGCGCTGACCGCGGCCACCCAGGCTGGCGCCAGCTACTGTGACGTGCGCATCGGGCGCTACCTGAACCAGTTCATCACTACCCGTGACCTGAACATCGAAAACGTCACCAATACCGAATCGGCCGGCGTCGGCGTGCGCGTGATCGCCAACGGCGCTTACGGCTTTGCCGCTACCAGCGACATGTCGCCGGACGGCGTGGCCGGCGCGGCACGCCAGGCGGTCGCCATCGCCAAGGCCAATGCCAAGCTGCAGGCAGCCGGCGTGCAGCTGGCGCCGACGCCGGGCGTGGGCGAAGTGTCGTGGGCGACGCCGATCAGGAAAGACTGGCGCACGGTGCCGATCAAGGAGAAGGCCGACCTGCTGATCACCGCCAACAAGGGCGCGCTGGAAGCCGGGGCTTCCTTCATCCAGTCCTTGCTGTTCCAGGTCAACCAGCAAAAGTACTTCGCTTCGACCGACGGTTCCTACATCGACCAGGACCTGCATCGCCTGTGGGTGCCGTTCTTCGCTACCGCCGTCGACAAGTCGACCGGCAAGTTCCGCAGCCGTTCCGACCTGGGCACGCCGGTAGGCATGGGCTATGAGTACCTGGATGGCCGCAAGGAAGACAAGATCAAGGCCGCGGGCGGCGTCGCTACGCTGTACAACCGAACCTACGACCTGGTTGAGGATGCGAAGGCCGCCGGCCGCCAGGCCAAAGAGAAGCTGACCGCCAAGTCGGTCGAGCCGGGCAAGTACGACTTGGTGCTGTCGCCGGAACACATGTGGCTGACCATCCACGAATCCGTCGGCCACCCGACCGAACTCGATCGCGTGCTGGGCTACGAGGCCAACTTCGCCGGCACTTCCTTTGCCACGCTGGACAAGCAGCAGTCGAAGAAATTCAAGTACGGTTCGGACCTGGTCAACATCGAGGCCGACAAGACCATCCAGGGCTCCCTGGGTGCGGTCGGCTACGACGACGAAGGCGTCAAGTGCAAGAAGTGGGACATCATCAAGGACGGCATCCTGGTCAACTATCAGGCCACGCGCGACCAGGCGGCGGTGATCGGCGAAAAAGAATCGCACGGCTGCTCCTACGCGGACTCCTGGAGCAATGTGCAGTTCCAGCGCATGCCGAACGTTTCGCTCAAGGCGGGCAAGAAGAAGCTGACCCCGGACGAACTGGTGAAAGACGTGAAGAAGGGCATCTACATCGTGGGCGCCGGTTCCTTCTCGATCGACCAGCAGCGCTACAACTTCCAGTTCGGCGGCCAGATGTTCTACGAGATCAAGGACGGCAAGATCGGCCAGATGCTGGAAGACGTGGCTTACCAGTCGAATACCCAGGAATTCTGGAACGCCTGCACCGCCATGTGCGATGAGCGCGACTGGCGCATGGGCGGTTCCTTCTTCGACGGCAAAGGCCAGCCGATGCAGGTGAGCGCGGTGTCGCACGGTTCGTCAACTTCGCGATTCAACGGCATCAACGTGATCAACACTGCCCGCAAGATCGGCTAAGGCGAAAGGACTACGAATGAAGATCCTGAATCAGGAAGAGACCAAGCGCATCTCCGACAAGGTCATGTCGCTGAGCAAAGCCGATGAGTGCATCGTCACCATCAACGGCAGCCGCACCGGCAATATCCGCTATGCGCGCAATGCCGTGTCGACTGCCGGCCTGGTGGAAAATACCCAGCTGTCCGTGGCGGTCGCCTTCGGCAAGAAGCAGGGCACTGCAGTCATCAACGAGTTCGACGACAAGTCGCTGGCGAAAGCCGTGCAGCGCGCGGAAGAACTGGCGAAACTGGCGCCGGAAAATCCGGAGTTCATGCCGACGCCGGACAAGCAGGCGTTCAAGGGCTCCGACACTTTCAGCAAGTCGACCGACGCGATCAATCCTGAGTACCGTGCGCAGGTGGCGGCTTACAGCATCGAGGCCTGCAAGAAGAAGGGCCTGGTCGCTGCCGGCTTCTTTACCGACCAGTCCTCGTTCGAGACCGTCGCCAACTCGCGCGGCGTGTTCGGCCACCAGTCGCAGACCGGCATCGACTTCACCTGCACCGTGCGTACTGAAGATGGCCGCGGTTCGGGCTGGGTGCGCCGCGATGCGCAGGACGTCAATCGCTTCGATCCGCGCGCAGCGGCTGAAGTGGCGATGGAAAAGGCGATCCGTTCGGCTGAGGCCAAGGCGCTGGAGCCTGGCCGCTATACGGTGATCCTGGAACCTGCCGCCACTTCCGACCTGCTGGCATTCATGTTCAACAGCTTCGACGCACGTTCGGCCGACGAGGGCCGCAGCTTCCTGGCCAAGAAGGGCGGCGGCAACCGCATGGGCGAAAAACTGTTCGACGAGCAGGTGAACGTGTGGGCCGATCCGTGGGACAAGGATATTCCCGTCCTGCCATGGGATAACCAGACCTTGCTGGCGCGCGAGCGCATGGACATCATCAAGAACGGCAAGATCGCTTCGATGAACTACTCGCCGTTCTGGGGCAAGAAACAGGGCCAGCGCGCGGTGGGCCAGCCGGGCAATATCATCATGTCCGGCGGTTCCAAGTCGACCGAGGAGCTGATTGCTTCGACCAAGAAGGGCATCCTGGTGACCCGCACCTGGTATATCCGCATGGTCGACCCGCAAACCGTGCTGCTGACCGGCCTGACCCGCGATGGCACTTTCTACATCGAGAACGGCAAGATCAAGCATCCGGTGAAGAACTTCCGCTTCAATGAAAGTCCGGTAACGATGTTGAATAACATCGAGGAACTGGGCCGCCCGGAAGTGCTGGCGGGCGACGAGTCGCAGTTCCAGTTGCTGATTCCGGCCATGAAGGTGCGGGACTTCAACTTCACCTCTTTGTCTGACGCTGTTT
>CAMLSG010000076.1 GCA_946482635.1 uncultured Duganella sp.
AAGTGGACGGCGAGTACGCCTACGGCCACCTGCGCACCGAAACCGGCGTGCACCGCTTGGTGCGCAAGTCGCCGTTCGACTCCTCGGGCGGCCGCCACACCTCCTTCGTGTCGCTGTTCGTCTATCCGGAAGTGGATGACTCGATCGAGATCGAGATCAACCCGGCCGACCTGCGCATCGACACCTACCGCGCGTCGGGCGCGGGCGGCCAGCACATTAACAAGACCGACTCCGCAGTGCGTATCACGCACGGCCCGTCCGGCATCGTCGTGCAGTGCCAGAACGACCGCTCGCAGCACCGCAACAAAGCCGAAGCGATGGACATGCTGAAGGCCAAGCTGTACGAACTGGAACTGCGCAAGCGCATGAGCGAGCAGCAGTCGCTGGAAGACTCCAAGACCGACGTGGGCTGGGGCCACCAGATCCGTTCCTACGTGCTGGACCAGTC
Organism: uncultured Duganella sp.; assembly: GCA_946482635.1. The sequence goes on from CAMLSG010000076.1 coordinate 449, forward strand.
CCGCATCAAGGACCTGCGCACCAACTTCGAGACCGGCAACACCAAGGGCGTGCTGGACGGCGACCTGGACGACTTCATCTCCGCGTCCCTGAAGCAAGGCATCTAAGCAATGATGCAGCAGCGCGCCTTCATCTTCGACATGGACGGCACCATCGTCGACAACATGGGTTTCCACACCCGCTCGTGGCTGGAATTCTTCAGCCGCCGCGGCCATGCGGTCGACGAGGCGGCATTCTTTGCTGCGACCGCCGGCCGCACCGGCCATGAAATCATCGGCCAGTTCCTCGGCGAGGGCCTGGCGCATGACGACGTGACCGCCCTGATCGACGAGAAGGAAGTGCTGTTCCGCGAGATCTACGCGCCGCACCTGCGCGCCGTGGAAGGCTTCGGCGCCCTGGTGAGCGCCGCGCAGGCTGCCGGCATCCGCCTGGCAGTCGGCACCGCCGCCCCGCCGTCCAACGTGGACTTCACGCTGGACGGCCTCGGCGTGCGCGAGCTGTTCGACACCGTCGTCGGCGCCGCCGACGTCAAACGCGGCAAGCCGGAACCGGACGTGTTCCTGCTGGCCGCCGAACGCTGCGGCGCCGATCCGGCGCACTGCATCGTGTTCGAGGACGCGCCTTTGGGCGTGGAAGCAGCGCGCCGAGCCGGCATGCGCTGCATCGTCCTGACAACCACTTTGCCTGCTGAAGCGTTCAGTGCTTTCGACAACGTGATCTGCATTGCACGCGACTTCAGCGAAATCGATATCAATAATCTGACAAACTAATCAAACCATGACTACGGAAAACCAAGTGCAAGATCAGGCGCCAGGCCTGGACGACAACAAAATCATCGCCGAACGCCGCGCCAAGCTGGCCGCCATCCGCGAAAAACAAGGCGTAGCCTTCCCTAACGATTTCCGTCCAGAGCATAAAGCAGCCGACCTGCACGTCCAGTACGGCGCCAAGACCCGTGAAGAACTGGAAGCCGCACCGGTAACCGTAGTCCTGGCCGGCCGCATGATGCTGAAGCGCGAAGCAGGCAAAAAGGCCGCATTCGCCACCTTGCAGGATTCGTCCGGCCAGAAAGCCGACGGCCGCATCCAGATCTACGTCACCGTGGACACCACCGGCGAAGAGGCCATGGAAGCCTTCCGCGGCTGGGACCTGGGCGACATCCTGGGCGTGACCGGCACCCTGTTCAAGACCAAGACCGACGAACTGACCGTCAAGGTCAGCGAAGTGCGCCTGATCACCAAGGCCCTGCGCCCGCTGCCGGACAAGTTCCACGGCCTGGCCGACCAGGAAACCAAATACCGCCAGCGCTACGTCGACCTGATCACCAGCGAAGAAACCCGCCGCACCTTCAAGGCGCGCACCGCCGCGATTTCGTCGATCCGCCGCTTCATGGAAGCGAACGACTTCATGGAAGTCGAGACCCCGATGCTGCACCCGATCCCGGGCGGCGCCGCAGCCAAGCCATTCATCACCCACCACAACGCGCTGGACATGCAGATGTTCATGCGCATCGCGCCTGAACTGTACCTGAAGCGCCTGGTGGTGGGCGGCTTCGACCGCGTGTTCGAGATCAACCGCAACTTCCGCAACGAAGGCGTGTCGGTCCGCCACAACCCGGAATTCACCATGATGGAATTCTATGCGGCCTACACCGACTACGAATGGATCATGGACTTCACCGAAAAGGTGATCCGCCAGGCTGCCATCGACGCCAAAGGCACTGCAGTGCTGACCTACGGCGGCCGTGAGCTGGACCTGTCCAAGCCATTCCAGCGCCTGACCATCTGCGGCGCCATCAACAAATACGCACCGCACTACACCGAAGCGCAGCTGAACGACATGGACTTCCTGAAAGCCGAGCTGCTGAAGTTCGGCGTCAAGCCATTCGCCACCTCCGGCCTGGGCGCGCTGCAGCTGGCGCTGTTCGAAGAAACCGCCGAAGCGCAGCTGTGGGAACCGACCTTCATCATCGACTACCCGATCGAAGTGTCCCCGCTGGCCCGCGCTTCGGACACCCGCGAAGGCATCACCGAGCGCTTCGAACTGTTCATGGTTGGACGCGAGATCGCCAACGGCTTCTCCGAGCTGAACGATGCGGAAGACCAGTCGGCCCGATTCCTGGCCCAGATGAAAGCCAAGGAAGCCGGCGACGACGAAGCGATGTACTACGACGCCGACTTCATCCGCGCGCTGGAATACGGCATGCCGCCAGCCGGCGGCTGCGGCATCGGCATCGACCGCCTGATGATGCTGCTGACCGACTCCCCGAACATCCGCGACGTCCTGCTCTTCCCGCACCTGCGCAAGGAAGACTAACAGCCCAGCCCGTGTCAACCTTGGGGTCAGGCTCTTAGGTTGACACGAGCTCTTCGCTAGGACCGCAATTGGCTGAGGCCGTGGCAACCAAAGGGTCTGACCCCAAGGTTGACACGGCCTCTTCCGTATCTATTGGATCACGCGGTAGCAGGGGGTGTAGGCTTTGCCCGCCAGCTTCATGCGGCTTTGCGCCACGAAAGAGGCCAGCAAGGCATCCATCGGCCCCATGATTTCCTTGTCGCCGTGGATTTCGAAGTGGCCGTACTTCTCAATGGTGCGGATACCCTCCTCCTTCACATTGCCCGCCACTACGCCTGAAAATGCGCGGCGCAGGTTCGCAGCCAGCACGTGCACCGGCTGGTTCTTGTGCAGGCTCAGGTTGCGCATGTTTTCGTGCGTCGGCGCGAACGGGCGCTGGAACTCGTCGTCGATCTTCAGCGCCCAGTTGAAGTAATAGGCGTCTGAACGGGATTTGCGGAATTCGCGTACCTGCTTCATTCCTTCCGCCATTTCCTGCGCCACCAGCTCCGGATCGTCGACGATGATCTTGTAGCGCTTCTGCGCTTCCGGGCCAAGCGTATGGCCGATGAACTCATTGATCTGGATGAAGTAGTCGCGCGAGGTCTCGGGGCCGGTGAAGATCAGCGGGAACGGAATGTCCGCATTATCCGGATGCAGCAGGATGCCGAGGATGTACAGGATTTCCTCCGCCGTACCGGCGCCGCCCGGGAATACGCAAATCCCATGGCCGACGCGCACGAAAGCCTCCAGGCGCTTCTCAATATCCGGCATGATCACCAGGTCATTCACGATCGGATTCGGCGACTCGGCTGCGATGATGCCCGGTTCCGTAATACCCAGGTATCGCCCGCCGGTGAAGCGCTGCTTGGCGTGGCCGATAGTGGCGCCCTTCATCGGCCCCTTCATTGCACCAGGGCCGCAGCCGGTGCAGATATCCAGCCCGCGCAAGCCAAGCTGGTAGCCCACTTCCTTCGAATAATTGTATTCGGCGCGGTTGATCGAGTGCCCGCCCCAGCACACCACCAGGTTCGGATTGAGCTGCGGCTTCAGCACATTGGCATTGCGCAGGATATGGAAGACCGCATCGGTAATCCCTTCGCTGCGGGCCAGGTCGAACTTCGGATTCCCCGTCACTTCGTTGCTCACGAAGACGATATCGCGCAGCACCGCAAACAGGTGCTCGTGAATACCCTTGATCATCTTGCCATCGACAAAAGCGATGGCCGGCGCGCCTTTGATTTCCAGCTTGATGCCGCGTTCACGTTGCAGGATGTTGATGTCAAACGACTTGAAGCGATCCAGCAATTCCTTTCCATCGTCGATCGTGCTGCCGCAATTCAGCACCGCCAGGGCGCAGTTGCGGAAGATGTTATAGAGGCCGCCCTTGCCCGAGTCGAGCAGTTGCACCACCTCCGCCTTGGACAGGACTTCCAGCCTGCCCTCCGGAGCAATAAGGGTATCGACAACGTTGCTGTCCATGATACATAAATCCTTTTATTTAACTTTTCGGGGACTGCACCTTCAATATACGCCCTCGCTGTGCCAATTCACAGACGCAAGCTTGGCAAACATACCACAATGCTGCTTTGCAGCACGCGAAATTCCCTTCAACGGCGCGGGGTAGATTACAATTCGGCTTTTTTTCGACCAGGAGAAGCCGCATGAGCGGTCCTATCGCGCAAACCACCGAGGTTAAAATCCCTGAATTCAGGCAGATCATGGGTCACCCTGCTCCGCTCTGGATGCTGTTTATGTCCGAATTCTGGGAACGCTTTGCGTTTTACGGCATTCGCTGGGCGCTGGTGCTGTACATCGTTTCGCAGTTTTACAACGGCGACGCTTCGGGCCAGGCTGCAGCCAACCTGACCTACGGTTCCTACCTGGCGCTGGTGTATGCCGGCGCACTGTTCGGCGGCTACGTGGCCGACCGCGTACTGGGCTACCAGCGCTCGATCCTGGTTGGCGCAAGCTTCATGGCGGCCGGCCTGTTCATGATCGCCATCCCCGACCCAACCATCTTCAAATTCGGCCTGGCCACCATCATCGTCGGTAACGGCATGTTCAAGCCGAACATTTCGACCATGGTCGGCAAGCTGTATTCGCTGGGCGACACCCGCCGCGACTCCGGCTTCACCATCTTCTACATGGGCATTAACGTCGGCGGCTTCCTGGCACCGATCATTACCCAGCTGCTGGCACAGAAAGTCTTCAACACCGGCGACACCCCGGCTTACAAGATCGTGTTCATCTCCGCCGGCGTCGGCATGATCATTTCCCTGTTCTGGTTCTACCTGGGCCGCCGCGGCCTGAAGGGCATTGGCGAACCTGCACCGGAAGCCAAGGATCCAAAACGCATCGCTTACGTGGCACTGGGCGCACTGGCTGTGATCCCGGTCGTGTACTCGCTGCTGGCAGTTGGCGCCGCCGCGCTGCAAGGCGTGCTGACCGTGCTGTTCCTGATCCTGGTGGTGATGCTGATCGTCGAAGGCGTGCGCAACGGCCCTGTTGCCCGCGACAAGACCATCGCCATGATGGTGATCTTCGCCTTCAACATCATGTTCTGGTGCTTCTTCGAACAGGCAGGCTCCTCGTTCACCTTCCTGGCCGACCAGATCGTGAACCGCGAACTGGGCTTCATGACCTTCCCGGTTGCCTGGTTCCAATCCGTGAACTCCCTCGCCATCATCTTCTTCGCGCCTGTTGTGGCAGCGATCTGGGTCTGGATGGGCAAGCGCGGCAAGAATCCATCGATTCCACGCAAATTCGCGCTCGGCATTATCGGCAATGGCCTGGCCTTCGGCCTGCTGATGTACGCGCTGACCCACCTGGTCGACGACAAGAAAATGATCCCGTTCTGGACCCTGTTCATGGTTTACGTGATCCAGTCCATCGGTGAGCTGTGCCTGTCCCCGATCGGCCTGTCGATGGTCACCAAGCTGGCTCCGACCCGCCTGGTTGGCATGGGCATGGGCGGCTGGTTCCTGTCCACCGGCATTGGCAACAACCTGTCGGGCATCGTTGCTTCGATGATGTCGGGCGAGCACGGCATGACCGTGGATTCCGCACTGACCGGCTACACCCAGGGCTTCTGGATCCTGATCGGCGGCGGCGTGCTGCTGTTCATCCTGGCTCCGTTCATCCAGAAACTGATGCACGGCGTGAAATAAATAAATGGGGACGTACCCCATTTATTTACCCCATTTACCAGGCAACAAAAAAGGCAGCTTCGGCTGCCTTTTTCTTTATGCGTTTGCCGTGAGCCAGGCGTCGAGCCTGGTCTCGGCTCCCGCAGGCAAATGCAGTCCAAGCTTGGAACGCCGCCACAGGATGTCAGCCGCCGTGACAGCCCACTCCTTGCGGCGCAGGTAATTCACTTCCGCTGCATACACGCCCGGCAGGATTTCTTCCCCCATGTCGGCCAGCGATGCGCACCCTTCCAGCAATGTATGCACCCGCGTGCCATAAGCTCGCGCATAGCGCTTCACCAGTTCCGGCGGCAGCCAGTCATACTTCACCTGCAGCGCAGCGGCCCAGTCGCAGAACTCGAGCACCGAACGGTTCTGCGGCATGGCCCCAAACAGGTCGCCGCCGGGGAGGCACGCCTTCTCCGTCCAGCCTTTTTCCGGCCGGCCGAGCGTCTTGCAAAGAATGTCGACCGCGTCTTCGGCCAGCTTGCGGAAGGTCGTGATCTTGCCGCCGAAGATGTTCAGCAGCGGCGCGCCCTCCTTGTCGAGCTCGAGGAAGTAATCGCGCGTCACGGCCTTGGCGTCGGCGGCCGCATCTTCCAGTAGCGGGCGCACGCCGGCATAGGTCCACACCACGTCTGCCGGGCGCACCGGTTCACGGAAATAGTCGCTGGCCAGTTCGCACAGGTAGCGGATCTCGTTTTCTTCAATCGCTACGCGCTGCGGATCGCCCTTGTATTCAAGATCGGTTGTCCCGATCAGCGTGAAGTCGCGTTCATAAGGGATGGCGAATACGATGCGGCCGTCCTTGTTCTGGAAGATATAGGCCTGGTTATGCTCGAAGATGCGGCGCACCACGATGTGACTGCCCTTGACCAGGCGCAGATGGCGCGACTGCTGCTTGCCGCCTGCCGACTGAATGAAGGATTGCGCCCACGGTCCAGCAGCATTGACCACCGCCCGGGTCGTGATCCGCTTTTCCGTACCGTCCGCCTTGCGCAGCGTCGCCACCCAATGGTCGGCATGGCGCTCGACGCCAACGCAACTGGTGCGGGTCAGGATGCAGGCGCCTTTGGCGCACGCGTCCATCGCGTTCAGCACCACCAGCCGGGCATCGTCGACCCAGCCATCGGAATACTCGAAGCCGGCACTGAAGGACTCCTTCAGCGGCCGCCCAGCCGGATGGCAACGCAAGTCGATGCCGCGCGAGCCCGGCAGCAGTTCGCGCTTGGCCAGCATATCGTAGAGGAAAAGTCCGGCGCGAATCAGCAGCGCCGGCCGCTGGCCAGCGTCGTGCGGCATCACAAAGCGCAGCGGCCACATGATGTGCGGCGCGCTGCGCAGCAGCACTTCGCGTTCCGCCAATGCCTTGCGCACCAGCCGGAATTCATAATATTCGAGGTAGCGCAGTCCGCCATGAATCAACTTCGTGGACGCGGATGAAGTGTGCGACGCCAGGTCGTCCTTCTCGCACAAAACGACGCACAGGCCACGGCCTGCCGCATCGCGCGCAATGCCCGCCCCATTGATCCCGCCGCCAACTACCAGTACATCACAATCAACGTCCGCCATGCATTCCCCGACTACTGTTTATAAACGACGCCATCTTTCATTACGAAGCCCACCTTTTGCAGCAGGGCGATGTCTTTCAACGGGTCGCCCGCCACCGCTACGATATCAGCCGCGAAGCCCGGCTCAAGCGAACCAAGGCGGCTGGACTGTCCAAGCAGCGATGCGGCGCTAAGCGTGGCGGAACGGATCGCCTCCAGCGCCGGCATGCCCGCTTCCACCATATAGGCGAATTCTTTTGCGTTTTCACCGTGCGGGAACACTCCGGCATCGGTACCGAATGCGATCTTCACGCCGGCCTTGTAAGCGCGGGCGAAAGTGCCCTGGATCTGCGGCCCGATGGCCGCTGCCTTCGGGCGCACCAACGGTGAATAATAATTCGGCTCCTTGGCCTTGTCGGCCACATACCGTCCTGCGCTGATGGTTGGTACATACCAGCCGCCGGTCTTCTTGAACAATGCGATGGTTTCGTCGTCCATGAAGGTACCGTGCTCGATCGAGTCCACACCAGCCTTCAGCGCCCGTTTCATGCCTTCCGCGCCATGGGCATGCGCTGCGACCTTGAAGCCGTAATCCCTGGCTGCCGCAATCAGCGCCTTCAGCTCGGCGTCGTCGAACTGCGAATTCATGCCGCTGCTGGCCTGGCTCAGGACGCCGCCGGTCGCGGTAATCTTGATAACGTCGGCTCCTTCCTGGTAGCGGGCGCGCACGGCCTGGCGGGCCTCGTCAGGGCTGTTGATCACGCCCTCGTCCGGCCCCGGCGTGCCGTGAAGGTGGCGCAGTTCCCGCGACTGGCCGTTGCTTGGGTCGCCGTGGCCGCCGGTCGTGGCAATGGTCTTACCGGCGGTGAACATGCGCGGGCCGACAATCGCGCCGGTATTGATGGCACGCTTCATCGCGATGTTCAGGCCTTCGTTGGCGCCCAGGTCGCGCACCGTGGTGAAGCCTGCCTTCAGCGTGCGCTCCGCAAAGGCCACCGAGTCGTAAGCGCGGTCGATGGCATCGAGCGTCATCTGGCCGCGCAATGCTTCCACCTGGGGCTGGGTCTGGCTGGTCAGGTGCACGTGCATGTCGATGAAGCCTGGCATGCAGGACATGGACCGCAGGTCCACGTCGCCTTTGCCTTTAGTGGGCTCGATCGCCTTCACAGAACCGTTCTCGATATGAACCGTGACATTCTCGCGCCAGACGCCGGCTTTGACGTCCAGCAGGCGGCCGCAGTCGACAGTCGTGGCGTTCGCAGCTCCCATTGCCAGCAGGATGCCCGCTGCCCCCAGTTTCCTCATCGCCCAGTCTCCTTCAAGAAGTGGATTTTTCACGCGCCGCCCACAGGAGCAGCGCCATGATTACAGCATAAGGCAGCAAGGACAGCAAATCCGCCGCCGGCCCGCTGAAGAAGGGATTGCTGCTTTCGGCCCAGGCGGTGACCGCCGCGTCGAAGTTCGTCATCACCCCTGCAGTAATCGCAATCACGATACCGGCCAGGGCGCCGCCTGCGATATAGCCCGATGCCAGTAGCACGCCTTCGCTGCGGTCGCCCGCGGCCTGCCGCTCTTCTTCGTTCATTCCGGCGTACTGCGGCAGCTTGTTGTTGCGCCGGTCGGCCAGCCAGCGCAGCACACCACCCACAGCAATCGGGAGCGTCGCCGACAGGGGCAGGTAGACGCCGACCGCAAACGACAGCGACTGCACCCCAGACATCTCCAGCACCACGGCGATCATCACGCCCAGCATGACCAGCGTCCACGGCAACTGCTGGTCAAGGATGCCCTTGATGATATAGGAGACCAGCACCGCCTTCGGCGCATCGTATTTGCGCACCTCGGTGCCGTCCGGCCGCTTGTGGTGCGTGCCATTGATGCCGGGATCGACGAACCAAACCGCCTTGCCGTCCGGCGCGACCAGGTATTTGCCTTCCGGCCCGCCCTGTGCGTCCGGCTTCTGCCAGACCTTGTAGGTAGCGCTGTCGCTAGCCGCTTGCGGGCCTTCCAGGCGCGCGGTGGCGCTCAGGCGAGCAGCATCGGTTGCCAGCCCCGGCGCAACCTGGGCCGCCGGCACGTAGACCGTGCTCGAATTATTCAGTTGCAGCAGGATCGGGCCAAGCAAAAGAGCCGATGCGAGCGAACCAACCAGCATGGCGTACTGTTGCAATCGCGGCGTGGAGCCAACCAGGAAACCCGTCTTCAAGTCCTGCGATACGGTGCCTGCGTTGGCCGAGGCAATGCAGACAATCGCACCCACCGATAGCGCCGTCACGTAATACTGGCCGCCGGTCCAGCCAACCATCAGGAAAATCAGGCAGGTGAACAGCAGCGTCGCCACCGCCATGCCGGAAGTCGGGTTGGAGGACGAGCCGATCTCGCCGGTCAGGCGCGACGACACCGTGGAGAACAGGAAGCCGAACACCAGGATCAGCAACGCCCCCAGCAAATTCATATGCAGCGGCGCAGACGCCGTGATCACCGCGATCAGGCCCAGGCAGCCCAGCACCACCCACTTCATCGGAATATCCTGCTCGGTGCGCCGCGTAATGTCGGCCTTGCTGCCCTTGCCCACCCCGGACAAGCCGGCAGCCAGGCTGCGCCAGATCATCGGCATTGCGCGCAGCAGCGCGATCAGGCCGCCCGCCGCCACCGCGCCGGCGCCAATATACAGGATGTAAGCGCCGCGCACATCGTCCGGAGCCATCTCGGAAATCAGCATGGTGCCCGGCGCCAGGATGGTGGTCAGAGGGTCCCCGAAGAACTTGATCATCGGGATCAGCAGCAGGTACGACAACACGCCGCCTGCCGTCATGGTCAGGGCAATGCGCGGGCCGATGATGTAGCCCACGCCCAGCAGCTCCGGCGACACTTCCGCACCGATGGAGCCGCCCTTCAACGGCGCGCCCAGCACGACTTCCGGCGTGTCCTTCCACCACTTGAGCGAGACATTGAGCGCCTTGTACAGAAGCCCGATCCCGAAGCCGCCAAAGATCAGCCTTGCGCGCCGTCGCGCATCGCGTGCCGCCTCCGATTCGCCCTGCACCGGCTCGCCGGCCGCCTGGCGCGAAGAATCGCTGGCAGCAGCCTTCAGCACTTCCGCGCATGCCGTACCTTCGGGGAATTTCAATTCCTGGTGCTGGTCCACGATCATGGTGCGGCGCATCGGGATCATCATCAGGATGCCCAGCAGGCCGCCCAGCACGCCCACCAGCATCACGCGCCAGATTTCCAGTTCGAAGCCCAGGATCAGGATGGCCGGCATGGTAACGCCCAGGCCAAAGGCGATCGACTCGCCGGCCGAACCGGCCGTCTGTGCAATGCTGTTTTCCAGGATGCTGGCATCCCTGCCGCCCAGTTTTTTGGCCAGGCCGAAAAAAGTGATCGCGATGACCGCCACCGGGATCGATGCGCTGACGGTCAGGCCGACTTTGAGTACGAGGTACAGCGAAGAAGCGCCAAACACCATGCCCAGCAAGGTACCGAGGACCAGGGCGCGGAATGTCATCTCCGGCAGCCGCGCCTCGTCGGGTATATAGGGACGGAACACGTAAATCCTTTTAGACTAAAACACCTAGGACTATGGCATAAATAGCAATGAAGTAGCAACTATCGAGTAGTCTATAATGCCCCGACTTAGCAACTGTGAGAGCTGATTTGATCAATCGTCCTTCCTGGCTGAACCGCCGTAACATCATCCGCGCCAGCATCGGCGCGGGCCTCGCCGGCCTGGCCGGCGGCATCGCCCTGGCCTGCTATGCGGCCTTCGTGATCCGCCCCAACCTGCCAACGCTGGAAGCGGTCACCGATTACCGCCCCAAGATCCCGCTGCGCATTTATACGGCCGACAAGGTGCTGATCGGCGAATTCGGCGAAGAACACCGCGATTTCACACCGATCGAGGAAGTGCCGGACCTGATGAAGAAGGCCGTGCTGGCAATCGAAGACTCGCGCTTCTACGAACATGGCGGCATCGACTGGCGCCGCGTGCTGGGTGCTGCCCGTGCCAACTTGCGCGGCAGTTTCCGCCAGGGCGGGTCGACCATTACCATGCAGGTGGCGCGCGACTTCTACCTCAGCAAGGACAAGTTCATCACGCGCAAGATCGCCGAATCGATGCTGGCCTATCGCATCGAAGATGCGCTGAGCAAGGACAAGATCCTTGAGCTATACATGAACAACATCTACCTGGGCCAGCGCTCCTACGGCTTCGCCAGCGCCGCCCAGGCTTACTTCGGCAAATCGCTGAAGGAACTGTCGATTGCCGAAACGGCAATGCTGGCAGGCCTTCCGCAAAACCCTTCGCGCAACAATCCTGCCGTCAATCCGAAGAAAGCGCGCTCGCGCCAGCAAGTGGTGTTGCGCCGTATGTTCGAGCTCGAATACATCACCGAGGCGCAGTACGAAAAGGCGAAGAAAGAACAGCTCCACGTCAACCACCGCGGCCAGGAGTTCGACGTCCACGCCGAATACGTGGCCGAACTGGCGCGCCAGGCCGTGTTTGCGCAGTTCAAGGAAGAGAGCTACACCAAGGGCATCAACGTCTACACCACCATCCAGTCGCGCGACCAGGAAGCCGCCTACGATTCGGTGCGCCGCAACGTGGTGGCTTACGACCAGCGCCATGGCTACCGCGGCCCGGAAACCTATATCGAATTGCCGGCCGATGAAGAAGAGCGTGGCGACGCCATCGACGAAGTGCTGGGCAAGCGCGTCGTCAGCGATGGCCTGATCCCGGCGGTGGTACTCGAATCCAGCCCAACCCTGGTCAAGGCCGAGACGTCGGACGGCGACGTGCTGTCGATCAGCGGCGACGGCCTGAAACTGGCCGCATCCGCGCTGTCCAGCAAGGCCAAGCCGGCTTCCGCGATCCGTCCCGGCGCCGTCATCCGCGTCATGCAGACCGAAAAGAAAGGCTGGGCCATCAGCCAGGTGCCGCAGGTTGCCGCTGCCTTCGTGGCGCTGGATGCCAATACCGGCGCCTACCAGGCCATGGTGGGCGGCTTCGACTACGGCCTGCAAAAGTTCAACCACGTCACGCAGGCGTGGCGCCAGCCAGGCTCCTCGATCAAGCCTTTCATCTATTCCGCAGCGGTGTCCAAAGGCTTCGGACCGGGCACGGTCATTGCCGACGAGCCGCTCGAACTGCCGGGCAGCTCGATTGGCCAGCCATGGCGTCCGCAAAATGACGATGGCAAGTTCGACGGTCAGGTCACCATGCGCCGCTCCCTGGCGGCGTCGAAGAACGTGCCTTCCGTACGCATCCTGCGCGCAGCCGGCCTGGATGACACCCACGCCTTCCTGTCGCGCTTCGGCTTCGACCTGTCGCGCCATCCGAAGAACTTCACCATGGCGCTGGGCACCGGCGCCGTCACGCCGCTGCAACTGGCCGGCGCCTATGCGGTGTTTGCCAACGGCGGCTACAAGGCCACGCCTTACCTGATCTCGCGCGTCACCGATTCCAAGGGCGTGCCCATCATGGACATCCAGCCGCCTGCGCCAGCCACTGCCGGAGAACGCGTGCTCGACGAGCGCAACGTCTTCATCATGGACAGCATGATGCGCGACGTCGCCCGCAGCGGTACCGGCGCGGCCGCCGGCCGCCTTGGCCGCCCCGACCTGGCCGGCAAGACCGGCACCACCAGCGATTCCTTCGACGGCTGGTTCGCCGGCTACGGCGGCGGCGTTGTCGCCGTGGCCTGGATGGGCTACGACGATCCCAAGTCGCTCGGCGGACGCGAGTTCGGCGCAACGCTGTCGCTGCCGATCTGGATGGACTATATGCGCTCGGCACTGCCGAAGCACCCGCCCGTCGACCGCCCGGCGCCGGAAGGCGTCGTGCAGTTGAACGGCGACTGGCTGCTTGAGGAATACGCCAACGACCCGACCGTGCTGGCGATCGACATGGGCGAGGTTCCTGCCGAAGGCGAACAACCGGTGCCGGCCGACGGCACGCAGCAGCAGCCCGCTACGCCGGCGGCGCCGGCGCAGCCAACGCCGCCAAGCCAGCCGGCGCTGCAACAAATCCCGCAACAGCAAGCCCCTCTGGGAACCTGATCGTGCCGGGCCAAAGGGCTCCGTCGTTCCGTCGCCGCCGACTGCTCGGCGCGGCGGCGCTGCTGGCGCCGCTGGCCGCCGTCGCGCCGGCCGCCAGCGCCGGCACGCACGTGCCCCGCATCTACATGATCCTGTTCCGCGGCGAGACCGACGTCGAAGCCGGCTTCCACCAATGGTTCAAGGACAACCGCCTGCAGGCCGACTTCATGGTACGCAGCGTGGAGATGGATGCCAGCCGCGTCCCGGCCCTGCTTGAGGAAGCCCGCGCCTGGCGCGCGGACCTGATCTACACCTGGGGCACGCCGGTCAGCCTGGCCGTCGCGGCCAGGGAATTCGACATTCCCGTCGTATTCACGATGGTCTCTGCGCCTATCGCGGCCGGGCTGGTCCAAAGCCTCGCCAGCTCGCAGCGCAACCTGACAGGCGTCAGCCACGTGGTTCCGGCACGCCAGCAAATGAGCGCCATTCGCAGTTATCGACGCTTCGACCGCATCGGCGCGATTTTCAATCCGAACGAAGTGAACGCGCGGGTCGCCATGCGCGAAATGCGCGTTGAGGCGGAACGCGTCGGCGCCGAGTTCACGCCCCATCCTGTCCCACTGGACGAACAGGGGCAGCCGCGCGCCGCCGCCATTCCGGAAATGCTGCAGGAATTCGCAGAACATAAGGCGCAGCTGATTTATATCGGCCCCGACAGCTTCATCGCTTCCCAGCGCATCCTGGTCACGGAGGCCGCGCTGGCCCTGGGCTTGCCGGTCTTTTCGGCGGCCGAAGTAGCGCTGCGCGACGGCAGCGCCTTGTTTGGCCTGGTGGCAGGCTATAAGAACGTCGGACGCCTGACTGCACATAAGGTGGCCCAGATCCTGTACCATCGCGTCAAGCCCGCCGCGCTTCCGATTGAAACGCCGGGCACTTACTCTTACCTCGTCAACATGGACGTGGCACGCCAGCTCGGCATGATGCCGCCGGCCCGCGTGCTGCAGTTTGCGGAGCAAATCAAATGATCCCGCTGTCGCCGCCAGTATTGCAGCAAATGGCCATGGGCCTGGCCTATGGCTTGACTGACGTCGGCACTGTACGGCCCAGCAACCAGGACAACCTGTTGCTGCTGCCGGACCTGAACCTGGTTGCCGTCGCCGACGGCATGGGTGGGCATGTCGGTGGCGATATCGCCAGCACCGAGGCTTTGATGCTGGTGTGGAAGCACCTGCGCGCCCAGCATTCACCGGGCAGCGATACCGAGGCACTGCGCCAGTTGCATGAAGCGGTCCTCTTCGCCAACAGCACCCTGTTCCGCAACAATGCAGCTGCCGGACTGGCCGATGGCTACGGCATGGGCACGACGCTGACCGGCATGTGGCAACCGCATGCCGATGGCCCGTCTTTCATCTTCCATGTCGGCGACAGCCGCATCTATCGTTACCGCGATGGGCAACTGGTCCAGCTCACGCACGACCAGACCCTGTACCAGCAGGCGCTGGAAGCCGGCATGAAGGGCATCCTGCCACCAAGGAACCTGCTGCTGCAGGCGATCGGACCAGGCGAGGAAATCCGCCCGGATGTCTTCACGCACAAGCATGCGCCAGGCGACCTTTACCTGTTGTGCAGCGATGGCTTGTACGGTTCGTCCGCGCAGGAGGACTTGTCCGCGCTGTTGGCGAGCGCCGGCCCGGATAACCTGCCGGAAACCTGCGCTGCACTGGTCGAGAAAGCCAAGCAGGACGGTAGCCGCGATAACATCACCGCCATCCTGCTGCTCTGCCCAGCTTAAAACTCTTCCCAATCGTCGTCCGGCTTGGCCACGACGGCGGCTGGGCGCCGTGCCCGGCTATTTGCAGGCACATCCTGACGCGCCTCGGCCGCAGCCTCGCTCCGCGCAGGACTCTCGCCCGCAGGCATGTCGCTGCGCCGTGCCGCACGCTGCTCGCTGCCGCGTGCCGGCCGCACCACAGCCAGCGCTCCCGCCCTGGCCGACGGCCGGCGGGCCGGCGCTTCCGTCCCCAGGGCCGCCATGGCGGACGCATCCAGCTTGAACACGCTCACCACCTCCATCAGCCGCGCCGCCTGTTCTTCCAGCGCGGCAGATGCTGCAGCCGCCTCCTCGACCAGCGCCGCGTTCTGCTGCGTCACATGATCCATCTGGCTGATCGCCGTATTGATCTGGTCAATGCCAGCGCTTTGTTCCTGCGTCGCCAGGCTGATCTCGGAGATAATGTCCGTCACCCGCTGCACGCTGGTGACTACCTCGCCCATGGTCGCTCCCGCTTCGCCAACAAGCTTGCTGCCGGCGCCAACCTTCTCCACCGAGTCGCCAATCAGTTGCTTGATCTCTTTCGCCGCTGCCGCTGAGCGCTGCGCCAGGTTGCGCACTTCAGATGCCACGACAGCAAAGCCACGCCCCTGCTCCCCCGCCCGCGCTGCCTCCACCGCAGCGTTCAGTGCGAGGATATTGGTCTGGAACGCGATGCCATCGATCACGCTGATGATGTCCACGATCTTGCTCGAGGACTCATTGATCGAATCCATGGTTTCCACCACGCGCGCTACCACTTCGCCGCCCTTGGCGGCCACTGTGGAGGCAGTCTTGGCGAGCTGGTTCGCCTGCTGCGCGTTGTCCGCGTTATGCCGAACAGTGGAAGTCAATTCCTCCATCGACGAGGCAGTCTCCTCCAGCGAACTGGCCTGCTCCTCGGTGCGGCTGGACAAGTCCATATTGCCGGTGGCGATTTCCGAAGTGGCATTGGCAATGGTGCCGGTACCCTTGCGCACCTGGCCCACCACACGGATCAGGCTTTCGTTCATATCTTTCAGCGCCTGCAGCAACTGGCCGGTTTCTTCTTTCGTCTCCACCGCAATCTCGCTGGTGAGGTCACCCGCCGCCACCGTCTGCGCCACTTTCACGGCCGATTCAATCGGCCCCGTGATCGCCAGCGTGATATACCAGGCGATTGCAATTGCAAGCACCATTGCCACCACGGCCGTGATCACCATCGCGCGCTCAGCCGAGACAACAGCCTCGGTCCCCGACTTGATGGAATCGGTCGCAATGCCGTCATTCAGGTCAATGATCTTGTTCAGGCTTTGTTCCGCCTTGGAGAATAATGGGCCCGAGGCTTTGTACTGCTGGTAGAACTGGACAAACAATTCCTTCTGCTTCGCCTCGTCCTTGTTGCCGGCCAGTGCAGCAACGGTTCCGCCAAGCTTTGCATCGGCGGCCTTCCAGGCTTCCCATTCAGCGACAAACTGCTTCCACATCACCGCCTCTTCGGCTGTTTGCGGCAAAGGCTCATATTTCTTCCAGCCAGCCGTCGCCTTCGCCCATGCCGCATCGCGTGCTTTCGCCACGTCGGCGAATTTGGCCTGTGCCTCGTAGTCGTTCTCGTAAATGGCAGTCTGCAGCGTCGCCTTGTCGACAGCCGTCTGGCCTTCGCTCAGGACCAGCAGGCCATAAATGGAAGGCAGCCGCACCACGCCAATTTCGTTGACCGACTCGCCCACGCTGGCAATGCCGCGGTAGCCGGAAACGCCGAGCGCCGCCAGTGCCAGCATCATCACCGCCACCAGCACGGCCAGCTTCCATTTGATCAGGAGGTTCTTGAACATGACGTCACCCTTTCTTGCGATGCATCTTTATTTGTTTGGTGATATTTGGTGAGATTGTGCTCCTTCGAATGAATATCAGGCTTTAATTCCCGTGCGTCAACGGAATCGTGCCGCTGCGCGCCATCCATGCAACAAAGTGATTTGGCACTGAAGGAACCCACCGTGCTAATTCAGCAATCTTGTCGCGCCGCGCATTGCCGGTGCTAGATTGGACTCTCCCACAACCAATCAGCACAGGAGGCTTTATGAAGAAGTTCGTCCGGCAGCTGCTCTCGGTCCTGTTCATCGCCATCACCGCACTTCCCGCATCCGCAACCGGCTACACGCAAACCCGTTACCCCATCGTCCTCGTCCACGGCCTGTTTGGCTTTGACAGCCTCGGTCCACTCGAATACTTCTACGGCATACCGGGCGCGCTGCGCAGCGGCGGGGCGCAAGTCTATGTGACCTCGGTTTCCGCGGCCAACAGCACCGAGGTGCGCGGCGAGCAGCTCCTGTTCCAGGTGCGCCAGATACTTGCCGCAACCGGTGCCGAAAAAGTCAACCTCATAGGACATAGCCACGGCGGCCCCACCTCGCGCTATGTCGCCTCGGTGCGCCCGGACCTGGTGGCCTCGGTGACCAGCATTGGCGGGGTAAATAAGGGCTCCAGGGTGGCGGACCTGCTGGTCGGCGCCGCGCCGGACCTGGTCTATAGCGTAGGCAACGCACTGGGCGGCCTGCTTGGCCTGATCTCCGGAAGTTCGTCGCTGCCGCAGGATGCTTATGCAGCAGCCCAGTCGCTCAGCACCGCCGGTACCGCGACCTTCAACGCACGCCATCCAGCCGGCCTGCCGTCGACGGCGTGCGGCGAAGGCGCGCATCAAGCCAACGGCGTGTACTATTTTTCCTGGAGCGGCGCTACGCCCTACACCAACATCTTTGACCCCGCTGATCCCTTCCTTGCCGTCACTTCGGTCGCCTTCGGAGGCGCGAAGAACGACGGCCTGGTCGCCAGTTGCTCCTCCCACCTTGGACGCGTGATCCGCGACGACTACTGGATGAACCACCTCGATGAGGTCAACCAGATGGTCGGCATTACCCACCTGTTCGAAACCAGCCCGGTGACGCTGTTCCGTCAGCACGCCAACCGCCTGCAGGGAATGGGCCTGTGAGCGCCCGGGTGCGGGCGGGTCTGGCGACCTGCGCCCTGGCGCTAGCCGGCGCGCTCGCACTCTGGGCCAACGGCTTCGGCATACCGCCGGTGCGGGCCACCGCACCTGGCACGCTGCCGGCGCCGACGGCGGCCGCCTCGACGCCTCCGCCCTTTGTGCCCTCGATGGCCGGCACCCGGCCCGACGGCCTGCCCAATACCGCCGCCGGCGCCGCATTGAAGGTCGACGCGGAATTGCGCCACCTGTTCGACTACTACCTGTCGGCATTGGGCGAAGCCGGTTTGCCCGCCATCCGTGCCGGCATCGAGCGGGAACTGGAGCAGCGGCTGGCGCCCGCCGCCGCTGCAGAAGCCAAGCGGCTCCTCGGCCAGTACCTGGCCTACAAGCGCGCCCTGGCCGAGGCCGATAGAGGAACGGGCGCGCCCGCCTCCGGCGCTTCGTTCGCCGCCGCAGCCCGCAACCGCCTGCTGGCCATGCACGAACTGCGCAAACGCTATTTCAGTCCAGCCGAAGCCGCAGGCCTGTTCGGCGACACCGACGCGCGCGACCAGGATGCCATCGCGCGCCTGGAAGTAGCGGACGACAAGACCCTGTCGCCAGCACAGCGCCTGCAGCGCATGGCCGACCTAGACCGCAAGCTGCCACCGGCCTTGCAGGAAGAGCGCACGGCCCCGCAGCGCATATTAAACATCGAACAACAGGTGGAAACAGCCCGCAAAGGCGGCGCCGGCGAAGATGAGCTGTTCCGCCTGCGGGCAGCGGCATTCGACCCGCAAGCCGCCGGCCGGCTGGCCCAGCTCGACCGGGAACAGGCCGACTGGTTGCGCCGGATCGCCGCCTACCGTTCGGCAAGAGCCGGTTTGGCCGGCAACCAGGCCGCGATCCAGCAGCTGCGCGATAGTCTTTTTACATCATTTGAGCAAAAACGCTTGGGCGCCTACGAATAGGTGCTTGCACTATAATGTGGGGCCAGCATATTAGTGTCTTCCAGTTAGCGCCACGTTTGCATGCCTTTCGACTTCAAAAAAGCACTCCCCAAGCCGGGCAACCGCTTCGCGTTGCCCAACCTGTTCGGCTCCGGTGACGCCTACGCGCTGGCGCAAACGGCACTCGAATTGAAAGCGCGCGGCCAGATGCTGGCCGTGGTCGTAGCCCAGGCCAGCGACGGCCAGCGCCTGCTGGCCGAAATCCCGTGGTTCGCCAACGGTGGCCTGCGCTGCCACCTGCTGCCGGACTGGGAGACCCTGCCTTACGACGCCTTCTCGCCGCACCAGGACCTGGTGTCCGAGCGCCTGGCAACCCTGCATGAGATCCAGACAGGCCAGTGCGACGTCGCCATCATCCCGGCCACGACTGCGCTGGTGCGCATGGCGCCGCCCTCTTTCCTGGCTGCCTACACCTTCTTCTTCAAGCAGGGCGAGTCGCTGGACGAGGCCAAGCTGAAGTCGCAACTGACCCTGGCCGGCTACACCCACGTGAGCCAGGTCATGTCGCCCGGCGAATACTCCGTGCGCGGCGGCCTGATCGACCTGTTCCCGATGGGTTCCGCCCTGCCGTATCGCCTGGACCTGTTCGGCGATACCATCGAAACCATCCGCACCTTCGATGCCGACACCCAGCGCTCGCTGTACCCGGTCAAGGAAGTACGCCTGCTGCCAGGCCGCGAATTCCCGATGGATGAAGCTTCGCGCACCGCTTTCCGCAGCCGCTGGCGCGAAACATTTGAAGGCGACCCGTCGCGCGCCGTGGTCTACAAAGACATCAGCAGCGGCATCGCCTCGGCCGGCATCGAATACTACCTGCCGCTGTTCTTCGACGAAACCGCAACCTTCTTCGACTACCTGCCGGCAGAGGCCAGCGTGGCCATGGTTGGCGACATCGACGCCGCCATCAAGCGCTTCTGGGCCGACACCGAATCGCGCTACAAGTTCCTGAAAGCCGATCGCGAGCGCCCGATCCTGCCGCCGCAGGACATTTTCCTCGGCGACGAACAGTTCTTCGTGCTGGCCAAGCCGCATCCGCGCATCGCCATCTCGCGCGACATGTCGCTGCCGTCGTCCGAACTGTCGGCGCCGATCCCGAATATCGCGGTCAATCGCCACCTGGACGACCCGCTGACCAACCTGCGCGCCTACCTGATGCAGTCCGGCCGCCGCGTGATGATCTGCGCCGAAACCAACGGCCGCCGCGAAACGCTGCAGCAGTACTTCGCCGAGTTCGACCTGTCGCCAGCCCTGGTCGAAGGCTTCGACGGCTTCCTGGCCAGCGACGCCAAGCTGGTGCTGGGCGTCTCGCCCCTGCACGCCGGCTTCGAACTGGACGACGGCATCGCCTTTATCACAGAAACCGAGCTGTATGCCGGCAGCGGCCGCCGCGCCGGCCGCAAGAAGCAGGAAGCCGTCACGCAAGTCGAATCGATGGTGCGCGACCTGTCCGAGCTCAAGATCGGCGACCCGGTGGTGCATATCAACCACGGCATCGGCCGCTATATGGGCCTGGTCAGCATGGACCTGGGCGAAGGCGAGACCGAATTCCTGCACCTGGAATACGCCAAGGAGAGCAAGCTGTACGTGCCGGTGTCGCAGCTGCACGTAATCTCGCGCTACTCCGGCGCCTCGCCGGACGACGCACCGCTGCACACCCTCGGCTCCGGCCAATGGGACAAAGCCAAGCGCAAAGCCGCCGAACAAGTACGCGACACCGCCGCCGAATTGCTCAACCTGTACGCCCGCCGCGCCGCGCGCCAGGGCCACTCGTTCGAATACTCCTCGCACGACTACGAACGCTTCGCCGACAGCTTTGGCTTCGACGAAACGCCGGACCAGGCAGCCGCTATCGGCAACGTGATCAAGGATATGACCTCCGGCAAGCCGATGGACCGCCTGGTGTGCGGCGACGTCGGCTTCGGCAAGACCGAAGTCGCCCTGCGCGCAGCCTTCATCGCCGTCATGGGCGGCAAGCAGGTCGCGCTGCTGGCGCCGACCACCCTGCTGGCCGAGCAGCACGCCCAGACCTTTGCCGACCGCTTCGCCGACTGGCCGGTGCGCATCGCCGAAATGTCGCGCTTCCGCACCGGCAAGGAAATCGCCAACGCCATCAAGGGCATGCAGGACGGCACGCTCGACATCGTGATCGGCACCCACAAGCTGCTGTCGGACGACGTCAAGTTCGACCGCCTCGGCCTGGTCATCATCGACGAAGAACACCGTTTCGGCGTGCGCCAGAAGGAAGCGCTGAAATCCCTGCGCGCCGAAGTCGACGTGCTGACCCTGACCGCAACGCCAATCCCGCGTACCCTGGGCATGGCGCTGGAAGGCCTGCGCGACTTCTCCGTGATCGCCACCGCGCCGCAAAAGCGCCTGGCCATCAAGACCTTCGTGCGCAGCGAAAACGACTCGATCATCCGCGAAGCCGTGCTGCG
>CAMLSG010000077.1 GCA_946482635.1 uncultured Duganella sp.
GGGTCGGAGGTGATCTGGGCTTCCGTGTAAGGCAGCTTGATCCACTGGCCCTTGGCATACAGCTTGGTCTGGTCGTTGAAATGCGGGCTGTCCGGATTCGACGACTGGCTGTAGGTCAAGATGCCCTCCGCCACCGGTCCGCTGCTGTCCCAGGTCACGAACTGGATATAGCTGTTGCCGTAGGCGCCGGCGTTGGTTTTCGAATCCGCGGTATAGATCCAAATGCCGGGATAGATCTGGTTCTTCACCCCGCGCCAGTTCATGAAGGTATAGCGCCCGCCCGGCACGGCCAGGCTGCCGTCCGGGCGGGAGATGGTCTGCACTTCTTCCGGGCGGGTCCTGCGTTTGGCATCGGTATCGAACTGGCTGGTGGCAACCAGGGCTTCCAGCTTCGCCATGGCGGCAGGAATGCCGGCGGCGCCACGCGGCGTTTCCAGCGGATCGGCCGGGTTGTACGGCACGCTCCACCACGAGGCCGCATTCAATTCACCCAGCGCTGCATACAGCTCGTAGAACAGGATGGCGCCCGCGCTGCCCGGCGCATGGGTCTTGTCCCAGGCCTGCAGCACCGCGCAGGCGTCCTTGGCCGCAGCCGTTGCGGTGCTGGAAGCGAGGCAGGCGGCGGTGAACTCCGGCAGCCATTTCTGCGCCTTGAAGAAGCGCGCCTGCAGGTAGATCTGCTGCAGGTTGGCCATGGTGAAGCGGTTGCCCGCCACGCCATCGGTGCTGGCCAGGCGGTCGCGCACGATGGCGTGGCCGGTGCGGGTGCGGTTGTTCTGCGGGGCGCCTTCCAGGTTCGGACCGGTTGCGATGATCTTCGGATAGCCGGTGAGGAAGGTATTGGCGGACGGCCACCAGTGGCTGTCGTTGGCATTCAGGATGTAGTCGCTGCGCTTGACCCACGGCCGCTGGGCGGCGCCGATCGCGCCCGACCAGTCGCAGGCAGAGGTGGTACCCGTCATCACCACCACGCCGGTGGTGGCGAGGATGTCCTGGAATGGGGCACCTTGCGCTGCGCCCGGAACGCACGCTGCCAGCTGCGGATTCTGCACATTGGCTGCCACCGAGAAGTTGCCGTACAAGGTGTCGCCCGCGCTGTCGGCAGCCATGGTATTCACCCACGGCATGGCGACATAGGTTGCCGCCGCCGTGCGCAAGCTGTCCACGCTGGTGGACTTGCCGTTCAGGAGCACCTGGTCGATCAGCTTGTAGTTGGCCAGGTTGGCATCCTGGATCGCGAACGCAGACGAAGTGCCCCAGGCGAAGGAGCTGTCCATCAGCATCGGGCCGAACTCGCTGGTGTACAGGGTGCGCGACAGCGAGGTGAGCGCGCCATCGGCGCCCTTGACGCTGATTGTCAGCGGCACGGCCGTCATCGCCACCGGCTTGCCATCCTTGATGTAGCGCGTCGTGTTGGCCGGGTCGAGCGCCAGGTAGCGCAGCGTGAAGCGGTTGTCGGTGGAGAAGGTGTGGGTCCACGCCACCTTGTCGTTAAAGCCGATCAGCGGCAGCGGCACCCCCAGCAGCGTTGCCCCATACACGTCATAGCCCTTGCCGGTGACCGTCAGGTGCAACTGGTTCAGGCGCAGCGCGCCCCACCATGGAAAGTGCGGATTGCCGAACACCATGCCCTTGCCGGACTGGGTCACGTCCTTGCCCAGGCCAAAGCCGTTGGAGCCGATGGTATGTTCCTGGATCGTCTGCAAGCCCCTGGCGATCGAGGAGTTGGCATAATCGGAAGCGGCCAGCAGGCGCGGCTTGCTGCGCTTGAGCAGCGCGGCCGTGGCTGTCTTTGGCGGCTGCGCCGAGCCGATCTGCCTGATGAAGGCCAGCGAACTGCCCGCCATCGCGGCCTGGGCGAAGCGCAGGTAAGCGTCGTCCTCGGTCATTGGCTGCACCCAGGCGGCGTTGTTGCAGGCCGTCGGCAGGCTGGCGAGCGGGGTCTCTTTCAGGTAGCGGTTGTAGCCGGCCACGAAGCCGGAGGTGAGGTCTTGCGCATCCTGGCTGGACGCAGCCTTGATCTTGGCAGCCAGCGCCGGCGTAAACAGCAGCTTGTAGAAGAAATCGGAATCGATATTGCCGAAGGTATCGCCCAACTGGCCAAGGTAGCCGCTGGCGCCGCCAAAGTATTTCGCGCGCTCGCCATGCAGGGTCACCAGCTCTTCCGCGTACAGGCAGATGTTCTCCTTGGCGAAAGCATAGCCGTAGCCATAGCCGGCGCCCTTGAAGGTCTCCGCTTTGACGTGCGGCACGCCGTAGGAGGTGTAGCGGATCGAGGCGACATACGTAGTGCCGGTGATTGGCGTGGTGGCGGGTGGCGCCGGCGGATCGTCGCTGCTGCTGCCGCAGGCCGCCAGCAGCGCGAAAGGAATCAACGTCAGAATACGGGATAAAACATGCTGTCTCATCTTGTCTCCTAGTTTTTCGGCATTGGCAAAGTTAATTGCTTGGCAATAATAACCTGCCTTGGGCATGAAAAACCGGAATGGCCCATAATCGCGGTTCATTGTCCAACCGCGAGAGATTGAGCATGACTGGCATTACCGACTTCCCTATCAACGCCAAATGGCCCGCCCAACATCCTGAACGCCTGCAGCTGTATTCCCTGCCTACGCCAAACGGCGTCAAGGTATCGATCATGCTGGAAGAAACCGGCCTCGCTTACGAGCCGCACCTGGTCAGCTTCGAGACCAACGACCAGATGTCGCCGGAGTTCCTGTCGCTGAACCCGAACAACAAGATCCCGGCCATCATCGATCCGGACGGCCCGGGCGGCAAACCGCTGCCGCTGTTCGAATCGGGCGCGATCCTGCTCTACCTGGCCGAGAAAACCGGCAAGCTGATCCCGCAGGATGCGGCAGCGCGCTACGAAACCATCCAGTGGCTGATGTTCCAGATGGGCGGCATCGGCCCGATGTTCGGCCAGGTGGGCTTCTTCCACAAGTTCGCCGGCAAGGAATATGAAGACAAGCGCCCGCGCGACCGCTACATCAACGAGTCGGCGCGCCTGCTGGGCGTGCTGGACCAGCGCCTGCAAGGCCGCAAGTGGATCATGGGCGAGCAGTTCACCATTGCCGATATCGCGATCTTCCCGTGGGTCCGCAACCTGGTGGAATACTACGGCGCCGGCGAACTGGTTGGCTTCGAGAAATTCTCCAACGTGCGGCGCGTGCTGGGCGCCTTCCTCGACCGCCCGGCTGTGGCGCGCGGCCTGAATATTCCGGCCCGCGGCTAAATACCTGCAAGTGACGGGCGTACAATGGCTGGGCAGGATTCAACCAGTCCGGGAGCATCGCCATGCTACGCCTCCACCGCTTGTTTGCCGTCTTCCTGCTGCTGGCCGCCGCGCTGGCAGCACCCGCCCACGCCGGCAAGCCTTACCAGTACTACGCGGTGGGCGATCCCACCAACGTCATCCTGCCGCAGCCGAAGAAAACCAGCCTGGTGCTGATGGGCGGCGGCCCCGACGTCGACGCCGCCTTTGCCTGGATGATCCAGAAAGGCGGCGGCGGCAACTTCGTGGTGATCCGCAGCCGCGGCACCGACGCCTACAACCCCTATATCTTCGCCATGGGCGGCGCCCAGTCGGTGGAAACGCTGGTGATCCCGAGCCGCGACGCCGCCAACGATCCCTTCGTGGCCGAACGCATCCGCAACGCGGAAGAGCTGTTCATCGCCGGCGGCGACCAGTCGGACTACATCAATTTCTGGCAGGGCACGCCGGTGCAGGCGGCAATCCAGGAACTGGCCAGCCGCAAGGTCCCGATCGGCGGCACCAGCGCCGGCCTGGCCCTGATGGGGCGCTTCGGCTTTGCCGCGCTGAACGGCAGCATCACCTCGGCTGAAGCGCTGGCCGATCCTTTCGACAAGCGCATGACGCTGGAGCGCGACTTCCTGCTGCTGCCCGACCTGGGCAGCGTGATTACCGATGCGCACTTCGACACGCGCGACCGGCTGGGGCGCCTGGTGGCCTTCATCGCCCGCATCGTCAATGATGGCTGGGCCGGCATGGCGCGCGGCATCGGGGTGGATGTGGAGACGGCGCTGCTGGTGGAAGACGGCAAAGGCACGCGCGTAGGCGCGGGCTCGGTCACCTTCCTGCAATCGGTCGGCATCCCCCAGGTGTGCAAGCCGAAGCAGCCCTTGACCTACCTGAACCTGCAGGGACAGCGCATGTCGGGCGGCGGCAGCTTCGACCTGCGCAACTGGGCCGGCTATGGCGGGGCGACGGTGCCGCTTACCGTCTCGGCCGAAGCCGGGGTGCTGCTTACCAGGTAAAGTCGTCCGGGATCTTGTAGTCGGCGTAAGGATCGTCTTCCGCCGGCTGCTCGCTGGCGGCCTTCTTGACCGCGACCACGACTTCCGGCGCGCGTTCGGCGATCTTTTCGCCCACCACTTTCGGCACCAGTTCGGCCACGCCGTCCAGCACCACGATCACCAGGCGGCCGTTGACCAGGTGCTGCTGCACCTTGTCCGACACGTAGATGCGTTCGATCTTGCTGCCGATGGTGAAGTTGTAGGCCAGGTCGCCATTGCCCTTCGGCTGGCGGTGCTGCTGCACCATCTGGATCACCTGGGCCATGACCGCTTTCTGGCCGGCGGCCGCATCGCGCGCCGCGTTGAGCTCGCGCGCGCGCTCGGCGGCCTTGCGCTGCTGTTCCAGCGCCGCCTCGCGCGTCTGGTCGACGGCCTTGGTGCCGCTGCGCAGTTCTTCCTTGTGCTGCCTGGATTTTTCCTGCTGCACCTTGTTGACCTTCTTCTTGTCGACCAGGCCAGCCTTCATCAATTGTTCTTGTAACGAAACCATGTCTAACTCCTTTGTTGCCCGCAGTTTACCAGAGCAGGTATAGTGCCCCTATGAAGAGGCTTATCATTCTCGCAAGCGCATGCGCGGCGCAACTCCCCGCCGCCCATGCCGGCGAAGCGGATCAACTTGCGGCCATGGTCAACGCCTGGCGCGCCGCCCCCGCCGCTTGCCAGGGCAAGCAGCGCCCCGCGGTAGCTGTGTTGACGCCTAGGCCGGTATTGTCGCGCATCGCGCTGCGGCCCGGCACGATCCTGCTGGCCGCGCTGGACAGCGCCGGCTACGATCCCGAAGTAGCGGACGCGGTCAGCGTGGAAGGTCCTGGCGATGCGCGCAGCGCCTTCGAAGCGCTGCGCGATTCGTATTGCGCCACGCTGGGCAGCACGCGCTACCGCGATATCGGCGCCCATCGCGCAGGCAATGAATGGACGATCGTGCTGGCAGCGCCGGCGCCGAACCCGGTCACGCTGGTTCCCGACACTGCGGAAGCGGCGCGCGAAGTCTTCAACGCCACCAACGCGGCCCGCGCCGAAGCCCGCCAATGCGGCGATACCTGGATGGAGGCGGCGCCGCCCCTGGCCTGGAACAAGGACCTGGCCGCGGCCGCCCTGGCCCACAGCCAGGACATGGCGCAGCAAAGCTACTTCGCCCATAAGAACAAGCAGGGCAATGAAGTGTCCCAGCGCGCCGAAGCGCAAGGCTACCGCTGGCGCCATATCGGCGAAAACATCTCGCGCGGACAGACCAGCGCGCAGGAGGCCGTGACGGGCTGGATCAACAGTCCGGGCCACTGCCACAACCTGATGAACCCGCGTTTCACCGAGTTCGGCGCCGGCGTCGCCATCCGCCAGGGCAAGCGCCCGGCTGCTTATTGGACCCAGGTGTTCGGCGCCCCGCGCTGAGCTTGACATCTGCCCCCTGCGTACTAGGCTTACCTGATCGGCAGCCTGCGGCATGCCGCTGCAGGTGCCGGTGTTTGGGGGATGCCATGGACACCAAGAAGTTCATCAGTGAAGGCTACAAGCTCTATGCGGCAGGCGACCTGAAAGGCCTGCTTGAACGCTATAACGACGATGCGGAGATGATCAATCCCGACTCCGACTACCTGCCCATAGGTGGCAGCTATCAAGGCAAACAACAGATAGCCGAATTCTTCATGAAGTTGAATGAAACCACACAGTGCACCTACCTCGAACCCAAGACCATGGTGCAGGAAGGCGACACCGTGGTGGTGACCGGCGATTCAAGCTGGATTGCCCGCAGTACCGGCATCGCCTACGATAATCCCTTTGTCCATGTTTTCAAGATGAGCGGCGATAAGGTCGCCTCGATGCGCGCGTACTACGACACCAGCAAGCTGGAACATGCCCTGCATCCAGCCACCACGGGCCAGGCTGCCGGAAAACCACTGCACCACTAACCAGGAGAACGAATATGCCGACCGCCCGTGCCCTGCCCTTCGTGCTGTGCCTGGCGGCCGGCGCCCTCCCCCCCGGTTCGCAGGCGGTGCGCGAGCCGGTCTTCGATCCACTGCTGGATGGCGCGCTGTGCGCCAATCCGGCCGGCGGCCGGCCGCTGCTGCTGGCCATGCTGGCGCCCACCGAAACAGCGCCCTTCAAGCCGGTGCAGCAGGCGCGCAAGGCAGGCGACGACGACGCGCCGCCTTTGTACAAAGACCTGGGCAAGCTCCATCTTTCCATCACCACGCGCAGCCCGCGCGCCCAGGCCTATTTCGACCAGGGCCTGCGATTGCTGTTCTCCTTCAACCACGCCGAAGCTGCGCGCGCCTTCCGCGCCGCGCAAAAGGCCGACCCGCAATGCGCCATGTGCCACTGGGGCGAGGCACTGGTGCTGGGCCCGAACATCAACGCGCCAATGTTCCCCGAAATGATGGCGCCGGCCCTCGCGGCGGCAGAACGTGCAGCGGCGGCGGCCAACACCGCCAGCCCGGTGGAACAGGCGCTGGTGCGCGCCGTCAACAAGCGCTATGCCGCGCAGCCGCCAGCCGACCGCGCACCGCTGGACCAGGCTTATGCTGCCGCCATGGCCGACGCCGCGCGCAGCTTCCCCAACGACGACACGGTGCAGGTGCTGTTCGCCGAAGCGCTGATGGACCTGTCGCCGTGGGACTACTGGGAAGCCGGCGGCGCCAGCCCGAAAGGCCGCACCCAGGAACTGGTCGATGCGCTGGAGCGCGTGCTGGAACGCAACCCCAGCCACCCCGGCGCCATCCACTACTACATCCACGCGATGGAAGCATCGACCCATCCCGACAAAGCCCTGCCCTATGCGCGCCAGCTGGCCAAGCAGATCCCCGGCGCCGGCCATATCGTGCACATGCCCTCGCATATCTACTATCGCGTGGGACTGTACAAGGACGCGCTGCAGGCAAATATCGATGCCATTGCTGTCGACGAAAAATACTTCCGCGGCGCCGCCAGCGACGCGGTGTACAAGGGCGCCTACTATCCGCACAACATCCACTTCGCCATGGTATCCGCCCTCATGGGCGGCGACGGCAAGGCCACGCTGCAAGCGACGCAGCGACTGGAGCAGTCGATCAGCCCCGAGCTGCTGCGCGCGATTCCGCCGATGCAGCCGGTGCGCGCCGCGCCCTACTTCGCCCATGTGCAGTTCAGCAGCCCGGAAACGCTGTTGGCCCTGCCGGCTCCGGCCGAAGAATTCGTGCTGCTGCGCGCGATGTGGCATTACGCGCGCGCCGTCGGCTTTGCGCGCAAGGGCATGTGGGACGACAGCCAGCGCGAGGTCGACAGCATTGCCGCCATCGAGCAGAAGGCGGACTTCAAGCCGCTGCTGGACTGGGGCGTGCCTGGCGCCGATATCGTGCGCACCGCACGCCTGGTCGCAGCGGGCAAGCTGGCCGAAGCGAAAGGCGAACTGCCCGGCGCGATCGCGCTGTTCACGCAGGCTGTGGCAGCGCAGGACGCGCTGCCCTATACCGAGCCGCCTTACTGGTACTACCCGGTGCGCCAGTCGCTGGGCGCGGCATTGCTGAAAGCCGGCAAGCTGGATGAGGCGGAAGCGGCCTTCCGCGCTTCGTTCGCGAAGACGCCAAGCAATGGCTGGGCACTGCGCGGATTGCTCGAGGTGTACTTGAAGCGCGGCGACCAGGCCGCAGCGGCGGCAACGCGCAAGCGCTTCGGCGCCACCTGGCTGGGCCCGAAAGAGGGTCCGGAACTGGCCCGCTTGTAGGCGGAAGACGCGCCGGCATCCCCCGAAAGAGGTAGGCGGTGCGCCCCCGGATGGGCGATTTCAAGCTGGCGGTGCATGGCTATTCTTTTAAGTGCGATTTAACCACTTGAAGAAAGAAAGAAAAAACCATGCCATCCCCTATCAGCAACCGCCGCCGCAACGTCCTGCTGGGCGCTGCCACTGCCGCCGTCGCCGCCGGCGCTTCGTTCTCCGCCTCCGCCGCGCCGGCTGCCGCCAAAGG
Organism: uncultured Duganella sp.; assembly: GCA_946482635.1. The sequence goes on from CAMLSG010000077.1 coordinate 8,259, forward strand.
CGCTGCGGGCCACGGCTCCGCCACGTTCACCACCCGCGACGGCGTGGAAATCTATTACAAGGACTGGGGCCCGCGCAACGGCCCGGTCGTCGTGTTCAGCCACGGCTGGCCGCTCAATTCCGATAGCTGGGAATCGCAGATGCTGTTCCTGTCGAGCCAGGGCTACCGCACCATCGCCCACGACCGCCGCGGCCATGGCCGTTCCAGCCAGCCGTGGGATGGCAACGACATGGACCACTACGCCGACGACCTGGCGCAACTGCTGGACAAGCTGGACGTGAAGAACGCGGCGCTGTTCGGCTTCTCGACCGGCGGCGGCGAAGTGGCGCGCTACCTGGCCCGCCATGGCAGCAAGCGCGTGGCCAAGGCCGGCCTGATTTCCGCCGTGCCGCCGCAGATGCTGAAGACCGCGGCCAACCCGAACGGCCTGCCGATGGAAGTGTTCGACGGCATCCGCGCCGCGTCCCTGAAAGACCGTTCGCAGTTCTACCTGGACCTCGCTTCGGGCCCGTTCTACAACTTCAACCGCCCAGGCGCCAAGGTTTCGCAAGGCCTGGTCAACGCCTGGTGGATGGCAGGCATGATGGCCGGCCACAAGAACACCTACGACTGCATCAAGGCTTTCTCGGAAACCGACTTCACCGAAGACCTGAAGAAGATCGACATCCCGATGCTGGTGCTGCACGGCGACGACGACCAGATCGTGCCGATCGACGCTTCCGCCAAGGCCGCGGCGAAGATCCTGAAGAACGCTAAACTGGTGGTCTACCCTGGCGCGCCGCATGGCCTGACCGACACCCACAAGGACAAGCTGAACGCCGACTTGCTGGCCTTCATCAAGGGCTAAGTCATGGAACGCAAGCTGACTACCGCGGCCGGCGCGCCGGTTGCGGACAACCAGAACGTGGAAACGGCGGGCCCGCGCGGCCCCATGCTGCTGCAGGACGTGTGGCATCTGGAAAAGCTGGCCCACTTCCACCGCGAAGTGATCCCTGAGCGCCGCATGCACGCCAAGGGCTCGGGCGCCTTCGGCACCTTCACCGTGACCCACGATATCAGCCGCTACACCAAGGCCGCGCTGTTCGGCGCCGTCGGCAAGAAGACCGAAGTGTTCGCGCGCTTTTCCACCGTGGCCGGCGAGCGCGGCGCGGCCGACGCGGAACGCGATATCCGCGGCTTCGCCGTCAAGTTCTACACCGAGCAAGGCAACTGGGACGTGGTGGGCAACAACACCCCGGTGTTCTTCATGCGCGACCCGCTGAAGTTCCCGGACCTGAACCACGCCGTCAAGCGCGACCCGCGCACGAACCTGCGCAGCGCCGAAAACAACTGGGACTACTGGACCCTGCTGCCGGAAGCGCTGCACCAGGTGACCATCGTGATGAGCGAGCGCGGCATCCCTGCCTCGTACCGCCACATGCACGGCTTCGGCAGCCACACCTTCAGCTTCATCAACGCCGCGGGCGAACGGCACTGGGTCAAGTTCCACTTTACTACCCAGCAAGGCATCGTCAACCTGAGCGATGAGGAAGCGGCAGCCCTGATCGCCAAGGACCGCGAATCCTCGCAGCGCGACCTGTTCGAAGCGATCGAACGCGGCGAATACCCGCGCTGGACGCTGAAGGTGCAGCTGATGACGGAGCAGCAGGCCGCGCAGGCATCCTTCAATCCCTTCGACCTGACCAAGGTCTGGCCGCACAAGGACTACCCGCTGCATGAAGTGGGCGTGCTGGAGTTGAACCGCAACCCGGACAACTACCACGCCGACGTCGAGCAGGCCGCGTTCACGCCGGCCAATGTGGTGCCGGGCATCGGTTTTTCGCCCGACCGCATGCTGCAATCGCGCCTGTTCGCCTATGGCGACGCCCAGCGCTACCGCCTGGGCGTCAACCACCATGCGATCCCGGTCAATACCCCGCGCTGTCCGTTCCACAGCTACCACCGCGACGGCGCCATGCGCGTCGACGGCAACCAGGGCGGCACGATCGGCTACGAGCCGAACTCGAAAGGCGAATGGCAGCAACAAGCCGCCTACGCCGAGCCGCCGCTGGCGCTGGACGGCGCCGCCGCGCGCTGGGACCACCGCGCCGACGACGACTACTACAGCCAGCCGCGCGCCCTGTTCCGCCTGATGGACGAGCAGCAGCGCCAGGCCCTGTTCGACAACACCGCCCGTTCGCTGGCCGGCGTGCCGCTGCCTATCCAGCAGCGCCACATTGAAAACTGCAACAAGGCCGATGAAGCCTACGGCGCCGGCGTCTCTGCCGCGCTCGACAAGTTGCGCCCACTCTGGTAACTCACTTAAAAGGAAACAACATGACCATCACCGCCAAAGCCACCCCGGGTTCCCTGCTGCTCACGCCGCGCGACCACACCCTGATCATGATCGACCACCAGTCGCAGATGGCGTTTGCCACCCATTCGATCGACGCCGTACAGCTGCGCAACAACGCAGCCCTGGTGGCGCACGCCGCTGCCGGTTTCGACGTGTCGACCATCGTCACCACCGTGGCCGAGAAGAGCTTCTCCGGCCCGGTCTTCGACGAAATCAAGGACGCCTTCCCGGGCGCCGAAATCACCGACCGCACCTCGATGAACACCTGGGAAGACGAAAACGTGATCCGCCGCGTCAACGCCATCGGCAAGAAGCGCATCGTGCTGGCCGGCCTGTGGACCGGCGTCTGCATCGTCGGCCCGGCACTGTCGGCGCTGGACCAGGGCTTCGAGGTATACGTGATTGCCGACGCCTGCGGCGACGTGTCCACCGAAGCGCACGAGCGCGCCATGGACCGCATGGTGCAGGCCGGCGCCCGTCCAATGACTTCGCTGCAATACCTGCTGGAACTGCAGCGCGACTGGGCCCGTACAGATAGCTATGAGCTGACCACCGGCATCGCCAAGAAATTCGGCGGCGCCTACGGCCTGGGCATCATCTATGCCCAGACCATGTTCCACGCCAAGGAAGGCCAGTGAAGATTTATCTTCTCTCGCTGGGTGCCGGCCTGCTGGCCGGCATCCTGTACGGCGTGCTGAACGTGCGCTCGCCGGCGCCGCCCGTGGTGGCGCTGGTGGGGCTGCTCGGCATCCTGCTGGGAGAACAGGTGCCGCCGCTGGTCCGCCAGTGGCTGGCGCCGAAGGAACAGCAGGTATCATGGCTGCAAGAACACGTTAAGCCGCACTGTTTCGGCGAACTGCCTTGCGCTGCAAAGAACGAGGAGAAGCAATGACTGCTCCGGAGCTGATACTCCACAACGGCCGCTTCACGACGCTGGACAAGAGCCAGCCCGCGGCCGACGCGGTCGCCGTCACCGGCGGCCGTTTTTCCCATGTGGGCGAGGCGCGCGAGATCCTGCCGCTGGCGGGAGCGCAAACGCGCGTGATCGACCTGCAGGGCCGGCGCGTGCTGCCCGGGCTGATCGACAACCACCTGCACCTGATCCGCGGCGGCCTGAACTTCAATATGGAATTGCGCTGGGACGGCGTGCGCTCGCTGGCCGACGCCATGGGCATGCTGCGCGCCCAGGTGGCCATTACCCCGGCGCCGCAATGGGTGCGCGTGGTGGGCGGCTTCACCGAACACCAGTTCGTGGAAAAGCGCCTGCCGACCATCGATGAACTGAATGCCGTGGCGCCGGACACGCCGGTATTCATCCTGCACCTGTACGACCGCGCCCTGCTGAACGGCGCCGCGCTGCGCGCCGTGGGCTATGACCGCAACACGCCGGAGCCGCCGGGCGGCCAGATCCTGCGCGACAGCGCCGGCAACCCGAGCGGGCTGCTGCTGGCCAAGCCGAACGCCTCGATCCTGTACGCCACGCTGGCCAAGGGCCCCAAGCTGCCGCCGGAATACCAGCTCAACTCGACCCGCCATTTCATGCGCGAACTGAATCGCCTGGGCGTGACCGGCGCGCTGGATGCGGGCGGCGGCAACCAGAATTATCCCGAGGACTACCAGGTCATCCAACAGCTGGCCGACGCCGGCGAGCTGACCATCCGCCTGGCCTACAACCTGTTCACGCAAAAGCCGAAGCAGGAGAAGGACGATTTCCTGAACTGGGCCGCCAGCAGCAAGTACCAGCAGGGCGACGATTACTTCCGCCACAACGGCGCGGGCGAAATGCTGACTTTCTCGGCCGCCGACTTCGAAGACTTCCGCCAGCCGCGCCCAGACATGCCGGCCAATATGGAAGACGACCTGGAAGGCGTGATCCGCATCCTGGTGCAGAACCGCTGGCCGTGGCGCATGCACGCGACCTATGACGAAACCATTTCGCGCGCGCTGGACGTGTTCGAAAAAGTGAACCGCGACATGCCGCTCGACGGCCTGCACTGGTTCTTCGACCACGCGGAAACCATTTCGCCGCAATCGATCGACCGCATCGCGGCGCTGGGCGGCGGGGTGGCGGTGCAGCACCGCATGGCCTACCAGGGCGAGTATTTCGTCGAGCGCTACGGCGCGGCGGCGGCGGAAGCGACGCCGCCGGTGAAATACCTGCTGGAATCGGGCGTCAAGGTGTCGGCCGGCACCGACGCCACGCGCGTGGCCTCCTACAACCCGTGGGTCTCGCTGTCCTGGCTGACCACCGGCCGCACGGTGGGCGGCATGCGGCTCTACCCGCAGCGCAACCTGCTGGACCGCGAAGCGGCGCTGCGCATGTGGACCGAGAACGTGACCTGGTTCTCCAACGAGGAAGGCAAGAAGGGCCGCATCGCCGTCGGCCAGCTGGCCGACCTGATGGTGCCGGACCGCGACTTCCTGCGCTGCCCGGAAGACGAGATTGCCGACACCACTTCCCTGCTCACCGTGGTGGGCGGCAAGGTGGTGTATGGCGCCGGCCCGTTCGGCCAGTTCGACCCGCCTGTCCCGCCGGCCATGCCGGACTGGTCGCCGGTGCGCCAGTATGGCGGCTACGGCGCCTGGGGCGCCATGCCGGGCGCGGTGGCACGCGGCGCCGGCGCCGCCGGCCATGCCAGGACGGCGGCCATGGCAGCGGCGGCGGCCTGCGGCTGCTCCAGCCAGTGCGGCATGCACGGCCACCAGCATGCGACGGCCTGGACCCGCTCCCTGCCGATCGCGGACCTGAAGTCGTTCTGGGGCGCGCTGGGCTGCTCCTGCTGGGCGGTGTGACGTGGCGCCGCACACTCCCGGCGCAGCGCGCCTGCGCACCAGCCGCGCCAGCGCCGGCATCCGCGCCCTGCACTGGCTGGCCCTGCTCCTGCTGTGCGCAGCCTACCTGCAGGGCGGCTTGAACAAGCTGCTGGACTTCGGCAGCGCGGTCGGCGAAATGCAGCACTTCGGGCTGCAGCCGGCGGCGCCGCTGGCGCTGCTGGTGATCGGCGGCGAACTGGGGGCGTCGGCCATGGTCCTGAGCGGCCGCCTGCGCTGGCTCGGCGCTGCCTGGCTGGCCCTGTTCACGGTGGCGGCCAGCTTCATCGCCAACCGCTATTGGGAAATGACGGGCATGCAGCGCTTCATGGCCGCCAACAGCTTCTACGAACACCTGGGCCTGGCCGGCGGCTTCCTGCTGGTGGCCTGGCATGACCTGGCGCCGAAGTTGGAAAAGGGGGGCGTATGGCACGCGGTACGAGCCTGAGTTTCCTGGCCGGGTATGTCGACACCCTTGGCTTCGTCGCCTTGCACGGGCTGTTCACGGCCCACGTGACGGGCAACTTCGTGCTGCTGGGGCGGGAGGTGGTGGCGCCGGGCAATGACGTGCTGCTCAAGCTGCTGGCCTTCCCGGCCTTCATCGGCGGCGTGGTGGCGGTGCGCGCCCTGGTGCGGCGCTGCCAGGCCGGCGGCCGCGAAGCGCTGCGGCCGGCCCACCTGCTGCAGGCGGCGCTGATGCTGGCTGCGGCAGCCAGCGCGCGCTGGGACATGGCCGTAGGCCTGCTGTGCGCGGCAGCCATGGGCGCGCAGAACGGCTACGGCAAGCTGCTGCTGGCGAAACTGCCGGCCAGCACCGTCATGACCGGCAACGTCACGCAGCTGGTGATCGATTGCCTGGACCGGGCCGGCGGCGCCGAGCGTCCCGCGCTGGCGGCCCTCGGCGGCGGCGTGCTGGCCTTTGCGGCCGGCTGCGTGATGGGCGCGCTGGCTTCGCGCTGGGGCATGGGCGTCGGCTTGCTGCCGGCGGTGGCAATGCTGCTGGCGATGGCGGCGCTGTCCAAGCCCGACGCATCAAAGCCCGACGCATCAAAGCCCAATAATGCCGCGCTTTAAAGCAATGGTGACGGCGTGCGTGCGGTCGTTGGCATCGAGCTTGGCCAGGATGCTGCGCATGTGCGCCTTCACCGTTTCCTCCGAAATCGCCAGCTGGCTGGCGATGCGCTTGTTGGCGTTGCCGGCCGCCGCGCATTGCAGCACTTCGACTTCGCGCTCGCTGAGCAGGGAAGCGCCCAGGTGGCTGGCCAGCTGCTGCGCGATCTCCGGCGAAATATAGCGCTGGCCGCCGTGCACGGCGCGGATCATGCAGACCAGCTCCTTGCGCAGGCTGCTCTTGAGCAGGAAGCCGCTGGCGCCGGCTTCCAGCGCGCGCCGCACCTGGGCGTCGCCGCCAAAGGTGGTCAGCATGACGACGCGTGCGGCCGGGAACTGGCTGCGGATCGCCTGCAGCGCCTCGATGCCGCACATGCCGGGCATGGCCAGGTCCATGATGGCCAGGTCGGGGCGTAGCTGGGCCCAGGCGGCCAGCGCCTGGTGGCCGTCGCCCGCTTCGCCCGCGACCTGCATGTCGGGCTGGCTGGCAATGGCATCGGCCAGGCCGGCGCGCAGCATGGGATGGTCGTCCACCAGCAGCACCCGGATTGGCGCGGCGGTGTCTGGATGAGTTTGGGTGTTCAAGGAAAGCTCCGCGCAATGCTGCAACGGGGAACTATAACAACGGAAGCCGGTGCTGGCAATTTGCCGGGCGTACGGGACGCCCGGCAAACGGGGGAAATTACTTCTTCTTGGCCTTGGTCTTGGCCGATTGCGACTGCGTGGCGACCGGCTGCTGCGAAGCAGGGGTGCTGCCGCCCTGCACGCCCAGCGCGCCGCCGGTGCCCAGGCCGCCCGCTACTTCCTGCTGCTTGTAGTTGCGCACGGCGCGCACCACGTTGTTGTACGAATCCATGAAGGCTGCCACCAGGATCTTGCCTTCCGGGGTATTGGTGTAGCCGCTGGCGCCGGCCGCGGCGCCGCCGCCGAACAGGGCGCCGAAGGCGCCGAAGTCGGTGTTCTTGGCGCTGCCTTCGGCTGCCGCCAGCTGCACGCCGGAACGGTTGTCGATCATCAGCAGCATGGTCGACGCTTCATTGGTCTTCATATTGCCGGCCACCATGCCTGCCACGCTGCCGATCAGGCCCAGGCCGCCCAGCGCGCCGCCCACGCCCGAAGTGCCCTTCTGGCTGAAGGTGATGGTCGGGCTCATGGTGTAGTCGGCCGCGGCGATCTGGCCCTTGCCGTAGTTGCTGTTGGCGCGCATCTCGCCGGATTTTTCCAGCGCGCGCTCACCCATCATATGGTCCATGGCCGCGCCGCGCTCCACCACCACGAAGCAGTTCGACTGCTGGATCATCATGCGCAGCACCGGCGTGGTGGAGCCCAGCTTGTACTGGCTCAGTTGCTGGAACCACGGCATGCTGCGGTCTTCCACCACCGACAGGGTGCCCAGCGGCCGGTCGCATTTTTCCAGCTGGCTGTTGGCATTGGCAGCGGTGGCGCCGCCGGCGCTGCCGGTGGCCACGGTACTGCCGCCGCCCAGGGTTGGTTGGGTGCCGGCACAACCGGCCAGCGCCAGGGCCGCCACGGCCGCGAACAGTTTGGTCTTCATACGGAGATCCCCTAGTTTTTGGATGAAACGGCCGATTTTATAAGAAAGACATATCAAAAATACTATCAAATAGTCACGCTGAGGCTGCCGTGACACAGGGCGCCATTGGGCGTACTATCAAGGTTCCTTAGAGCAAGGAAGCTGGCCCATGGCTGCCCCCGACCAGATCACCCACTGGCGTGAAAAAATCTTTGCCCGCCTGGTCCAGGTCGTGCTGGTACTGGGCCTGGCCACGGCCATCCCCAGCATCGCGCAGTCGCTGCGCGAGGGGCTGTGGGGGGTGGTGGCGGTGGATTTGGTGGCGCTGGCCTGGCTGGCCGCCTTGTGGCGGCTGCAGGAAGTGGTGTCCTACCCGGTGCGCGCCATGCAATTCCTGCTGATTACCTTTGCCGTCGGCGTGGCGCTGATGCTGCAGGTCGGACCGGTGGCCCATACCTACCTGCTGGCGGTGCCCTGCCTGGCCGCTCTGCTGGTGGGGCTGAAGCCGGCCATCTGGCTGCTGCTGGCCGGCGCGGTGGCCATCGTGCTGACCGGCTTTGCGCCGCCGCCCGATCCGGCGGCCATGGGCCTGTCCGGCGACGCCGCCTTGCGCGCCGCGATCGTGGCGCTCAATTACCTGTTCATTGCCGGCATCCTCACCATGAGCTGCGGCGTGCTGCTGCGCCACCTGGCGCGCTCGCTGGCCGAGGGCGAGCAGCTGGCTTTCTACGACCCGCTGACCGGGCTGCCGAACCGGCGCCTGCTGCTGGACCGGCTGGCCGGCCTGCTGGCCAGCTCCGAGCGCCAGCACATGTTCAGCGCCGTCATGTTCGTCGACCTCGACCGCTTCAAGACTATCAACGACGCGCGCGGCCACGCCACCGGCGACCACCTGCTGCGGCTGGCGGCGCAGCGGCTGGAAGACCTGGTGCGCAAGAGCGACACCGTGGCGCGCATCGGCGGCGATGAATTCGTGGTGCTGCTGGCGCACCTGGCGCCGGACCTGGCGGCGGCCGGCAATGCGGCGCAAGGAGTGGCGGAAAAGATCCGCACGGCGCTGGCGCAGGAATTCGAGATCGCCGGCCAGGGCTACGGCTGCTCGGCCAGCATCGGCGTCACCCTGCTGCCCAGGTACGGCCAGCAAGCCGACGACCTGCTGCGCGAAGCCGATACCGCGATGTACCGCGCCAAGGGCGCCGGCCGCAACGGCATCGCCTTCTTCGAAGCGGCCATGCAGGCCGAAGTCGAGCGGCGCCTGACGCTGGAGCGCGAACTGGGCCAGGCCATCGAGCAGGAGCGGCTGCACATGGCCTACCAGCCGCAGTTCGATTGCCAGGGCCGGCTGCACGGCGCCGAATTGCTGATGCGCTGGGAACGCGACGAGGGCGGCATGGTATCGCCGGCCATCTTCATCCCGCTGGCCGAAGAAGCGGGCCTGATCGTGCCGCTTGGCTTATGGGCCTTGAAGCAGGCTTGCCTGGCGCAGCAGCGCATGTCGGTGCTGGGCCTGTCCCTGCCGCTGTCGGTCAACGTCAGCCCGCAGCAATTCCGCCAGGCCGACTTCGTGCAGCAGGTGCGCAGCATCTTGCTGGAGCACGGCGTGGAGCCGGCGCTGCTGATCCTGGAAGTGACGGAAGGCCTGCTGGTGGAGAAGATGGATGAAATCGTGGCGCGCATGAACGAGCTGGCTGCGCTGGGCGTGCGCTTTTCGATCGACGATTTCGGCACCGGCTATTCCAGCCTGGCCTACCTGAAGCGCATGCCGCTGTACGAGCTGAAGATCGACCGCAGCTTCATCATGGACATGCCGGACGACGCCAGCGACGTGGTGATCGTGCAGACCATCCTGGCCATGGCCGGCCAGATGGGCTTGCGCGTGGTGGCGGAAGGGGTGGAGACCCAGGCCCAGGCCGACTTCCTGGCGGCCCACGGTTGCCATGCCCTGCAAGGCTACCTGCTGGGCCGCCCGGCGCCGCTGCCGGCGCTGCTCGACCTGCTGACCGCGCAGGCCGCGCTCTCCACCAGGGCCCCCGTTTAGTTCAGCTTCACCGTCAAGGCCTTGCGGATCGCCACGCAGCGCTGGTCTTCCTGGTGCGCCACGAGCAGCGAACGGCGGGTGCCGGCGCTCAGGCCCGGGTTGGCGGCAGCCGTATCGGCCAGGCGCTGCACGCTTTGCGCGGTGCAGGTGGCCGGGATCATGGCGCCGGCATAATCGCGCATGAAGACCGGGCCGGCCGACTTGTCCAGCACCGGCAACTGGGCCAGGCGCGCCGCGGCACTCTGTTCGTTGAGCGCCACTTGCGAGGACGGGTACAGCGCATGCATCGCAGTGCGGATGCGCGAGAACGGCAGCTTGGTTTGCGTGTCGCCGATCCTGGCCAGCCATTCCTGCTTCACCTTCGCATCCGGGCGCGCGGCCTGGGCTGCCACGGCAGCCAGTTCGCCGCTGTCGGATTTATCCTTGGCCTGTTCGGCGGCGATGCGCGCCTCGGCACCCGGATAATCCTTGCGGTTCAGGACAGCGATCATGTCCCAGCGCAGGTCCTGGCTCAGGGTCAGGCTGGCCAGCTTGTCGCGGCCGTCCAGCATGGCGGCGATGCGCTGCAGCGATTCCTTGCTGCCGGCCGTGCCAAGGTAGGCGCCGAACCAGCGGCGCTGGAAGTCGCCCTTGCTGGCCTTGGCCTGGGTCCAGGCCATCTTTTCCAGGCGGCCCACCACGGTGCGGGTGTAGGCGCCGTCGGCCGACATGGTGCGCAGGTAGCGGATCGACTGGGCCATCTTGCCCAGCACGTCGCCCAGCAGCACGTAGTCCTTTTCCTGCGGGGCGTTGACCAGCACGGTGTCGAGGAACTCGTTGAGCGGCAGCGCGCCGTCGCGCACGTTGTCCCACATGCTGTGCCACAGCATGGTGCGCAGCAGCTTGTCTTCCACCTTGCTGACGTCCTGGCGCGCGGTGGCGAAGGAACGCGTATCGAGCTTGGCTTTGACGAAGCCCCAGTCCTGGTAATTCGGGTAGACCAGGTCCGGGCAGTCCGCGCCTTTGAGTTCCGCCACCTCGGTAGTGGCGCCCTTGTAGGTCACCGGCAGCACCTTGGCGATATTCAGCTGCTTGCCCTGCTTCTGCATCAGCGCCAGTTGCACGCGCTGCTCGCGCAGGGTCGGGAATTGCGCCACGGCCGTCTGCTGCAGGCTGAAGGCGTCGATCTTGCCGGCCTTGCAGCTGTAGTTGGCGGTGATGGTGTTCACGCCCGGCTGGTACAGCCAGTCCTGGGTCCACTGGCCCAGGTCGCGGCCGGCCGCTTCGGCCAGGCTGCCGATGAAGTCATCCAGTTTCGCGTTACTGAACTGGTACTTGACCAGGTAGTTGTGCACGCCCTTGCGGAAGGTTTCCTCGCCCAGCAGGTGGCGCAACTGCTTCAGCGTGGAAGCGCCTTTCGAGTAGGTGATGGCGTCGATATTGTCGAAAGCGTTGGCGGTGGACGGCACCGGGGTTTCGATCGGGTGGGTGGTGACGCGCTGGTCCTGCACGTAGGCGCCCGACTTGCCCTGCGAATAGAAGTACTGCCAGGCGGAGTCCTTGAATTCAGTCGCTTCGGCGGTGGCGAGGGTGCCCATGAAGGAGGCGAAGCTCTCGTTCAGCCACAGGCCGTTCCACCATTGCATGGTGACCAGGTCGCCGAACCACTGGTGCGCCATTTCGTGCATGATAACGCTGGCCAGGTCGTGCTTCTCGGCGCTGGTCATCTTGTCCTTGTGCAGGAAGGAGTGTTCGGCGAAGGTCACCGCGCCGGCGTTTTCCATCGCGCCGTACAGGAAGTCCGGCACCAGCAGCTGGTCGTATTTGCCGTACTGGTAAGGAATGCCGAAGTAGTCGTCGAACCAGGCCAGGCCTTGCCTGGTGTATTCGAACCACGGCGCCGGGTCGACCTGGTCGGCCACCGACTGGCGCGCGAACAGGCGCATCGGGTACTTGGCGCTGGTGGCGTCCTCCCACACCTTGTACGGGCCGGCGTGCATGGAGAAGTTGTAAGGGCTGAGGATCCTGGACACGGGGAAGGTCCAGCGCTTGCCGTTGGCCACGTCTTCCACTTTGGATTCGCGCGTGGTGGATACCACGGTCCAGTCGGCAGGCGCGGTGACGTTGACCTGGTAGGTGGCCTTCAGGTCCGGCTGATCGAACAGCGCGAACATCTGGTGCGCGGCGGCCGGCTCGAAGTGCGAGTAGGTGTAGACGCGGCCGTCCACCGGGTCGACCATGCGGTGCAGGCCTTCGCCGTTGGTGCTGTGCTTGCGCTCGAACTCCACGGTGACGCTGTTGCGGCCTGCCTTCAGGTCGGCGGCGGCCAGCGTAATGAACCAGTTGTTGTACTGCGGCGCGGCGACCTGCTTGCCGTTGACCACCAGGCGCTTGATGGTGGCCTTGTCCAGGTCCAGCGTCAGCGGCTGCGCGTTGTCTTTGAGGTCGAAGGCGACAGTGGTGGTGTTGCTGAAGCTTTCCTGGCCGGTCAGCGTGAAGTCGAGGACATAAGCGACGTTGGACACGCGCGCCGAGCGGGCGGCGGCATCGGTCTGGCTCAGGTAGGGGTTTTCAGCGCGCGGGGTAAGGGCGCTATTGTCGGCCGCAATGCCGCTGGTGGCGACAAGTGCACTGACTGCCAGTGTAATGGCATGAGGAACTAGCGATTTCATGGTTATCCTTATACATGTCTCGCCCCGGACCGGCCCCGGTCAGGTGGCGCAGGGATGATACCATTGGGCGATGGACATCAAACTCGAGACTCCCAACCAGCCCGAAGTCGTGGCCCTGATCGACCTGCTGGATGCTTACCAGCTGTCGCTGTATCCACCGGAGAGCGTATATGCGCTCGACATGAATTCGCTGCTGCAGCCGAATGTGCTGTTTGCCGTGGCGCGCAATATCGACGGCGCGGCGGTGGGCTGCGGCGCCATCGTGGTGACGCCGGAATACGGGGAAGTGAAGCGCATGTTCGTGCATCCGTCCGCGCGCGGCCAGGGCGTGGCGCAGCGCCTGCTCGGCATGCTGGAAACGGAAGCGCTGGCGCGCGGCTGCCGCCAGTTCATGCTGGAGACCGGGCCGTCGCAGCCGGAAGCGATCGGCTTGTATGAGCGCCTGGGCTACCGCGTGCGCGGACCGTATGGCGATTACCGCGACGATCCCTTGAGCGTGTTCATGGAGAAGTCGGCATGACGGACGCCCTGCACGACCTGCGCGAGCGCACCCGCGCCTTTGCCGCTGCCCGCAACTGGGAGCAGTACCACACGCCGAAGAACCTGGCGATGGCGCTGTCGGTGGAAGTGGCCGAACTGGCCGAGCATTTCCAGTGGCTGCCCACCGGCCGCGCCGGCGAGCTGGCAGCCGGCCAGCATGAAGCGATCCGCCACGAACTGGCCGACGTGCTGCTTTACCTGGTGCAGATCGCCGACAAGCTCGATGTCGACCTGCACGCGGCGGCGCTG
>CAMLSG010000078.1 GCA_946482635.1 uncultured Duganella sp.
CCAGCGCCTTGATGATGATATCCCCGAGTTCCAGCGCCAGCGGCGTCCCTTCCGCGATCTGGCGGTTGCGCTTGACTTGCGCCCCCTGCGATCCCACGCTGGCGCGGCCGTCGATCCATTCGGCGGCCGCCAGGCGTTGGCGGAAGGTTTTGACTTGGTCCGGCGTCAGCACGCCGGGGATATGCAGCATCATATTAGTAGCGGAAGTTCGCAGTCAGGATTGCGGTACGGCCTACGCCAACGCCGGCATAGTGGTTGGAACCCACCTTGTCGTAGTACAGCTTGTCCGTCAGGTTCTGGATGTTCAACTGCAGGCTGATATTCTTGTTCACATCATAGCTCGCCATCGCGTCGTAGCGGGTGTAGCCCGGCACGAACTTGGTGTTGTTGACGTTGCTCCATACCTTCGACACTGCATTCACGCCGCCGCCAATGACCAGGCCTTGCATGATCGTGTACGAAGTCCACAGCGAAGCGCTCTGCTTAGGCGTTGCAGGGAAGGCGTTGCCGTTGAACGGGGATGCAGCATACACCGGCTTGGCGGTCGTGCCGACGTTAACAAAGCCGTTGTCTTCCACTTCGGAGTCGAGCCAGGTGTAGCCGCCGAAGACCTGCCAGTTGCTGGTCAGCGCGCCGCTCACGCCCAGTTCGAAGCCCTTGACGGATTTCTTGCCAACGTTCTGGGTGGTGCCGTCCACGTTGGTTACGCGGGCGTTGTTCATCTTGCTGGAGAAGACAGCGCCGCTGACGGACAGCTTGCGTGCCAGGATTTCCCACTTGGTGCCCAGTTCGAAATTCTTGCTGTCCTGCGGCTTCAGGTTCTGTACCGAGGTGGACAGCGCATCCACGCCATCGCCGCCATCGTTGCCTGGAGGAGTGGACGAGGTGCCGTACGACACGTAGATACTGCTGTTCGCTGCTGGCTTGTACACCAGGCCCGCCTGGTAGTTGGCGAAGCTGGACTTGTTTTCCGCGTCAATCGCAGCCACAACCGGGGTGGCGGCGGTGTTGGCGTTGGTGTGCAGGCCGGTGCGGAACTCGTCCCAGCGTACGCCCACGTTCAGCAGCCACTGCGGGTTGAATTCGATGGTGTCGAAGCCGTAGACCGAGCGGCTGTTGGTGTGCACCTTGGTGTCGTTCGGCGCCACGCTGCGTACCTGGCCGACGGTCCATGGGTCGTACGGGTTCGGGTTGGACAGGGTGGTGCAGTTGTACAGGGTTGCCGCGCCTGCGGTTGGGCAGGTGGTGGTCTTGGTCAGCGGGTTGTTGGTGCCCGGGGTGAAGTTATAGGTCGCGCGCTCGGTCACTTCGCGGCTCACTTCCACGCCAGCGGTGAAGCTGTGCTTGACGCCTGCAGCAACCAGGGAGCCGGTCAGGCTGGACGCATTGGCCAGCGACTCGGTTTCCGCATTGCGGCTGTTGTGGCGGCGCCATACGGTGCCATACAGCATCACGTTGCCCTTGGAGTCATCAGGCAGGGTGTACACGTACTCGTTGCCGGTCTTGCCGTAACGGGTCACGTTGCGGAAGGCCAGGCCGTTGCTGAATTCGTGCTTGATGTCGATGGTGCCGATGTCGGACTTGGTGTCGCGGAAGTCGCGGTCGACCAGGCCGTAGAAGGTTTCGCTTGGCACGTTGACCGGCTTGCCGACACCGTTCTTGGCGACGTTCGCACCGGTGGTGAATGGATTGTCGAAAGGCACGCCGGCGTCCGGCAGCTCGCTCGACTTGTAATGGTAGTAGCTCAGGTTGACCTTGGTCGGACCGGTCAGGCCGAAGGCCACGCTCGGGGCGAAGCCCCAGCGGTCGCTGTAAATCTCATCATGATGGCCGGCCACATGGTTTTCATGGCCCATCAGGTTCAGGCGTACGGCGGCGTTATCGCCGATCATGCGGTTCACGTCGGCGGTCACGCGGCGATATTTCGCGGTACCCAGGCCAACGCTGGCGTTACTGAAGGTTTCCGCCTTGGCGGTCTTGGAAACCATATTGATGCCGCCGCCAGCGGACGAGCGGCCGCCGTATGCGGAATTCGGGCCTTTTACGACTTCGATCTGCTCCAGTGCGAAGATTTCGCGCGACTGGGAGCCGCTGTCGCGGATGCCGTCGATGTATGTGTCGGTCTGCGCGTTGTAGCCGCGGATGAACAGGTTGTCGCCTACCGGCTGGCCGCCTTCCGCAGCGCCCACGGTGATGCCAGGCACGGTGCGCAGCGCATCGGTCAGCGAGGTGGCGCCAGTCTGGGAAATTACCTCGGTCGGGATCACGGTCACCGATTTCGGGGTATCCAGCAGGGGAGCGGTGAATTTGTCGGAAGCCGACTTTTTAACCTGGAAATCGCTGCCATTCTGGCCAGTAACGACGACTTCCTGCATTTTCTGCTCTGGGGCAGCTGTATTTGTATCGGCTTGTGCTACAGGCAGCGCCAGGGAAGCGGCGATGGCTGCGAGCGTAGCTGGCGAGTGCTTGCGGCTCTTAATGTAGGACATTGACAACTCTGAATTGTAGGCATAAAACGCAAATGATAATTGTTTTCATTTACATTAGCAATGTCGTTAGCAATCCTATGTTGCCCCCATGACTAGGTTGGCGCCCTGCTTCGTGGCAAAATGCCATTATTCCCAACCAAATAAGAAGGAAACCCCATGAAGGGCGACAAAGACGTTATCCGTCTGCTGAATGCACAGCTGACCAACGAGCTGACGGCAATTAACCAGTACTTCCTGCATGCGCGCATGTACCGTCACTGGGGCTTCGACAAGCTGGGCAAGAAAGAATACGATGAGTCGATCGGCGAAATGAAGCATGCCGACCGCCTGATCGACCGCATCCTGATGCTGGACGGCCTGCCTAACCTGCAAGCCCTGCACAAGCTGCTGATCGGCGAGAACACCGAAGAAATGCTGGCCGCCGACCTGAAGCTGGAAAAAGGTGCGCATGTGACCATCAAGGAAGGCATTGCGCAATCCGAGAAAGTCGGCGATTACGTGTCGCGCGACCTGCTGCTGGATATCCTGAAGGATACCGAGGAGCACATCGAATGGCTGGAAACCCAGATCGACCTGATCGGGAAAATCGGCATCCAGAACTACCTGCAATCGCAGATGTCGGAAGCCGAGTAATGCCCGGACAAAGTCCGGAACTGTTGCGGCGCCTCTTGCGCGCCAAAGACAGGATGGACGCCGCCTCGCAAGAGGAATGGCCGGTAAGCCGCCTGGCGGAAGTGAGCTGCGTTTCTGCAACTCACTTCGCCCGTTCCTTCAAGGAGGCGTTCGGCCTCCCTCCCCATCGCTACCTGCTCACGCGCCGCATCGAGCGCGCCGTGACGCTGCTGCGCGAAACCGACCTGCCCATCACCGATATCGCCTACTCGACCGGCTGGAACAGCATCGGCACCTTCGGGCGCACCTTCCGCGACATCACCGGCAAGAACCCGGGCGATATCCGGGAACAGGTACGCCTCGAGGCTGAGCAAGCCGGACGGGTGCCGGCCTGCGTGCTGAGCGCCGCGCACCGGCCGGACCTCACAATGGCAGTTTCGGAGAAGCGGCGCCAGGAAAGCGTCCCTACAATGGAGTCTCACTTAAAGGAGACCACCCCATGACTCAAGGTATTCAAACCGTAGGCCTGTATGTTCGCGACCAGGACGAAGCGCTGGCTTTCTATGTCGACAAGCTCGGTTTCAAGGTCCATACCGACGTGCGCAATGGCGACTACCGCTGGCTGACCGTGCAGCATCCGGACCAGCCATCGTTCCAGCTCGGCCTTTACGTACCGGGCGCACCTGTCCATGATGCGGCAACCGCCCAGGCGCTGAATGCGCTGGTCGCCAAGGGCGCGATGCCGCCGATGGTGCTGGAAGTGGACGATTGTTTCGCGACCTACGACAAGCTGCACCAGAAAGGCGTGGAGTTCAACCAGGAACCGGTGGAGCGCTACGGCACGGTGGATGCGGGCTTCCGCGATCCGTCGGGCAATGGCTGGAAAATGATCCAGACCCGCCGCAAGGTGGCTGCCGCTTAATCCAGGCCCCAGGCCGTGCGCCAGGGCGCGTAGAACGCCGGATCCGGCGATACCGCGCCCGCAATGCCGCATACCGCGCCGGCAAAGGCGTTGGCACGTGAGAGTATCAGCGGCGTCTCCCAGCCGCGAGCGCGGCCCGCCAGGAACACAGCGGCAAAGGCATCGCCCGCCCCTACCGAATCGACGAACCTGGCCGGCTTGACAGCCTGGTGGTCGACCGCGCGTTCGCCATCGGCGCCGAAATACATCGCGCCGCGCTCGCCCAGCGTTACCAGCAATCCCTGGATGGAAAAGTTGTGCATCATGGCGCGCGCTTCCGCTTCGACGGCGGCGCAGTCCATGTCCACCGTGTCCGGGCAGGTATGGCAGTACCAGGAGAACAATGCCTGCAATTCATCCTCATTGACCTTCACGATATCGGCCCGCTGCAGCGCGGCAAACACCACCGCTTCGTCCACCCCGTCGCGCAAGTTCAGGTCAAGGAAATGTTCAGCCTCGCTGGCGCCGTCCAGCACCGCGCCGAGCGCAGCGCGCGAAGCCGGTTCGCGCTGGGCCAGCGTGCCGAAATACACGGTATCGGGAGAGAAAGCGCGCATCACGTCCACGGCGGCGGCAGCTTCGATATGGTCGTAGGCCTGCTCGGCCAGGATATGGAAGCGGTGGCCGCCATTACCGTCGCGCTCCACCAGCACGCGGCCCGTCGGTTGCGGGCCGTGCTGCAGTCCCTCGGCGCTCATGTCAAAGCGGACAAAGGCGTCGCGCACCTGGTCGCCGTAACTATCGTTGCCGACCCGGGTCACCATCAGGGCCGGAAGTCCCAGCGCCGCCAGGTTGCGGGCGACGTTGAACGGCGCACCGCCGACCACTTGCTGGTCGCCAAAGTCGTCCAGAAGGGCTTCGCCAAATACCAGTACTCGCTCTGACATCGCTGCCCTCCCCTCGTTGATCGGCTCGGGCTATTTTAGCAAAACCGCCTCCTGGCGCGGAGCAGTGTCGGCCAGCGGCCGCGCGGCGCGCAGCTTGACGAACAGTACGGCCACAGCGGCACACAGCAGCAGGGCGCCAGCCAGGCGCACCACATTGGCAGGATCGCCGTGCAGCAAGCTGCGGTAATACAGTGGCAAGGTGAAAATCTGGATGATCATCGGAATCACGATGAACATATTGAAAATGCCCATGTACACGCCGGTGCGTTCGGGCGGAATGCTGCCTGCAAGCATCACATACGGATTGCCCATGATGCTGGCCCAGGCCAGACCGATGCCCAGCATCGGCCACATAAGCTGCAGCGGTTCGCGGATCAGCGGAATGCACAGCATGCCGACGCCGGCTGCCGCCAGGCAGATGCTGTGCGTAACCTTGGGCCCGAAGCGGCGCGTGAACGGCACCAGCGCAAAGGCGGCGATGAAGGCGACGAAGTTGTAAAAGGCGCCCACCTGCCCATTCAGCAGGCCCGCTTCGCGGAAGCCGGCCGACGCAGGGTCGGAAGTCTTGTAGATGGAAGACGCCAGCGCCAGCATGATGTATTGCCAGTAGCAGAACATGGCGTACCACTGGAACAGCTTGACCACGGCCAGTTGCTTCATGGTGGGCGGCATGTCGCGCAGCGCTTCGGCGATTTCCTGCAGGGTGTGGCGCCAGCCGGTCGGCTTCGCGCGCAATTCCGCCTCTTCCTGCGGCGACAGCGGCAATTCCGGCGTGGTCCAGCAACTCCACAGCACCGAAGCGATCGAGAAGACGGCCCCCAGCAGGAAGGCGCCGATCACCGTGTAGGGAATGTGATGGCTGTTCACCGCATCGCGGCTGATGCCGAGGTAGACCAGGATTGAAGGCGTCAGGTAGGCCAATGTCTGCCCGAGTCCTGTGAAAGCGCTCTGGGTCAGGAAGCCAAGCGAATGCTGGCGCACGGCCAGGCGGTCGCTGACGAAGGCGCGGTACGGCTCCATCGTCACGTTGTTGGCCGCATCGAGGATCCACAGCAGCCCGGCGGCCATCCACAGCACGGGGCTGAAGGGCATGGCCAGCAGGCCCAGGCTGCAAATCAGGGCGCCGATCAGGAAGTACGGCGTGCGGCGTCCCCAGCGCGAAACGGTGCGGTCGCTCAGCGCCCCGATGATGGGCTGCACCAGCAGGCCGGTGACCGGGCCGGCCAGCCACAGGTAAGGCAGGCTCGCTTCATCGGCACCCAGGTATTTGTAGATCGGGCTCATGCTGCTTTGCTGCAGCCCGAAACTGAACTGGATGCCGAAGAAACCGATGTTCATGTTGACGATCTGCCGGAACGACAGATGCGGTTTCTGCTGAATCATCGCGTGGCTCCTTCCGCCGCTTGCCAGCGCTGGGTCCATGGTTCGTAAAATGCCAGGTCTTGCGGTACCGCGCCGGACAGGCTGCACACTGCACCGGCGAAGGCGTTGGCGCGCGCCATGGTCAATGCCAGGTCCCAGCCTTGCACATGGCCGTGCAGGAAGACGGCGGAGAAAGCATCGCCGGCGCCTACCGTGTCGACCAGCTTGTACGGCTCTTCGTTGCCATGCTCGCGGATCACCCGGCCGTCTGCGCCAATATACATCGCGCCGCGCGGTCCGAGCGTGACGACCATGGCCTGCAGGCTGAATTTCCCGATGAGCAGGGAGCACGCCGGCGGCAGTTCCGGATCGTGTGCCTTTACCAGGCGAGGGCCGTCCGGCGCATACCAGGCCAGCAGGGCCGCCAGTTCGTCTTCGTTGACCTTCAGGATGTCGGCGTGGCGCAGCGATTCATAGACGCTGCGCTCGGTGTACTGGCCTTCGCGCAGGTTCAGGTCGAGGTAGCGGGTCGCCTCGCTGGCTTCCAGCAGCTCGATCAGCGCCGTGCGCGAAGTCAGGTGGCGCTGGGCCAGGGTGCCGAAATACAGCACCTGCGGCCTGGCTGGTTCGAACGCGGCGCGCGCCGAAGCGGCATCGATGTGGTCATACGCCTGGCCGGGCAAGATGTGGAAGGCGTGGCCTTGCAGGCCGCGCTCCACCACCACGCGACCGGTCGGCCAGGCGGGGTCGGTCTGCAGCCCCCATTGCGGCATGCCGTAGCGCTCGAACTCTGCGCGCACAGCGGCGCCGTTGGCGTCCTGGCCGATGCGGGTGATCATGAGGGCTGGCGTGCCCAGGGCGGCCAGATTGCGCGCCGCGTTGAAAGGCGCACCGCCGACCACCTGCTCGCTGCCGAAATCATCGACGAGGGCTTCGCCGAACATTGCCACACACATGGCTGTCTCCATCTTTGTTGTCAAT
This sequence comes from uncultured Duganella sp., assembly GCA_946482635.1. The sequence goes on from CAMLSG010000078.1 coordinate 7,293, forward strand.
TATCGCGCTCGAGCCAATGCATGGCCCATGGCGCCAAAGTGATTTCCCCGGACAACTGGCCGCGCTCGATGGCGTCGGTCCATTGGCCTTGCAGCGCGAACTGCTGCGGCTTGCCGGAGAAATTGTATAAGGCGAGGAAGCCAGGACCACGCTGCAGCGCCAGCACCGCCAGTGCCGACGGCAACAGCGAGCGCGGCTCGCCTGCCGCCATTGCCGGGATGCGCTGGCGGACGGACACCAGGCCGTGCAAGGCGGCGTAGACGCGGCCTGCTTGCGTGCTGCTGTCGTGGCGTTGTGCCAGCCGCACTTCGTCGAGCGCAGGCCGCTGCAGCCAGCGGCTGTCCATCGCACGGTCCGGCCGCTGGCGGAAGCTGTCATCGTTGGTCTGCCCCACCTCGTCGCCCATGTACAGCACCGGCAACGCCCCGAAACTCAGCGCCAGACCATGCAGAAGCACCAGTCGCCGCATGGCCAGCGCTTCGGCCTCCGCGCCGTTTGCGCCCTCAAGTCCAACCAGGCTGGCGGCCATGCCGTTGCTGCCATGCGCAGCGTGCGGGTCGCTGCTCTGGAAGGCTTCGCCCCGCGCGTAGCTGTCCCCGGCGCCGGCAAAGAAGCGCGAGATCGCGGCCAGGCGGGCTTGCGGATCGCCCGTCTCCGCGGCTTCTGCTCGCAGCACATTCCAGCCGATGTCGTCATGGCAGCGCACGTAGCTGAGCCAGCTGGCGTGCGGCGGCAGTGGCGGCGTGCCTTCGACCACGCTGCGCACCAGCCCCGCATCCTGCTCCGCCAGCGAACCCCAGGCTGCCGCCATCAGGCTGCTGTGGTAGGCGATATGGCATTCCGGTTGCGAGGGCTGGCCGAAGTAGGCCGGCAGCTCGCGCATCGGGACGATGGCCTCTGCCTTCAGCAACACGCCCGGTGCGGCAATGGAGGCCAGCGCACGCAAGGCCTGCAGGATCAGGTGCGCTTCCGGCTGGTTCATGCAATTGGTCCCTTCCCGTTTCCACAGGAATGCAGTGGAGTCGAGGCGGAAGACTTCAATCCCGCGGTTGGCCAATCGCAGCAAGGTGGCAGCCATGGCGGCAAAGACTTCCGGGTTCGACCAGTTCAGGTCCCACTGGTAGGGATAGAAGGTGGTCCATGCCCAGCCATCCAGCGCGGGAACGTGGGTGAAGTTGCCGGGCGCCGCCTGCGGGAACACCTGCCCCAACGTGCGTTCGTAGGCATCGGGCTGGGAGCGATCCGGGAACACGTGGAAGAAGCCGCGCAAACGCTCGTCGCCTTCGCGTGCGCCCTTGGCCCATGCGTGGTCGTCCGCCACGTGATTCAGGATGAAGTCGGAACACAGGCTGATGCCGGCGCTGCGCAACTCGCCTGTCAGCGCCTCCAGGTCGGCATTGCTGCCAAAGCGTGGATCAACCTCCTCGAAGCTGGCCACCGCAAAGCCGCCGTCATTCTCCCCTTCCCGCATCTTCAGGAACGGCAGCAGGTGCAGGTAGCGCACGCCCAGCTCCTGCAGGTGCGGAATGCGCCTTGCCACGCCGGGCAAGTCGCCGCCCAGCCGGTCCACGTAGCTGCAGTAGCCAAGCATCTGCTGCCCGAGGAACCAGTCCGGCTGCGCAGTGCGCGCCGTGTCAAGCGCGGCCAGCGCAGGGCTGCGCGCCCCGTGCAGTTCGCCGATGGCGGACAACAAGCTGCCATACCATTGCTCGAACCCTGGCGTGCCACCGTACAGGCTATGCAGGCAGCTGCGCAGCGCAGGGCCGTGGGCAGCGTAGCGACGTGCTGCTTCCGCGCGGCGCGCCTCCGGCATAGCGTTGAGCAAATGGTGGATGGATGAAGACATCGGCATTGCGGTTTCCAAATCAGAAGGAGTAGTTCAGGCCCATCTTCACGGCGCGACCGCCGATCGAACGCGCGGCATGGCCGTCGCCCTCGACCTCGGTGTAGCCGATCTTGTTGAACAGGTTGTTCACGCTCAGGGACAGGCTCAGTTGCGAATTGAACTGGTAGCGCGCAAACAGGTTCACCGTGTGGAAGGCAGGCATATTGATCGTATTGGCATCGTCCGCCCACGAGCGGCCGGTGCCGACCACGCTGCCGCCCACCGTCAGCGGGCCGGCGTTGTAGCTGGGCGCAATCTGGTAGGTGATGCGAGCCTGGCGGCGCGGCGTGTGGCCAATGGTGGACTCCTGGCCTGCGGCTGCACCCACGATCTCGGCATCGGTCCAGGTCAGGCCGCCGTTGATGCGGAAGTCGCCCAGGCTCCATGCCGCTTCCAGCTCGGCGCCCTTGGCGTCGTAGCGGTTGGCGGTGCTGATCTGCGTCGTCGCTTCGAAGTTCGATTCGTCGGTCTTGGCGCGGAACAGTGTGAGGAAAGCGCTGGTGCTGCCGGAGCGCCATTTCACGCCGCCTTCCACCTGGCGCACGGTGTTGATGTTGATCGGCGCACTACCATCGAGCGGGGTGCCGAACAGGATGCGGTCGGCATTGAAAGCCACGCCGTCGCTGACGCGGGCAAACAGCGCCAGGTCGCGATTGAGCTGGTAGTTGCCGCCCACCGAATACGAGGTGTGATGGATCTTGTAGTCGACCAGTTGCTCGTTGGCCGGCTCGTAGACCAGGCCATTGGTGGCGATGTTGGCCGTGCCGCTGGCGCGCTGGCGGTCCTGGCGCACGCTGGCATCGAAGTTCAGGGGACCTTTTTCCCAGCCCACGTTCAGGTAGGGCGAGAGCAGCTTGTATTCCATGTCGACTGCACGCATGCAGCAACCGCCAAAGGCCGGACCGACATAGCCGGGCGTGGCCGATGCCGTCTGCAGCAAGGCGGGCTTGTCGCCGCTGAGCTGCATCAGGTATTCGTTGAAGTTCCAGGTCAGGCCCAGTTTCTGAAGCGAGGTGTACAGGCCGCCGGTGGTGGTCAGCTTGCCGCCGTTGATGGCGAAGGTCTTGGCCAGCTTCAGGTCGTTCAGCGTATTGTCGGCGTTGTCGATCGAAGTGTTGAACACCACCGCGGAGAAAGCCATGCCGTTGTAGGCCTTGCCCTTGTCCGGGCCGGTGGCGATCACGTAATTGCCGGCCACGCCGTTATTGGCAGGGAAAACGCCCAGGAAGCGGCCGCTGTTGTTCGACTTGCGGAAGCTGTCGCTCAGCGTGATGCCATTGCCAAGGTCGAAGGAGGCGGCAATGCCGAAGCTGTCGCTCTTCACGCGCAGGCCGTCGTTGACGTTGCTCGATGCCTTGCCGTTTTCCTTGGTCAGCGAAATATCGCGCGTCCAGTAGGGCGAGTAGAACGTGGTGTCGCGCGGATCGATGCCGGGGATTTCGCTGATGCGGCCATTGGTGACGCGCACCGGCACTGGCAGCGCGGTCGGGGCCTTGTCGTCCAGGTGCTTGAACGACAGCCTGATCCAGCCGTTCGACAATTCCTGCGTGATGTTGCCGCGAATCTGGCCGCCTTCCTCCGTGTTCATGCCGGTGTTGCGCTGGCCTTCGCCCGTGCGGTAATGGCCACCGATGAAGAAGCGGGTCTTTTCCGCCAGGCGGCCGCCGTAGTCAAAGTCGTAGCGTGTTTCGTCGTAACCCAGGCCGCGCTGGATACCGATATTGCCGCCCTGCTGCTCGCCAGTCTTGCTGATGAAGTTGATGATGCCGCCCGGCGAGTTGGTGGCCAGGGTGGAGGCCGAGCCGCCGCGCACCACTTCCAGGTGGTCCAGCGAACCGTCGATCTTCACATAGCTGTCCGGCGTAATGAAATTGAAGTCGCCCGACTGCAGCACGGGCAGGCCGTCTTCCTGCATCTGTACGTAGCGCGCACCGCCTGCGGAAATCGGCACGCCGCGCACAGTGATGTTGGCATTACCCTCGCCGCCCGAAGATTCGGCACGTACGCCGGGTACGGAGCGCAGCACCTCGGCGGCACTGGTAGGCGCGGACAGGGAAATGGCTTCCGATTCCATGGTGCTGACCGAGACGCTGGAGCGCATCTTGGAGCTGCGGCTGGCGGTGCCGGTAACCACCACGCGCTCGAGTTTCAGGCCATCGGCCGCAGCATCGGCTACCGGCGCGGCAACTGGCGCGGCAGGCTGGCCGTCGGCCGCTGCGGGCTGGGGGTTGGTTTCCTGGGCAAATGCAGGTTGGGCGAATGCAGCAGCGATGGCAGCAGCCATGCAGCCACGCTGGGCTGTACGTAAAACCATTGTCTCCTCCGTTGATCGGGCTTATTCATCGGCCGGTTGGCCGCGTCTGTTTATCTGCAGATGCCTCATTATTCATCAGCTCTTTGCAAATTGCAATCGATTGCAAAGATTATTTGCGGAACGCTCGTGCGCTAGTGTTGCGCCAAATGCAAACGGTTGCAATCAGCGCGAGCTGGCGCGCTGAATCAGGGAAGTAGGGAGTTCCACCGAGCGGGCCGGCTGGCCTTCGGTCTGTGCCAGCAGGGCTGCCACCATGGCGCGTCCCGCGTCACGCACGGGCTGGCGCACCGTGGTCAGTGGAGGATGGAAGTAAGAAGACAGTTCGATATCGTCATAGCCGACGACCGCAACGTCGTGCGGCACCGAGCGCCCCTGCTCACGCAAGGCATTGATGGTCATCATGCCCAGCAAGTCGGAACAGGCAAATACCGCGTCGTACTGCACACCGCGCTGCGCCAGCTCCGCCACTGCTTCGCGCCCGCCTTCCGGCAGGAAGGACGCCGCCACGCACAATTGCGGATCGATCGCTATGCCGGCCGCCTGCAAGGCCGCGCAATAGCCGCGGTAGCGCTGCTCGACTTCCGGCAGGCGCGTATCGCCGAAGAAGGCAATGCGGCGGCGGCCCTCGGCCAGCAAATGCTCGGCAGCCAGGCGGCCGCCGCTAAGGTTATCGCCGCCGATGGTGCAATACAGTTGCTGCGGCATCTGCGCGCCCCACACCACCAGCGGCACATGGCGCGCCGCCATCTCGTTCAACTGGTCGTGGTGGCCCCACTGGCCGATCAGGATGATGCCGATCACGCGGCCGGTATCGAACGGCGTGGCGGCAGAATCCAGCTGCTCCGCATCGACGCGCGACAGCAGCATGTCGAAGCCCTGCTCCGTCAGCGCATCGGCCAGGGAGCCGATCATCGACAGGAAGAAGGGATCGGAAAGGCTCTGGTGCACCTTGGCGTCGGAAGGCACCACTACGGCCACCGAGCGGTTCTGCTTCAGGCGCAGGTTCTGTGCGCCGACGTTGATGGTGTACTTGAGCGAACGCGCCAGCTCCATGATGCGGGTGCGCGTCTCCTCGTTGACCAGCTTGCTGCCGGCCAGCGCGCGCGACACAGTGGAGGTGGACACGCCCGCAAGGCGGGCAATGTCCGCCATCTGCAGGCGTTCCTGGGACGGTGGCTTGGCTGCCATGCGGGACGGCGTTTAAGCCTGCGGGACGGTGTCTTTGAAGGATTGGCGCTCGGACAGCTTGTCGTACAGGCGGCCCAGGTTCGGATGCTTGCCGCGCCAGTCGATTTCCGGGAAGCGGAAGCTCAGCCAGCCCACGCAGCAGCCCACGGCCACGTCGGCCAGCGAGTAATGGTTGCCGGCGCACCAAGGGTCGTCGCCCAGGCGTTCGGACATCGAAGCCAGGCCCAGTTCAACCTTTTGCATCTGGCGCGCGATCCACGCTTCGCTCTGCTGCTCTTTCGGACGCTGGTTGCGCTCCAGGCGCATCAGCACCGCAGCATCCAGCACGCCGTCGGCCAGCGCTTCCCAGCACTTGATGTTGGCGCGCTCGCGGCCATTCGGCGGCAGCAGCTTGGACACCGGCGACACCGAATCCAGGTACTCGACGATCACGCGCGAATCCTGCATGGCATAGCCGTCTTCCATGATCAGGCATGGCACTTTGCCGAGCGGATTCAGTTTCTGGATGGTGGTGTCCGGCGCCCAGACATTTTCCAGTTCCAGTTGATAGTCGAGTTTTTTTTCCGCCAGGACGACACGAACCTTGCGTACATAAGGGCTGGCGAGTGAACCGATTAGTTTCATAGATGCTGAAAGTGGAGAATTAGACAACAGTATAGCATCGCGCCCCGATAGCAGGCGCAGCGTAGTGGCGGGGGGACGACGACCGGCCAATGGTAAAATCCTGTTTTTTCCCGCCTCCCTTCCCAGCATTATCATGACAACTCCTTACTCCACCCTGTCGGCCCTGTCCCCGCTGGACGGCCGTTATGCTTCGAAAACCGACAAGCTGCGCCCGATCCTGTCCGAATCCGGCTTTATGCACCACCGTGTGAAGGTCGAAATCGCGTGGCTGCAAGCGCTGTCGCTGGCCGGTTTTGCCGAAATCAAGCCATTCTCCGCCGCCGGCACCGCCCTGCTGGATAAGCTGGCTGCCGAGTTCACCGAAGCCGATGCCGCCCGCATCAAGGAAATCGAAGCCGTCACCAACCATGACGTGAAGGCTGTGGAGTACTGGCTGAAGGAAAAAGTGAAGGACGTGCCTGAACTGGTGGCCGCCTCCGAGTTCATCCACTTTGCCTGCACCTCGGAAGACATCAACAACACCTCGCACGGCATGATGCTGAAAGCCGCGCGCGACGGCGTGATGGTGCCGGCCCTGAACGGCCTGGTTGCCAAGCTGAAGGACATCGCCCACGCCAACGCCGAGCTGCCGATGCTGAGCCGGACCCACGGCCAGACCGCCAGCCCGACCACCCTGGGCAAGGAATTCGCCAACGTGATCGCCCGCCTGCAGCGCGCCATCGAGCGCATCGCCAAGGTGGAAATCCTGGGCAAGATGAACGGCGCCGTAGGCAACTACAACGCCCACCTGTCGGCCTACCCATCGTTCGACTGGCCTGCTTTCTCCAAGAATGTGATCGAGCAGCGCCTTGGCCTGGTGTTCAACCCGTACACCATCCAGATCGAACCGCACGACTACATGGCCGAGCTGTTTGACGCGTTCGCACGCGCGAACACCATCCTGCTGGACCTGAACCGCGATATCTGGACCTATGTGTCGCTGGGCTACTTCAAGCAGAAGCTGAAGGCCGGCGAAATCGGTTCCTCCACCATGCCGCACAAGGTCAACCCGATCGACTTCGAAAACTCGGAAGGCAACCTGGGCCTGGCCAATGCCGTGCTGAAGCACCTGTCCGAAAAGCTGCCGGTATCGCGCATGCAGCGCGACCTGACCGATTCGACCGTGCTGCGCAATATCGGTGTTGGTTTCGGCTACACCCTGCTGGCTTATGACAGCTGCCTGCGCGGCCTGAACAAGCTGGAAGTGAATCCGGCCCGCCTTGAAGCGGACCTGGATGCGTCGTGGGAAGTGCTGGCGGAGCCGGTGCAGACTGTGATGCGCCGTTATGGCATCGAGAATCCGTATGAGCAGTTGAAGGAACTGACTCGCGGCAAGGGCATTACCAAGGAAGCGCTGCGTGAGTTCATCAGCGGGCTGGCGATTCCGCAGGAAGCCAAGGATCACTTGCTGGCGATGACGCCGGGGAACTACACAGGTATTGCTGCTTCCTTGGCTAAGTCCATTTAAAACCGGTAAACCCGGGTCTGACCCGCAGGGTCAGACCCCGAATGACCTCACGGCCAACGGGGTTGGTTCTGGGCTCCTGACCTTCTCAAAAAGTCAAAGGCCCAGAACCAACCCCGTTGGCCGTTGCGCGGACTGGGTCTGACCCTGCGGGTCAGACCCAGACTTACCGGTTTTAAGGAAGCTGTAAGCAAGTTCCGTTACCCTCTGGTATATTAGTCCTAACACGTACTATTTACCAAAGGTCACAATGGAACGCTACACACGAACCGCTATTGCGCTGCACTGGCTGATCGCCCTGCTGATCGTAGCCGCGTTCATTCTCGGCCTGGTGATGACCGACATCCCCGGCCTGACCCCGACCAAGCTCAAATATTATTCCTGGCACAAATGGATGGGCATCACCGTGCTCGCCCTGGCCGCCGGCCGCCTGCTGTGGCGCCTGAAACAGAAGCCGCCCGCCCTGCCCGTCTCCATGACGCAAGGCCAGAAGAAAGCCGCCGAAGCCGGCCACTGGTTCCTGTACTTCCTGATGTTCGCCGTGCCGATTTCCGGCTACCTGTACACCACGGCTGCCGGCGTGCCGGTGGTCTACCTCGGCCTGTTCAAGATCCCCTCGCTGTTCGAAGCCAGCCCCGCGCTCAAGGAAATCCTGAAACCGGTACATTACTGGCTGAACATGCTGCTCGCCGCCGTCGTCATCGGCCATATCGGCGCAGCGCTGAAACACCAATTCATCGACAAGGACGGCCTGCTCAAGCGCATGCTGCCATAACCTGGAGCCACACCCATGAAGAAAAGCGTATTACTGGCCGCCCTGCTGGCCGTGGCGGCTGCAGCCAGCGCCGCCGTCCTGAAAGCCGATCCTGCCAAGAGCAGCGTGTCGGCCGTGTTCAAGCAGATGAACGTGCCGATCGAATCGAAGTTCAAGAAACACAATATTGTCATCGACTACAACGCGGCCGCGCCTGACACCTCCAAGGCCACGGTGGAAATCGAGACCGCCAGCCTGGACCTGGGCGAAGCGGAGATGAACGCCGAAGTGGCCAAGAAAGACTGGTTCAATTCGGCCCAGTTCCCGAAAGCCACCTTCGTCTCCACCGCGATCAAGAGCGCCGGCCCGGGCAAGCTGAATGTCAGCGGCAAGCTGACCATCAAAGGCAAGGCCGCCGACGTAACGTTCCCGATCACCGTCAAAGCCGACGGCGGCAAGCAAGTATTCGACGGCGCGCTGCCGATCAAGCGCCTGGCCTTCAACGTCGGTGAAGGCGAATGGAAAGACACCGGCATGGTCGCTGACGAAGTGACCATCAAGTTCCACGTAGTTGCTCAATAAACCCCTGGAGACACCATGAAACTGAAGTTCCTGACCGCCGCATTGCTGGCCGTATCCGCCGTTGCCGCCAACGCCGCCAACTACAACATCGACCCGACCCACACCTTCCCGAGCTTCGAAGCCGACCACATGGGCCTGTCGGTATGGCGCGGCAAGTTCGACAAGACCAGCGGCACCATCCAGATGGACCGCGCCGCGAAGACCGGCAGCATGGACATCACCATCGACGCCGCGTCGATCGACTTCGGCCTGGACAAGATGAACACCCACGCCAAGTCGGCCGACATGTTCAACGTCGAAAAATTCCCGACCGTCACCTACAAGGGCAAGCACTTCGTCTTCGAAGGCGAGCAACTGGTGGCTGTGGAAGGCGAGCTGACCATGCTGGGCGTGACCAAGCCGGTCACCCTGAAGGTCAACAAGTTCAAGTGCATCATGCACCCACGCTACAAGCGTGAAGCCTGCGGCGCCGACGCCACAGCCGAATTCAAGCGCACCGACTTCGGCCTGAACTACGCCACCCCAGCCTTCGCCCCCGAAGTGAAGCTGGCAATCCAGGTCGAAGCCATCAAAGCCGACTAATTCTCCACAAGCGCGGCCGTTACGGGAGTTCCCGCTCGTAGGCCGCGCGCACCGCATCCCTGGCATGCTCCCATGCCATTCGCGATTTGCCCTTCACCGCTTCCCAATCCATTTCCAGCTGGTCTTTCAGCTCGTCCCACGTGCCGCGATAGCGCTGGCGCGCGGTGTAGCCGAGCATGTAGGCCGGCTCGTAGTCGTCGTAGTCAAAGGTAGGGTTGAAATAGGCCTCGTTGCGGTAGTGGTCCTGCCAGTAGACCCGTTCTTCGCTTGGGTTCAGCAGGGTGCCGATGCCCTGGCCTGCCATGCCGCCAGCCAGTGCGCCGATGGCGCCGCCCGCAGCCATGCCGATCGGGCCTGCCGCCGCGCCAGCCGCGATGCCGGCTGCCGCGCCGCCTCCGGCACCAACGCCGGTGGCCAGGTTGTGGTCGTCCTCATCGTCTTCCAGTTTCGGATTGACGATTTCCGCCGTGCCCTTGCCGACAAAGGCGCCTGCCACGCCGCCAATCACGGCGCCGGCCACCATGCCCGGTACGCCGGCGGGTGAACCGGCAGCAGCGCCAGCCAGCGCACCGCCCGTAGTACCGACGCCGACGCCGACCACATGCTCGCCTTCGCTTTCTTTCCAGGCGCTCTCAATATCGGCCGCGTCGACAGAATCGCGCGTATGCACGCCCATCAGGATGCCGCCGGAGCGGATGCCTTCCTCATAGTGCTTGAGGCGCTCTTCCGGAATGCCGGCGCCGATCAGGGCGCCCACCAGGCCACCCGCCACGCCGCCTGCGCCGGCACCGGCCAGCGCAGCCGCCAGTGGACCAGCCACTACAATGCCCAGGCCCGGCAGCACCAGGGTCGTGCCCATTGCCGCCACGGCAGCGAGGGCGGCGCCGATCGCACCGCCAACGCTGGCGCCAATGCCGGCGCCCTCTCCTGCTTTCGAGCCCAATTCCGTTTCCGCCTGGCCGCTGAAATAGCGCTGGCGGGTATCGTCGCTCATGACGACGTTGATGTCGTCCTTGCCGTAACCGCGGGAGGTGGCGTGCTGCCAGGCACGCTCGGCGCTGTTGCGATCACGAAACAGGCCGGTCACCATGCGGGATTGCTTGTCTGCAGTGTTCATGGGAATTCCCCCTTTTTGCATGAGTCCCGAACACGATAGGCCGCGGCGCCCTGCATATCTGTACGTTCGCGCACTGAATATCGGTTCGCGCATGTCCTACACTGGAATCATCAACAATAAAGGGGGGCGGATATGAACTTCATTATCTGGATTGTGATAGGCGGCATTCTGGGCTGGCTGGCCAGCCTGGTGATGAAAACGGACGCGCAACAGGGCATGTTCCTGAACGTGGTGGTGGGTATTGTCGGCGCCCTGCTGGGCGGCTGGTTGCTGTCGCCGCTATTCGGGACAGGCACCATCAATACGGACGATTTCAGCGTGCTGTCGCTGGCGGTGTCATTCCTCGGGGCGGTGATCCTGCTGGCGATCGTAAACCTGGTCTTCCGCGGACGCGTCAGATAGGGCGTAAAGGTTCCTCACAGGCCAGCGCTGCGGCGCTGGCTTTTTTTTCGTCGTCGAGGAACTTCCCTTACGGCCTCGTGTCCAACGCAGCATCAACATCAAGTGGGCTACCATGGCACAGGGACCGATGGATCACGACCGCATCAGCCACGTAGAAAAGGCGCTCGACGAGCACAAAGAACTTACCCGAGAGCAATTTCGTGAGATTCTGCGGCGCATGGATGCCGAGCAGGCGAAGCGCGATCACGAGGCTGCCGAGCAGCGAGCGGCGTTGGCAGAAGAGCGAAAACGCAGCGATGCCCTTCACGCCGAAGCCCGGCGACGCCATGACGAGCTGGTCGCCCGCATGGACCGGAAGTTCGACCGGCAGACCGCCCTGATCCTGACTTCCTGGCTGTCGACCATTGCCACCCTGCTCTACCTTCACCTGCGCTAAGTGCGCCTTATGCTGCAAAGCAACAGTTCCGCCCCGCCCCGAATTTTCTTCTGTTTTGACCCTTGTTTTTAGTGTTGACGCCAGGCGCCGCCGTGCCGATACTCTAGGGCGCCTGCCGACAGGCCACCACTACAACCAATCCGAGATCCATGAAAAAATCACTCCTCGCGCTCGCCGTCCTGAGCACCACCTCCGCAGCCTTCGCAGACGAAGGCATGTGGATGCCACAGCAGCTGCCACAAGTAGCCAAGCAACTGAAGGCCGCCGGCCTGAAGCTGGACCCAGCCTCGCTGACCAAGCTGACCGAATTCCCGATGAACGCCATCGTCAGCCTGGGCGGCTGCTCCGCCTCCTTCGTGTCGCCGAAAGGCCTGGTCGTGACCAACCACCACTGCGTGTACAACAGCGTGGCGGTCAACTCCACCAAGGAACGCGACCTGCTGGCCAACGGCTTCGTGGCGCACAGCTTCGCCGAAGAACTGCCGGCCGCACCGGGCAGCCGCGTGTACGTGACCAAGGAAGTGCTGAACGTCACCGACAAGATCATCACGCCGGAAGTGGCCAAGCTGCAGGGCAAGGCGCGCGTGGACGCGATCGAGAAGAACCAGAAAGCCCTGGTTGCCGAATGCGAAAAAGACGAAGGCCACCGCTGCACCGTGTCGTCGTTCTACGGCGGCCTGGAGTTCTACCAGATCAAGCAGCTGGAAATCCGCGACGTGCGCCTGGTGCACGCACCGGCAGCCGGCGTCGGCAAATTCGGCGGCGACACCGACAACTGGATGTGGCCGCGCCACACCGGCGACTACGGCTTCTACCGCGCCTACGTAAGCAAGGACGGCAAGGCCGCCGACTACTCCAAGGACAACGTGCCTTACGAGCCTAAATCCTTCCTGAAGCTGGCCAAAGAAGGCGTGAAAGAAGGCGACTTCGTGATGGTACTGGGCTACCCAGGCCGCACCAACCGCCACCGCCTGCCGTCCGAAGTGTCGAACACCTTCGGCTTCGAATACCCGGCCTTTATCCAGAACTCGAACGAGACCCTGGCCATCATCGACCGCGAAACCAAGGGCGACCGCGATGCAGCCCTAAAGGTGGCCGGCCGCGTAGCCAACATCAACAACTACTACAAGAACCGCAAGGGCATGTTGAACAGCTACGAAGGCAGCGATGTCCTCGAGCGCAAGACCGCAGAACATGCCGCGCTGAAGGCATGGGTGAACGCCGACGCCAAGCGCAAGGCAAGCTTCGGCGCCGACCTGGAAGCCGTGGAAAAGCTGATCGCCCAGCGCGACGCCGAGAACAAGCGCGACTTCTTCTACGACCGCTCCTCGCCAGCCCTGCTGACCCAGGCGCGCGCCATGTATCGCCTGGCCAACGAAAGCACCAAGCCTAACGCCGACCGCAAGGCGGGCTACCAGGAACGCGACGTCAAGCGCATCGAGCAAGCTGTGAAAGGCGCCAACAAGACCTACGTGGCGAAGGTGGACAAGGCCATCGTGCTGAACAACCTGAAGCAGTACAATGCACAGCCGGCGGCTGAACACAATGCAGCGTTTGACGCCGTGCTGGGCATCAAGGCCGGCATGAGCGAAGCCGAACTGTCGGCGGCCCTGGACAAGCTGTATACCGGCTCCAAGCTGGAAGACGGCGAGTTCCGCGCCTCGTGGCTGGGCAAGAAGCCGGAAGACTTCAAGGCCAGCGACGACGCCTTCATCAAGGCCGCCGTGGCCCTGTACGACGACGGCATGAAGCAGGAAGCCGCCAACGAAGAACTGGCCGGCAAGATCCAGCAATCCTACGCGAACTACATGAAGGCCAAGATCGCCTTCATGAATTCGAAAGGCCAGGCTGTGTATCCTGACGCGAACAGCACCCTGCGCGTAACCTTCGGCAAGATCGCCGGCCGCGCGGAAGGCGCTGACGGCACCACCGGCTGGTCCGCCTTCACCACCGTGGCTGGCGTGAAAGCCAAGGCCACCGGCGAAGGCGAGTTCAACGCCCCGCAAGCGCAACTCGACGCCATCAACAAGAAGCAGTTCGGCAAATACGTCGATCCTAAGCTGAAGTCGGTACCGGTCAACTTCCTGGCCACGCTGGACATCACCGGCGGCAACTCCGGTTCCGCCGCGCTGAACTCGAAAGCCGAGCTGGTCGGCCTGGCGTTCGACGGCACGCTGGACTCGATCATCTCGGACTGGGACTTCAACAAAGCCAAGACCCGCGACATCCAGGTCGACCTGCGCTACATGCTGTGGAACATGAAGTACATCGACAAGGCCGACAACCTGCTGAAGGAAATGAACGCCGAGTAAGCGTTACAGCCCAGCTCGTGTCAACCTTGGGGTCAGGCTCTTAGGTTGACACGGGCCCAAGCATTCTCTGGCTGAGCCCGTGGCAACCAAAGGGTCTGACCCCAAGGTTGACACGGGCTCAGCCGTTTGTGAGCTTGAGGCCGGCGATGCTGGCGATGATGGCGGC
>CAMLSG010000079.1 GCA_946482635.1 uncultured Duganella sp.
CGGATGACTGGCGCGCCCGTGCCCAGGCGCGCCGCAGTGGCGGGGCTTTGCCCGCCTAGATCAATGCTTGTGCTCGCCGATCAGGCCGAGCGAATCGTGCTTGCGCTGGTTGGCTGCGTGCAGCCGCATGATGGCCAGCATCGAACCGGCGACGAACAGGCCAAACAGCACGATGATCGCATTCAGGCTGATATGGATTTTCACCATCAGGGAATACACCGCCAGCATGGTCAGGATCGACAGGTTCTCATTGAAGTTCTGCACCGCAATCGAATGGCCTGCGCTCATCAGAACGTGGCCGCGATGCTGCAGCAGCGCGTTCATCGGCACCACGAAGAAGCCCGACAGCAGGCCGACGATCAGCAGCAGCGGGTAGGCCAGGCGCACGTCGTGCACGAAGATCATGCCCATGACGATAATGCCCATCGCAACACCCAGCGGAATGACCGACAGCGACTTGCGCAGCGTGATGAAACGTGCCGACATGCCCGCGCCCAGCGCCACGCCGACCGCTACCACGGCGATAGTGCTGGTCGCCTTATCCAGCGTCATGCCCAGCGATTGCTTGGCCCATTCCAGCACGATGAATTGCAGCGTCGCGCCGGCGCCCCAGAACAGCGTGGTCACCGCCAGTGAAATCTGGCCCAGCTTGTCGCGCCACAGAATGCTGCAACAGCCGGCAAACTCGGTAATCAGGCGCAGCGGATTGCGCTCCTGGTGTTCGTAGACGTAGCCGGTATCGGGAATGCGCAGGTTGAAGATGGCTGCCAGCAGGTAGGTCGCGCCGACGACAGCCAGCGCGATTTCGCTGGTTGTGTCAAGGCCGGTATCAATGCCCGGGAAATCGAAATTGAACAGTGCCCTGGATACCGGGCCGCCGATCAGCGCGCCGCCCATGGCGATGCCGAGGATGATGGAGCTGACGGTCAGGCCCTCGATCCAGCCATTGGCCACTACCAGTTTTTCCGGCGGCAGCAGTTCGGTCAGGATGCCGTACTTGGCAGGCGAGTAGACCGCCGCGCCGAAGCCCACCACCGCATAGGCGGCCAGCGGATGCACGTGATAGAAGATCAGCGCGCAGCCGAAAATCTTGATCAGGTTGGAAATGAACATGACCCGGCCTTTAGGCAGGGCATCAGCGAAGGCGCCTACAAATGCTGCCAACAGCACGTAAAACAGCACAAAAGTCAGCTTCAGCAAGGGTGTAACCCAGGCGGGAGCTTGCATGGACACCAGCAGGTCGATCGCTACGATGAGCAGAGCATTGTCTGCCAGCGACGAAAAGAACTGCGCGGCCATGATGGTATAAAAACCACGATTCATTCAGGACGCCCGATAATTATCTCGGGATGCTTTATA
Source organism: uncultured Duganella sp. (assembly GCA_946482635.1). The sequence continues at coordinate 1,360 of CAMLSG010000079.1, forward strand.
CCATGGAAAGTAAGGTTTCCAAAGATTTCGCCCTGCATATACACGGCACAAACGGTAAAATGCGCCATTCTTCTTCACCGGTTTTTTGTCATGCCAAGGCCAATCGTCGCGCACATCCATCTCGCTGCAATGCAACATAACCTGGAGCGCGCAAAAGCCTGCGCCCCGGGCGCAAAGGCCTGGGGCGTGGTCAAAGCCAACGCTTACGGGCATGGACTGGAACGCGGCATGCGCGGTTTTGCCGCCGCAGACGGCCTGGCGCTGATTGAGCCGGACAACGCCGTGCGCCTGCGCGGGATGGGCTGGACCAAGCCGATTCTTCTTTTAGAGGGATGGTTCGACTCCGCAGACTTGCTGTCGATGGCGGAACATAGTATTGAAGGCGCCGTTCACTGCATCGAGCAGCTTGAAATGCTGGAGCGCACCGCGCTGGCACGTCCAATCAATGTGCACCTGAAGATGAACACCGGCATGAACCGCCTTGGCTTCAAGCCGGGCGAATATGCTGCCGCCCATGCCCGCCTGCGCGCCATCCCGCACGTTGGCACGATTACCCTGATGACCCACTTTGCCAACGCCGACGAACTGCACCACCCGTGCATGCCGCTGGCGGAGCAGGTGCGCCGCTTCAATGAAGGCACGGCCGGCCTGCCCGGCCCGCGCAGCTTGTGCAATTCGGCCGGCATCCTGCACATGCCCGACCTGGGCGCCGGCCTGGCAACGGACTGGATTCGTCCCGGCATCATGCTGTATGGCGGCACGCCCGGCGGCAAGACTGCCGAAGAATTCGGCCTGAAGCCGACCATGACCTTGACCAGCGAATTGATCGGCGTGCAGGAAATCGGTCCCGGCGATTACGTAGGCTACGGCAGCCGCTTCAAGGCCGAGCAGGCCATGCGCATCGGCGTGGTGGCCTGTGGTTATGCGGACGGCTATCCGCGCCACGCGCCGGTCGATACGCCGATCCTGGTAGATGGCGTGCGCACACGCCTGGTTGGCCGAGTGTCCATGGACATGCTGACCGTCGACCTGACCAATGTGCCGAACGCCCGCGTCGGCAGCAAGGTCGTGCTGTGGGGCGAGGGCATGCCGATCGATGACGTGGCAACGGCGGCCGGCACCATCGGCTATGAGTTGATGTGCGCCCTGGCGCCGCGTGTACACGTAGTCGAGGCGTAAGCAGATGGCCAAGGCAAAGACCAATTACACCTGCAGCGAGTGCGGCGGCATCAGCAGCAAATGGACCGGCCAGTGCTCGTCCTGCCAGCAGTGGAACACCATGGTGGAAACCGTGATCGAAACCGCGGGCGCCAATCGCTTCTCGCAAGCCCAGCACCAGTCGCTGGCGCAGACCGCGCCGGTGCTGTCGCTGCAGGACATCGAAGCGCTGGACGTGCCGCGCTTCGGCACCGGCATTGAAGAATTCGACCGCGTGCTGGGCGGCGGCCTGGTGGCGGGCGGCGTGGTCCTGATCGGCGGCGACCCCGGCATCGGCAAATCGACGCTGCTGCTGCAGGCGCTGGCCAATATGTCGAAGGTCAAGAGCGTGCTGTATGTCAGCGGCGAGGAATCGGGCGCCCAGATCGCGCTGCGGGCCAAGCGCCTGGCGGTCGATGCCAAGGACCTCAAGCTGCAGGCTGAAATCCAGCTCGAGAAAATTCTCGGCACGCTGGCCGACCTGAAGCCGCAGGTGGCGGTGATCGATTCGATCCAGACCCTGTATTCGGATGCCCTGGCCTCGGCGCCCGGCTCGGTGGCCCAGGTGCGCGAATGCGCGGCCCAACTGACCCGTGTCGCCAAGATGAGCGGCACCACCATCATCCTGGTCGGCCACGTCACGAAGGAAGGCTCGCTGGCCGGCCCGCGCGTGCTGGAGCACATTGTGGACTGCGTGCTGTATTTTGAGGGCGACAACCATTCCAGTTTCCGCCTGGTGCGCGCCATCAAGAACCGCTTCGGTGCGGTCAATGAACTGGGCGTGTTCGCGATGACCGAGAAGGGCCTGAAGGGCGTCTCGAACCCCTCGGCGCTGTTCCTGTCCTCGCACGAGAACCAGGTGCCCGGTTCCTGCGTGATGGTGACTCAGGAAGGCACGCGCCCGCTGCTGGTGGAAGTGCAGGCCCTGGTCGACACCAGCCACCTGCCCAACGCGCGCCGCCTGTCGGTTGGCCTGGAGCAGAACCGCCTGGCCATGCTGCTGGCCGTCCTGCACCGGCACGCCGGCATTGCGGCCTTCGACCAGGACGTATTCATCAACGCCGTGGGCGGGGTGAAGATCACCGAACCGGCAGCCGACCTGGCGGTGCTGATGGCGATTAACTCCTCGATGCGCAACAAGGCACTGCCGAACGGCTTCGTGGTCTTTGGGGAGGTTGGCCTGGCCGGTGAGATCCGTCCGGCGCCGCGCGGCCAGGAGCGCCTGCGCGAAGCGGCCAAGCTCGGCTTCTCGATCGCCATGATCCCGAAAGCCAATGCGCCCAAGCAGCCGATCGAGGGCATGACCATCATCGCGGTCGAGCGTATCGACGACGCATTCAACCGCCTGCGCGAGCTCCAGTAATATAGATTTTTACGAAATATTGGCTACAATAGCAGACTCGATTCCAACCAGAAACCGGATTAGAAATTGTTAGTCGATTCAAGGCAAGGCGCCCGTAAAATCCTGCGCGTGCGGGCAATGATCGTGATGGACGGCGGCGGCCCGATGGCTGCGCGCACCTTCGACCTCGGCCTGGCAGGCATCTCCCTGACCTCCGAGCATAAAGTGCAGGTGGGCGCCAATGGCCAGATCGTGTTCGAGATGCTTGTTGATGGCAAGCCACAAATCGTCAACACGCGCGGTAAAGTCAACAATTGCATCTTCAGCGGCGATGAGTTCAAGATCGGATTCACCTTTGCGCCACTCGACAATGAAGCGGCCGGAGCAATTACCAAGTTCATGCGCTAAACTTGGTGTATGGACTATGTGAGCAGCTTGCTAAGCACAATGTACGGCACTTCGCTGGGCTTGGGTAACGCCAGCGTCGTTGGCACGCCATCGGAAGCCGTGCTGGCCAGGGTGGAGCAGACATTGGCGCCGCAGCGCAGTGCCGCGGCCAAGCTCAATGCCAGCATCAACCTCACCCAGGCGCGTTTCTCGGGCCTGGGACAATTGCAGTCGGCACTCTCGGTCTTCCAGGATATTGCAGAAAGCCTCGCGGGCACTGGGCTCAGCACGCGTGGCAGCAGTTCGGCCGGCAGCGTGCTGGGCGTAACGACCAATGCCGAGGCAGCGGTCGGTTCTCATGAAGTCAAGGTCAGCCAACTGGCCCAGCAGCAAATCCTGGTCAGCCCCGAAGCGCAGACCGCCGATACGCGGCTCGGCACCGGCGCGCCGACCGTGATCCGGATCGGCACTGGCGACAGCAGCAAGACCATCACCATCGATAGCCGCAACAACACCCTGCAAGGCATCGCCGACGCGCTCAAGGATGCGGGCTTCGACGCCAGCCTGGTGCGCTCCAGTACCGGCACCGCACTGCAACTGCGCAGTGCCAGCGGCGAAGCAAACAAGCTTAACATCACGGTCGCCGGCGACACCACGATCCGCAACCTGTTCAGCCAGGCATCGCAAACACAGGCGGCGCAGGATGCAATCCTGACGGTCGACGGCAAGACCATCAAGAGCGCCGACAACAGCGTGGAATCGGCCATTGAAGGCGTTACGCTCAACCTGGCTGATGAAGGCGATGCCACGGTCACCGTCGCGCGCGACAACAGCCAGATCGCCAAGAATGTTGAAACCTTCGTCAAAGGCTTCAACGCTTTGCAGGACCGCCTGGATAGCCTGGGCAAAGGCGCGCTGCGCGGCAATCCAGCGCTCAGCCAGGTTCGCACGCAATTGGACCAGCTGGTGCGCACCGCTGGCGGCAGCAGCGAGGCGCTCGCCAATGCCGGCCTGTCGTTCGATACGAACGGCCGCCTCAAGCTGGACAGTGGAGTTCTGAATGCGTCGATCAACGCCAATCCCGAAGCGGTGACCAAGGTTTTCACCAATGAGGGCAGGGGGCTTGCCGATGCGCTGGGTTCGCGCCTTGAAAGCCTGGGTGGCGAACGTAGCGTGGTGTCGCGGGCGTTGGCGCAGGCTGACCGCGAAGTGGATACCCTGCAAAGCCGTAAATCTTCGATGGCGCAAATGCTGACCGTTCAAGCGCAGGCGCTGGTGCGGCTCTACACGCAAGATGAACAACTGGGCGGCACTTCCTCGCTATTCGACCTGTTTGCCTGACCCCAAAAAGACTGAAGGCCCCGACACCAGAATCCGGAAGGATCTGTTGCGGAGCCTCGCTTCTGCAGAAGCGCAAAGCTACTCGTGGTAGCGGTCGACCAACCTATGATGTCCGCCGCGATATTCAGCGACAATTTCGAACGCGATTAACGCGATCATGGCGCCGAATATGCCCATGGTGAACAATACCCACATAACAAACCAGCCGACGTTTCCGGGGGCTGCTCCCTAGAGTTGATACAATTAAACTCTAGCATCCATTTAAGCAATTACAAGCCCAGCATAAAGATCTATTTCGTCACGAGGTCGGGCTGCATCACCGCCTTCAGGTAGAAGCTCGATGGATCGTCCGCTTCACGCTGCACAAACCACCAGGCGGCGCCTTTTTTCATCTCCCAATCGCTGTCCTCGCCGGTCATCAACAGCGCCGCTGCCTGGCCCAAGGTAGGCTGGTGGCCCACCACCAGCACGGCTTCTTTCGATGACGGCCAGTTGGCCGCTTTCAGGATGTCGCTGGCATCGGCGCCGGGCGCCAGGTCGGGATGGATCTTGTATTTGCGTCCCAGTCCCGCCACGGTCTGCACGGTGCGCGTGGCAGGGCTGACCAGGATGCGGCAATTCTCCGGCAACACGGAATCAAGCCACTGGCCCATGCGGCGCGCCTGCTTATGTCCTTTGGGCGTGAGCGTGCGTTCGAGGTCCTCCAGCCCGGGCTGGGACGGTTCCGCTTCGGCGTGGCGCCACAAGATCAGGTCCATGCTTCCTCCCGTGAGCAGGCGTCAATCCGCCGGCGCATCGGCCGGCGTACCGAGTAACTCCATCAAGTGTTGCTGGGCGCTGAAGGCCTTTTGCTTGCCGCGTGCTTTGCGGCGGTGATAGTGGCCGTGCGAATCCAGCTCCCAGGCGTTGGAGTTATCCTTCAGGTAAGGCGTCAAACCTTCCGCAATCACGCGCCGTTTCAGGCCCCGGTCCAGTACCGGGAACGCCACTTCAATGCGGCGCAGCAGGTTGCGGTTCATCCAGTCCGCGCTGGCCAGCATCACATCGTGGGCCAGGTCGTTGCGGAAGTAATAGATGCGGCTATGTTCAAGGAAGCGGCCGATGATGGAGCGTACCCGGATATTCTCGGACAATCCCGGCACGCCGGGCATCAGGGTGCAGGCGCCGCGCACGATCAGGTCGATCTTGACCCCGTCCTTCGAGGCGGCATACAGCGCCCGGATCACCGGTTCATCGGTTAATGCATTGATTTTAGCGATAATCCGGCCCGGGCGCCCGGATTTTGCGATTTTGGCCTCGTTTCGTATCGCTTTGATGATCTGGTCTTGCAGCGAGAACGGCGCCAGCCAGATATGGTTCATGCGCTGCGGCTTGGTCAGGCTGGTCAGGTGCATGAAGACTTCGTTGACGTCGCGGCCCAGTTGCGGCTCGCAGGTCAGGATGCCGAAGTCCGTATAGAACTTGGTTGTCGTTGGGTGGTAGTTGCCGGTCCCAAGGTGGGCGTAGTAGCCGAGGCCGCCTTCGTCGCGGCGTATTACCAGGGCGATCTTGGCGTGGGTTTTCAGGCCCACCACGCCGTACACGACCTGGGCGCCAGCCTGTTCCAGCTTGTCGGCCCAGTTGATATTGGCTTCTTCGTCGAAGCGCGCCATCAGTTCCACCACCACCGTGACTTCCTTGCCGCTGCGGGCTGCCGCAATCAAGGCTTCCATCAGGTCCGAGTTCATGCCGGTGCGGTAGACGGTCTGCTTGATCGCCACCACGGCCGGATCGAGCGCCGCGCTGCGGATGAAGTCGATCACGGTCTGGAAGCTCTGGTACGGATGGTGCAGCAGGATGTCGTGCTTGCGGATGGTGGCGAAGATGTCATTGTTGACGGTCTTGGCCTGCACGCCGGCGATGAAGGGCGGGAAGCGCAATTCGGGGCGTCGTGCCTGTTCCACGATTTCGTTCAGGCGCACCATGTTCACCGGGCCGTCGACGCGATACAGGCGGCTTTGGTCCAGGCTGAACTGGTCGAGCAGGAATTGCGACAGCTCGGGCGGGCAATTCTTGGCCACCTCGATCCGCACCGAACGGCCGTAGGCCCGGCCCTGCAGCTCGCCTTTCAGCGCCTGGCGCAGGTTTTTCACTTCATCTTCATCGACCCACAGGTCGGAGTCGCGTGTGACCCGGAACTGGGAATAGGCCATCACGTCGCGCCCGGCAAACATTTCCGAAATATGGGCGTGGATGACGGAGGACAGCAGACAGAACGACACACCGCCTTCTTTAGATAGATGGTCGGGCAGGCGGATCACGCGTGGCAGCACGCGCGGAGCTTTCACAATCGCGATGGCGGTGCCGCGCCCGAACGCATCCTTGCCGCTCAGTGCAACGATGAAATTGAGGCTCTTGTTTACTACCTGGGGGAAGGGGTGGGCCGGATCGAGGCCGATCGGGGTCAGCAGGGGACGTACTTCGCGGTCAAAATAATCCTTGACCCAAGCCCGCTGGGCTTCGTTGCGCTGGCTGTGGCGCACGATATGGATGCCCTGGGCTTTCATTTCCGGCAACACTGCCGTATTAAATATTTCGTACTGGCGCTTGACCAGTTCATGACATTCGCTGCTGACCCGTTCCAGCGTGGCCGCCAGGGCAGGGTGGTCACCCAGGTCGCCATCGACGCTGGCGGCTGCCAGCAGGCTGGCCACCCTTACTTCAAAGAACTCATCCAGGTTGCTGCTGACAATGCACAGGTAGCGCAATCGTTCGAGCACTGGGATGGTGGCGTCTTCTGCCTGGGCCATCACGCGGCGGTTGAACGCCAGCTGTGACAGCTCCCGATCAAGGAATGCTGTTTTCATAACTATTAGTATATTTGAGAAATATGACAAGTTTGTGACCTTGTCCTAGACTTAATTTTGACGTGTCATAAAGCTGTCATATTGACGTCATACACTGCGCAGCATTCAACCCAACCCCTGAAAAGGACCTTTGATATGCGCATGAAACAGTTGTTGACCTCCTTCGTTGTTGGCGCTTCGGCGGCAATGGCATTCTCGACCGCTTTCGCAGCGGACATGACCGGTGCAGGCGCAACTTTCCCTTACCCGATCTACGCCAAGTGGGCTGAAGCCTATAAGGCATCCACCGGCAACGGCCTGAACTACCAGTCCGTCGGTTCCGGCGCAGGTATCAAGCAGATCAAAGCCAAGACCGTCGATTTCGGCGCTTCCGACATGCCGCTGAAAGCAGAAGAGCTGGACGCTGACGGCCTGATGCAGTTCCCGGCCATCATGGGTGGCGTGGTAACCGTAGTGAACCTGGATGGCATCGCTCCAGGCCAGCTGAAACTGACCGGCCCGGTTGTTGCCGACATCTACCTGGGCAAGATTACCCAGTGGAACGATGCAGCGATCACTGCCCTGAACCCAGGCGTGAAGCTGCCAGCCGCTGAAATCACCGTGGTGCACCGCGCTGACGGCTCCGGCACCTCCTTCCTGTTCACCGACTACCTGTCGAAAGTGAACCCTGAGTTCAAGACCAAGATCGGTGCCGGCACCGCTGTGAAGTGGGTAACCGGCGTGGGCGGCAAGGGTAACGACGGTGTTGCCGCCAACGTGCAGCGTATCAAGGGCGCCATCGGCTACGTGGAATGGGCCTACGCCAAGAAGAACAAGATCGCTCACACCCAGCTGAAGAACAAGGACGGCAACTTCCTGCAGCCTGACGATGACAACTTCAAGGCCGCTGCTGCCAACGCGGAATGGACCAAGACCCCAGGCTTCGGCGTGGTGCTGACCGACCAGGCTGGCAAGACTTCGTGGCCAATCACCGGCGTGTCTTACATCCTGATGCACAAGCAGCAGGCTGATGCGAACAAGGGCAAGGAAGTCATCAAGTTCTTCGACTGGGCCTTCAAGAACGGCGATGCTGCTGCGATTGAACTGGACTACGTTCCGCTGCCTGACACCGTTGTGAAGCTGGTGCAGGGTTCATGGAAAGCTAACCTGAAGGATGCTTCGGGCAAGCCGCTGAACTGATCTTCTGAAACCGGCACCCCGGTGTCAGACCCGCAGGGTCTGACACCCAGGCCCGCGGCAGCCGCAGGCCAGGTGTCTGACCCTGCGGGTCAGGCGGGGCGGCCATCCGATCGGGGTACCGGTTTAAAGAGGAAGCTAAGCGGGGCGGCTTGAACAGAAGGCCTCCCCGGTTAGCTAAACCAAAAAACTAAATCATGAGTGCAGAAATCACCTCGCCAGCTCCCCTCCAATTATCGGAATCCGCCCCCATGAGTGCCTCCGTAGCGGCCATGCAGTCCGTGGTGCGCAAGCAGCGCATCCAGGACTGGTTCTTCCACAAAATTACAATGATGTTTGCGCTGTCCGTACTCGTGGTACTGGCAGGCATTATCATTTACTTGATGATCGATGCCTGGCCTGCGCTGGCGCATTTCGGTCCCGCCTTCTTCACGACTGTCGAATGGGATCCAGTCAACGACAACTTCGGCGGTGCCATTGCCATTTACGGTACGCTGGTCACCTCCGGATTAGCCTTGCTGATTGCATTTCCTATCAGCTTCGGCATCGCGCTTTTCCTGACGGAAGTCTGCCCGGTATGGCTGCGTCGTCCGTTGGGCACGGCCATTGAGCTGCTGGCGGGCGTGCCGTCGATCATTTACGGCATGTGGGGCCTGTTCGTTTTTGCTCCGCTGTTCGCCGACTATGTGCAGCCGCTGCTGAAATCGACCCTGGGCGCGCTGCCGTGGATTGGCGTGCTGTTCAAGGGGCCGACCATGGGTATAGGCATCCTGACCGCATCCATAATTCTGGCCGTGATGATCATTCCTTTCATTTCCTCTGTGATGCGCGACGTATTCGAAATCGTGCCAGCCGTGCTGAAGGAATCTGCGTACGGCCTGGGCTGCACGCGCTGGGAAGTAGTGCGCAAAGTGGTCCTGCCTTATACCAAGACTGGCGTGGTGGGCGGGGTTATGCTGGGACTGGGTCGTGCGTTGGGTGAAACGATGGCGGTGACGTTTGTAATCGGTAACGCCAACGAATTGAAACCGTCGCTGTTTGCCGCCGGCTCCAGTATCACTTCGACCCTGGCCAATGAATTCGCCGAGGCCACCAGCCGGCTGCACATATCTTCGCTCTATGCGCTGGCCTTCATTCTGTTTGTAATTACCTTTATCGTCTTGTCCGCCGCCAAGTTGATGTTGTTGAGTATGTCCCGCAAGGAGGGCGTGAAATAATGAATGCAGCAATGAATCCCGTCTACCGCAAGCGCCTGCTCTGGCACCGCATCGGCATGGTGTTGTCGGTGACCGCAATGTCTGTCGGCCTGATCGCCTTGTTCTGGATCCTGGCGACCCTGTTGTCCAAGGGCTTCGCCGCCATCAGCTTCGACATATTTACAGCTGATTACCCGACCCCCGGCGTGCAGGGCGGTGGCCTGCGCAATGCCATCGTCGGCAGCCTGATGATGGTCGGGGTTTCGACCTTGGTCGCGACTCCGGTCGGCATCCTGGCTGGCACTTACCTTGCCGAATACGGCGAAGACAGCAAGCTGGCCCAGATTACTCGCTTCGTAACCGATGTCATGCTGTCGGCGCCGTCGATCGTGATCGGCATGTTCATCTGGGCGGTTTATGTGGACAGTGTCAAGCACTTCTCCGGGTATGCCGGCTCGCTGGCCCTGGCGCTGATCGCCATTCCGGTGGTGGTGCGCACCACCGACAATATGCTGAAACTGGTGCCTAATTCGCTGCTGGAAGCAGCGTACGCGCTGGGGGCGCCGCGTTGGAAAGTAGCCTTGCTGGTGCGCCTGCGCGCCGTCAAGGCGGGCGTGATGACGGGCGTGCTGTTGGCTGTGGCCCGTATCACCGGAGAAACGGCACCGCTGTTGTTCACCGCATTCAATAACCAGTTCTATAACGCCGATATGAACCAGGCCATGGCCAACTTGCCCGTGATGATGAACCAATTCGCCATGAGCGCATACGACAACTGGCGTGACCTGGCCTGGGGCGGCGCACTGATCGTGACCTTCAGCGTCCTGGCACTGAACATCCTGTCGCGCACCGTGTTTGCGCAAAAAGCACCAAAATAACGAGTACAGATCATGACCCAAGCTAGCAAAATCATCGAAATCTCCGGCCTGAACTTCTACTACGGTAAGACGCGCAGCCTGCACAACGTCAACCTGGACATCCACGAGAAGAAGGTGACCGCCTTCATCGGCCCGTCCGGCTGCGGCAAATCGACCCTGTTGCGCACCCTGAACCGCATGTACGACCTGTACCCGGGCCAGCGCGCCGAAGGCGCCATCCGCTACCGCGGCCACAACATCCTGGAAGCGGGCCTGGACGTGAACATGCTGCGCGCCAAAGTGGGCATGGTGTTCCAGAAGCCGACCCCGTTCCCGATGTCGATTTACGACAATATCGCCTTCGGCGTGCGCCTGTACGAAGACCTGTCGAAAGGCGAGATGGACGAGCGCGTCGAATGGGCGCTGAAAAAAGCCGCCCTGTGGGGCGAGGTGAAGGACAAGCTGGCCAAGAGCGGCCTGTCGCTGTCCGGCGGCCAGCAGCAGCGCCTGTGCATCGCGCGCGGCGTGGCGGTGAAGCCTGACGTCCTGCTGCTGGACGAACCGACTTCCGCGCTGGACCCGATTTCCACCTCCAAGATCGAAGAACTGATCTCCGAGCTGAAAGAGGACTACACGATCGCCATCGTGACCCACAATATGCAGCAGGCGGCGCGCTGCTCCGACTACACCGCCTATATGTACCTGGGCGAACTGGTGGAATTCGGCGAGACCGACCAGATTTTCATGAATCCTGTGCGCAAAGAGACCCAGGACTACATCACCGGCCGCTTTGGCTAACCAGAAGAAGAGAGAGAAGAGATTATGATGGGCGAACATTCCTCCAAAGCTTACGACACCGAACTCGAAGGCATCCGCTCCAAAGTGCTGCTGATGGGCGGCATGGTCGAGACCATGTTCCTTGATGCGATGACCTGCTTCCGCATCGGCAACCTGGACCGCGCCGAGCGCGTGGTGGCCGAAGACGCCAACGTCAACCAGCTGGAAGTGCAGCTGGACGACCAGTGCAGCCACCTGATCGTCAAACGCCAGCCGACCGCCAACGACCTGCGCACCGTGATGGCCACCCTGAAGGTGATCACGGACCTGGAGCGCATCGGCGACGAAGCTGCCAAGATCGCGCGCATTGCCAAGGCCTTGCACGCACGCGGCGCCGTGACCCTGAACCACTATGAAATGGTGCGCACCATCGCCACCGCCACCAGCGACCTGCTGCACGATGCGCTGGACGCCTTTGCCCGCGGCGACGAGAAGCAGGCGCTGGAACTGATCGCCCAGGACGCGGTGATCGACCATGAATACCGCTCCATCATGCGCAACCTGATTACCTTCATGATGGAAGATCCGCGTACAATCTCGGCAGCGCTGGACACGATGTGGGTGGCCAAGGCCATCGAGCGCATCGGCGACCACGCCAAGAATATCGCCGAATACGTGATCTACGTGGTGGAAGGCAAGGATATCCGCCATTCCCACGCAGCGACCCAAGAAGCAAGCAAATAAATGGCATCCGACAAAACGACTGTACTGATTGTTGAAGATGAACCGGCGATCGTTGAGCTGGTGAGGTTCTCGCTGCGCGAAGCGGGCTGGAACTGCGTGGTGGCGCAATCCACGCAGGAAGCATGGGAAGTGATGCAAACCCGCACGCCGCAGCTGGTGTTGCTGGACTGGATGCTGCCGGACCAGAGCGGCCTGCGCCTGCTGGCCCGCATCCGCAGCGACCGCCATTTCGCCGCCGTGCCGGTGATCATGCTGACCGCCAAGAGCATGGAAGAGGACAAGCTGGCCGGCTTGAACGGCGGCGCCGACGACTACATCACGAAGCCGTTTTCGCCGCGCGAGCTGCTGGCCCGCGCCCGCGCGCTGCTGCGCCGCAAGAGCCCGGAGCTGGCCGAAACCCAGCTCAAAGCCGGTCCGGTGGTGCTGGACCCGGTCAGTTGCACGGTGTCGATGAACGAAAACAAGATCGACATCGGCCACGCAGAGTACAAGCTGCTGAAATTCTTCATGGCCCACCCCGAGCGCGTGTTCTCGCGCAGCCAGTTGCTGGACAAGGTATGGGGCGACCATGTGGTGATCGAAGAGCGCACGGTGGACGTCCACGTGCTGCGCCTGCGCAAGGCGCTGAAAGATGCCGAGCACCTGATCAAGACGGTGCGCAGCGTGGGATATATGCTGACTGAAAAGCCATGAATCCAAAAGTAGTGTTCTGGGTACCAGTCGCCATCCGGCTCGGCTTCCTGCTGGCGGGCGCTGGCCTGATGTGGTGGTGGTTCGGCCTGGCGGCCGGCATTGTCACGGCTTTCGCCGGCGTGCTCGCTGCGGTCTTCATCCAGCTCAAATATCTTTACCAGCTCAGCGAATGGCTGGACAAGCCCGAATCGGGCCGCCTGCCGGACGGCTGGGGCGAGTGGACCAATATCTTTTCCCGCCTGTACCGCCTGCGCCGCGACGACGAAAAGAACCAGGCCGAATTGACCGAATGGCTGGCGCGCTTCCGCCAGGCCATGCACCTGCTGCCGGACGGCGTGGTGATCATGGACGACGTGCTGTTCCTCGAATGGTGCAACCCGGCCGCCGAAGAGCACCTGGGCCTGCAGCAAGCCCGCGACAAGGGCATGCGCGTGACCAACCTGGTACGCAGCCCGGATTTCATGGACTACCTGATCCTGGGCCGCTACGACCAGCCGCTGACGCTGAATTTCCGCGGCCGCAAGCTGGTGGTGCACATCATCCCGTTCGAGAACCGTCGCCAAATCCTGGTCACGCACGACATTACCGAGACCCAGCGCGCCGAAATGATGCGCCGCGACTTCATCGCCAACGCCTCGCACGAGCTGCGCACGCCGCTGACGGTGATCGCCGGCTTCCTGGAAATCGCCGCTTCGATGGAGCTGGACGCCGAAACCCGCGCCGCCCACCTCAAGCTGATGACCGAACAAAGCCACCGCATGCAGCACCTGATCGAGGACATGCTGACCCTGTCGCGCCTGGAATCGGTCGACCACCCGATGCGCCCGGAGCACGTGAACATCCCGGCGCTGCTGGAGCAGGTGCTGCACGAGGCGCGCGCGCTTTCCGGCGGCAAGCACGAGATCTCGCTGGAAGTGCACGGCGGCGACGTGATGGGCAATATGGACGAACTGCATAGCGCCTTCGGCAACCTGGCATCGAATGCCGTGCGCTACACGCCCGCCGGCGGCACGATCAAGCTGCGCTGGGAAGACACGCCGACCGGCGTGCAGTTCCAGGTGCAAGACACCGGCATCGGCATCAACCCGGAGCATATTTCCCGCCTGACCGAGCGCTTCTACCGCGTCGACAAGAGCCGTTCGCGCGAAACCCAGGGCACCGGCCTGGGCTTGGCCATCGTCAAGCACGTACTGTTGCGCCACAGCGGCAAGCTGAACATCAGCTCCGAGGCAGGGCAGGGCAGCACCTTCACGGTCAGCCTGCCGAAATCGCTGGTTTCCACTACCGTCGAGCCCGCGCAAGCTGCATAAGAAGAAAAATGGGGACGTACCCCATTTATTAGGTAAAATCTGCTCGCCTAAAAAAACGAGCAGATTAACCACTACATGCACTTGAAACGTTTCGCTTTTGCCATCCTGGCTGCCGCAGCGCTGGCCGGGTGCCAGACTTCCCCAACTACCGTCTCCACCGACCTGCCGCCGCCGATCAAATCGACCGACGTGCCGCTGGTCTCTGTTGAGCCGCCGGTGCAACCTCCTGTGGTACCGCCGGTTGCGCCAGTGCAGCGCAAGGTGAAGATCGGCCTCGCCCTCGGCGGCGGCGCCGCGCGCGGCTTCGCCCACATTGGCGTGATCAAGGCGCTGGAAGCCCAGGGCATCGTGCCGGATATCGTGGTCGGCACCAGCGCCGGCTCCGTCGTGGGCGCGCTTTACGCGGCCGGCAACGATGCCAAGGCCCTGCAGAAGATGGCGGTCGACCTCGACGAATCGGCCATTTCCGACTGGGCGCTGCCGCTGTTCGGCAAGTCCTCCGGCGTGCTGAAAGGCGAGGCGCTGCAATCCTTCGTCAACAAGGCGGTGGGCAACCGCACCATCGAAAAACTGAAGATGCCGTTCGGCGCCGTGGCGTCGGACCTGAAAACCGGCCAGCCTATCCTGTTCCAGCGCGGGAATACCGGCATGGCGGTGCGCGCCAGTTCGGCCGTGCCGGGCGTGTTCCAGCCGGTGAAGATCGGCGAACATACCTATGTCGACGGCGGCCTGGTGGCGCCGGTGCCGGTGCGCTTTGCGCGCGAAATGGGCGCGGAATTCATCATTGCGGTGAATATTTCGACCCAGGCTGAAGCCCAGGCCACCAATTCTTCGCTGGAGGTCATCATGCAGACCTTCTCCATCATGGGCCAGCGCATCAACCAGCTTGAATTGCGCGATGCCGACATCGTGATCCAGCCGCCGCTGGGCAAGATGGGCTCCGCCGAATTCACCAACCGCTCCGGCGCCATGCAGGCCGGCGAGCGTGCAACCCTGGCCGTCATGCCGCAACTGAAGCAGAAGCTGAAGGCGCGTCGCGAAACCCCGGCCCCATAAATATCAGGAATCGAGAGAATGATCACCAAGCCAGTGCTGTCCCTGGACGACATCAAGAAAATCGCCGCTGCCGCCGAAGCGGAAGCCATCAAGAATAACTGGGCCGTCACCATCGCCATCGTCGACGACGGCGGCCACCTGCTGTGGCTGCAGCGCCTGGACGGCGCGGCGCCGCTGTCGTCGCATATCGCTCCTGCCAAGGCGCGCCTGTCGGCCCTGGGCCGCCGCGAAACCAAGATTTACGAAGACATGATCAATGGCGGCCGTACTTCCTTCGTCGGCGTGCCGATGGTGGAAGCGCCTCTGGAAGGCGGCGTCAATATCGTGGTCGATGGCCATACCATCGGCGCGGTGGGCGTGTCGGGCGTGAAATCCAGCGAAGATGCACAAATTGCCAAGGCAGGTATTGCTGCACTGGCTTAAGTCTTGCAATTGAGGCAATGACTTCCTAGAATACAGGCAAGGGGGAGTTATGAGACTGCCGGTTGCCTTGCTGTTTTGCCCAATAATCCTTGCGGCGCCGCTGCATGCCGAAGAGCTGCAGCTGTCCGTCATCTCGCGCAGCACCACCCATGCCGACCTGTGGAAAGCGGCGGAAGTCGCTTTCCAGCGCGCCGGCATCAATGCGGTGGTGCGCGAAGTGTCGCCCGAACGTTCCGCCGTGCTGGCCAATGAGGGCACGACCGATGGCGACGTCGGGCGCTCTTCCGGCCTCGAGAAAACCTACCCCAACCTGGTCCAGGTACCTGAGCCGATTTACCAATACGCGCCGACTGCCTTTACCTACAAGCGTTTCGACGTGACGGGCGGCTGGGAGTCCCTGCGCTCGCACACAGTCTGCATTCGCCGCGGCCTGCGCCAGACCGACCTGCGCACCAAGGACCTGGCGCGCCAGGTGCTGGCTGACGAAGCGACCATGTTGCGCATGCTGGCGGCCGGCGGCTGCGACGTAGCCGTCATGGAGCGCAATAATGCGCTGGCACGCGCCGCCATGACGGCGGATCCTCCGCTCCAGCGCCTGCTGCCGCCGATGGAAATCATGCCCCTCTATATCTACCTGCACAAGAGCCATGCGGCGCTGGTGCCCAAGGTGGCTGCCGCCCTGAAGCAGATGCGGGCCGACGGCACCATGCACAAGCTGCTCGGCGAAGGTGAGTAGCGATGAAAGTCCTGGCCACCTTGCTGTGCGCGCTGGTTTCGGCGCCGCTGCGAGGCCAGGACTTGCAGCTTTTCGTCATTCCTGACACGCCGGCCCATCTCGAGGCCTGGCAAACCATTGAAGCAGCAGCCAAGCGTGCCGGGGTACGGGTGCAGATGCGGCCCTTGCCCGCGGAGCGCGGCATGGTGCTGGCCAATGAAGGAAAGCTGGACGGCGCCATCGGCCGCACCATGCTGGCCGCCAGCGGCTATGCGCAACTGGTGGCAGTGCCGGAGCCGGTCTATATCTATGCGCCGACGGCCTATTCCTATAAGAAGATCGACGTGTCGCACGGCTGGAAATCCCTGCGCGGCCATACGCTGTGCATGCGCCGCGGCTATAACTTTACCGAGGAACGCACCGCCGGGCTGCCGCGGCAGCGGCTGGACAATGACGCCTCCCTGTTGCGCATGCTGAAAGCCGGCGGCTGCGATATCGCCGTCATGGGCCGCAGTAACAAGGAAGTGCTGGCGATGCAGGGGCGCGACCCGGATTTGCTGCAATTGCTGCCCCCTTTGGAGGAGGTGCCGCTCTACCTGTTCCTGAACAAACGCCATGCGGGCCTGGTTTCACGCTTCGCCGAAGCGCTGAAGCAGGTAAAACGCGAATAGGGCGGGCTTGCCGACGAGGGAACTTTGGGTTATAATTCAAAGGTTTAGCCAATTACCATTCGACCGTAGCGCCTACCTCACACATCCATCATCATCTGACCCGCGAGCCCGGCATTGCGCCCGTACACCCGTGGGTTGTCTGAGTGGCGTCGCTACGGTAACTTAATCAGGAGTTGCCCTTGCCGCCATTTTTTTCTGGCCCAGCCGTTCCAGCCATCCTGGCACTAGCCGACGGAACAATCTTTAAAGGTATTTCCATTGGCGCTGCCGGTCACACGACGGGCGAAGTCGTTTTCAATACTTCCATGACGGGTTATCAGGAAATCCTGACCGATCCATCGTATTCCCGCCAGATCGTCACCCTGACTTACCCGCATATCGGCAACTACGGTATCAATACCGAAGACGTCGAAGCTTCCAAAGTCCACGCCGCAGGCCTGATCATCCGCGACCTGCCGCTGATCCACTCGAATTTCCGCTCCAGCCAATCGCTGACCGACTACCTGAAGGCCGAGAACATCGTCGCCATCGCCGGTATCGACACCCGCAAGCTGACCCGCGTGCTGCGCGAGAAGGGCGCCCAGGCCGGCGCCATCGTGACCGGCGTGCAGGGCAACGAGCCGTCCGTGCAGCAGGCGCTGGAACTGGCGCGCAGCTTCCCTGGCCTGGCGGGCATGGACCTGGCAAAAGTCGTGACCGTGCCGGAAGTGTACGAGTGGACCGAGACCGAATGGGAATTGGGCAAAGGCTATGGCAAGGTAGCCGATCCGAAGTTCCACGTGGTCGCCTACGACTTCGGCGTCAAGCGCAACATCCTGCGCATGCTCGCTTCGCGCGGTTGCAAGGTGACCGTGGTGCCGGCGCAGACTTCCGCTGCCTACGTGCTGTCGCTGAACCCGGACGGCGTGTTCCTGTCCAATGGTCCCGGCGATCCTGAGCCATGCGATTACGCGATCGAAGCGACAAAAGTCTTCATGGAGAAGAAGATCCCGGTGTTCGGCATCTGCCTGGGCCACCAGATCATGGCACTGGCTTCCGGCGCCAAGACCCTGAAGATGAAGTTCGGCCACCACGGCGCCAACCACCCGGTGCAGGACCTGGACAGCAAGAAGGTGATGATCACCTCGCAGAACCACGGTTTCGCCGTGGATGCGGACACGCTGCCAGCCAACTGCCGCGTGACCCACGTGTCGCTGTTCGACGGTTCGCTGCAAGGCTTCGCCCGCACCGACGTGCCGGCATTCTGCTTCCAGGGCCACCCTGAAGCTTCGCCTGGCCCGACCGACGTCGCCTACCTGTTTGACCGCTTCATCAACATGATGAATGCCGCGGAGAAGAAATAAATGCCAAAACGTTCTGACATTAAAAGCATCCTGATTATTGGCGCCGGCCCGATCATCATCGGCCAGGCCTGCGAATTCGACTACTCCGGCGCGCAAGCCTGCAAGGCCCTGCGCGAAGAGGGCTACAAGGTCATCCTGGTGAACTCCAACCCGGCGACCATCATGACCGACCCGGAAATGGCCGACGTGACCTACATCGAGCCGATCACCTGGCAGGTTGTGGAGCATATCATCGACAAGGAGCGTCCTGACGCGATCCTGCCGACCATGGGCGGCCAGACCGCGCTGAACTGCGCGCTGGACCTGCACCGCAACGGCGTGCTGGACAAGTACAAAGTCGAACTGATCGGCGCCACTCCGGAAGCCATCGACAAGGCCGAAGACCGCGCCAAGTTCAAGGAAGCGATGACAAAGATCGGCCTCGGTTCGGCACGTTCCGGCGTGGCGCACTCGATGGAAGAATCGTGGGCGGTGCAGAAGGAAGTGGGCTTCCCGACCATCATCCGTCCATCGTTCACCATGGGCGGCTCCGGCGGCGGCATCGCTTACAACGAAGAAGAATTCGAAGCGATCTGCAAACGCGGCCTGGAAGCATCGCCGACCAATGAGCTGCTGATCGAAGAATCGCTGCTGGGCTGGAAAGAGTACGAGATGGAAGTGGTGCGCGACAAGGCGGACAACTGCATCATCGTGTGCTCGATCGAAAACCTGGACCCGATGGGCGTGCACACCGGCGACTCGATCACCGTCGCTCCGGCACAGACCTTGACCGACAAGGAATACCAGATCATGCGCAATGCCTCGCTGGCAGTGCTGCGCGAGATCGGCGTGGATACCGGCGGCTCCAACGTGCAGTTCTCGATCAACCCGAAAGACGGCCGCATGATCGTCATCGAGATGAACCCGCGCGTGTCCCGTTCCTCGGCACTGGCATCGAAGGCCACCGGCTTCCCGATCGCCAAGGTTGCAGCGAAACTGGCCGTGGGCTTCACCCTGGATGAACTGCGCAACGAAATCACCGGCGGCGCAACCCCGGCTTCGTTCGAGCCTTCGATCGACTACGTCGTGACCAAGGTGCCGCGTTTCACCTTCGAGAAATTCCCGACCGCCGACCACCACCTGACCACCCAGATGAAATCGGTGGGCGAAGTGATGGCGATTGGCCGCACCTTCCAGGAATCGTTCCAGAAAGCCCTGCGCGGCCTGGAAGTTGGCGTGGACGGCATGAACCAGAAAACCGTCGACCGCGAGAAGCTGGAAGAGGAACTGGGCGAGCCAGGCCCGGACCGCATCTGGTACGTCGGTGATGCTTTTGCCCAGGGCTTCACCCTGGACGAGGTGTACCAGCTGACCAAGATCGACATGTGGTTCCTGGTGCAGATCAAGGAAATCATCGACCTGGAACTGTGGCTCGACACCCAGAAGCTGGAAAACCTGGACAAGAACACCCTGTACCGCCTGAAGCAGAAGGGCTTCTCGGACCGTCGCCTGGGCTACCTGCTGCAATGCGGCGACACCGCCGTGCGCAACAAGCGCCGCGAACTGGGCATCCGTCCGGTGTACAAGCGCGTCGACACCTGCGCCGCCGAGTTCTCGACCGACACCGCCTACATGTACTCGACCTACGATGAAGAGTGCGAGTCCAACCCGACCGACAAGAAGAAGATCATGGTGCTGGGCGGTGGCCCGAACCGTATCGGCCAGGGCA
>CAMLSG010000080.1 GCA_946482635.1 uncultured Duganella sp.
ACGATCACCTTGCCAGTCGAGTCTTTGATGTCCACCGGACCAAAGGCCATGTTCGATGGGATGATCACGAGGCGCGAGCCGCCTGCTTGCATGCCGGTCAAGGCCTTGTCCCAGCCCGCAATACGAGTGCCGACGCCGACCGTCATGGTAAGCGGCTTATCTACGGAATCGACGACGGAAGTTTCGAACTGAGCGCCCTTCTTATCGGTCTTGGTTTCGTCGTAGAGCCAGCCGGTGTAGCTGAAGGTGACCAGGTCGCCGGTAGCAACTACCGGAGCACTGCTGCCACCCGGCTCGTTGTCCACAACGACCGCATAAGCAGGCTGCGGCGGCAGCGGCGTGGTGTCATTATTTTTGGCACCACCACCGCATGCTGTCAGGGCCGCGGCGCAAGCCAGGGTGGCGATTGCCTTGAACATCGAGTTCTTCATTTCAATCTTGCCTATTCGTTAAAGGAGGGTAACGGAGCAGAAGTTTAGCAGACCGTTAATCCCCCCTCCATATGAGGCAAGATCCGTTACAAATTAAATTTCCACTTGTGTGCCAAGCTCGATGACGCGGTTAGGCGGGATCTGGTAGTAGTCCGCCGCTGCGCGTGCATTGCGCGACATGGCCACGAACAGGTGCTCGCGCCAAGGCGCCATGCCGGCGCCCGGCGACGAGATCACGGTCTGGCGCGCGATGAAGAAGGAAGTTTCCATCATCTCGAACTTCAGGCCTTTCTCTTCGCACAGGGCCATGATGGCCGGCACGTCCGGCTCGTCCTTGAAGCCGTAATTGATATTGAGCTGGTAGCACTCGTGGCCCAGGGCGGTGACGCGCACCTGTTCTGCCGGCGGCACATAAGGTTCTTCGACGATGTGCACGGTAAAGAACACCACGCGCTCATGCAGCACCTTGTTGTGCGACAGGTTATGCAGCAGCGCGTGCGGCACGCCATCGCTTTCGCCGCGCAGGAACACTGCGGTACCTGGCACGCGGGTTGGCGGAGCCATGAACAGGGAGTTCAGGAAGTCTTCCAGCGGGATCGCGTGCTTTTCCAGGTTTTTGAAGACCAGTTCACGGCCGGTGCGCCAGGTCAGCATGGTGGTGAACAGCGCGGTACCGAGCAGCAGCGGGAACCAGCCGCCGTGGAACAGCTTCAGTGCGGAGGACGAGAACAGCATCACGTCCATGATGATGAAGAAGCCAGTCGCCGCGAAGCAAAGCACCAGCGGCAGGTGCCAGCGGTAGCGGATCACGAAGAAGGTCAGGATCGTGGTGGCGAACATGGTCGCGGTCACCGCGATACCGTAGGCGCTGGCCAGGTTGTCCGAGCTCTTGAAGCTGATCACTGCAATCAGCACGACGATCAGCTGCAGCCAGTTCACGACCGGAATATAGATCTGGCCGATTTCGCTGGCCGAAGTATGCTGCACGCGCATGCGCGGCAGCATGCCGAGCGCAATCGCCTGCTTGGTCATCGAGAACGATCCGGAAATCGTGGCCTGCGAAGCAATCACGGCGGCAGCCGTCGACAGCACCACCAGCGGGTACACGCTCCATGCGCCAAGCTGGTTGAAGAACGGGTTGGCAATAGCGTCCGGATTGCGGATCAGCAGCGCGCCCTGCCCCAGGTAGTTCAAGATCAGCGAAGGGAAGCAGACCCAGAACCAGGCCATGCGAATCGGCTTCTTGCCGAAGTGGCCCATGTCGGCGTACAGCGCTTCAGCGCCAGTAATCGCCAGCACCACCGCACCCAGGGCCACGAAGGCGATGAAGCCATTGTCACGCATGAAAATCGCGGCATGGTAAGGATTCAGCGCGGAGAGGATGGCTGGGGTTTCGACTATATTCACGACACCCATGGCGGCCAGCACGCCGAACCAAATCGTCATGATCGGCCCAAAGAAACGGCCGATACCGGCCGTGCCATGGCGCTGCACCGAATACAGGGTGACCAGCACGACAATCGTCAGCGGCACCACATATTGCGCGAGGCCCGGTGCGGCAACTTCCAGGCCCTCGATTGCGCCCAGCACCGAAATGGCCGGCGTGATGACGGAGTCGCCATAGAACATGGTGGCGCCAAAGGTACCAATCAGCAGCAGCGGGAAGTGCGCTTTCGGCGCAGCCTTGTGCACGGAATTCAGCGCCAGCGCCATGAGGGCCATGATCCCGCCCTCGCCGCGGTTGTCGGCACGCAGCACCAGGCTGACGTACTTCAGCGACACGATCAGGGTGAGGCTCCAGAAGATCAGGGAAATGATGCCCAGCAGGTTGGCTTGGTTGAGTGCCAGTCCGTGGGTGGGATCGAAGACAGTTTTGAGGGTATAGAGGGGGCTGGTGCCGATATCGCCGTAGACGATGCCAATCGCGGCCAGCGTCAGTGCAGCTACGCTGCTTTTCTTATGTTGTGACAAGATTTCACCCAAAATTGGTTTTGGTGCATCGCACAATAGGCCAACTAAAAGCCTTTTGCAAGTTTTTCAGCCGCCGGTGAAAACTTGGCGGATGTGCTATTTTCCACCTTTACTCCAAGAAAATCATCGCTCTCATGAATACCGGCATGCTGTACGCCGCAGGCGCTTTCCTGTCCTGGGGCCTGTTCCCGCTGTATTTTCACGCAATTAAAGATGTGCCGGCGTCCGAAATCCTGGCGCACCGCATGGCTTGGTCGCTGCTGTTCCTGATGCTGGTCCTGGCCGTGCGCCGCCAATGGAAGTGGCTGCCCCAAGTGTTACGCCAGCCCAAAGTGGTCGGCAGTTTCCTGGCCAGCGCCTTCCTGCTGAGCGCGAACTGGTTTGTGTATATCTGGGCGGTAAATAACGGCCATGTGGTGGACGCCAGCCTGGGCTACTTCATCAATCCCCTGGTGAATGTGCTGCTGGGCATGCTGGTGCTGAAGGAAAAGCTGCGTCGCGGGCAGTGGATTGCGATCGGCGTTGCCGCCACGGGCGTGGCCTGGCTGACCTGGCAGGCCGGCCAGATCCCGTATATCGCCCTGGTGCTGGCCCTGAGCTTTGGCGCCTATGGCCTGTTGCGCAAAACTGCGGCGCTGGCAGCCCTGGAAGGACTGTCTTTTGAAACCCTGATCCTGTTCCCGCTGGCGGTGGCTTACCTTGGCTGGCTGGTGGTCCACGGCCAGAGCGTCTTCCTGAATGCGGAATCGGACAGCACGCGCTGGCTGCTGGCTGCCGCCGGCCCGACCACGGCGATCCCGCTGCTGCTGTTTGCGGCCGGCGCGCGCCGCATTCCGATGTCGGTGCTGGGCATGCTGCAATACATGTCACCATCGCTGCAGATGCTGCTTGGCGTGTGGGTCTTCCACGAAGCGTTTTCCTCGACCAAGCTGGTAGGTTTCCTGTTCATCTGGAGTGCATTGGCCATCTACATGCTGGAGGGTTGGTTGACCAGCAGAAAGGCGAGTTGAGTGTCGGAAAACTTTACACGGTTACCTCTTTGATAATTCGTCTTTCCTCTTCTCAATAAAGCTTACCCTATAAGAATCAATGACCTGGATAAACTTGTTGGCATTCAGGCACGATAGTTGCTTAACTTCTCGTTCCAACACAGGAGAAGAAGAATGGTAAGCAAAAAGTTTCTGGCAGGTATCGCCGCATTGGTCTGCGCTGCTAACGTACATGCTCTTCCAATGTCCCTGACCAAGAACGTTGCCGCAGGCGACCTTCTGGTTTCCGGTACCGGCAAGACTTTCGAGATCAATGTGAACGACTTGTTGGCTGGCAACAGCCTGAGCAGCAACTCGATCTCGCTGGGGCAGTTGACTGTATTCGGCCACTCGGATGCTGTTTACCAAACCCAGATCGACGCCTTTGGCAACTACAAATTCACCGGTACCCGCTCACATTTCAATGCGGGGGCCTGCAACCATGGCGTTTGCAGCGTAATCGACAATGTCTACACCAGGACCGGCAGCTCGTTTCACTACGACAATATCAGCGACACCATGAAGGTGACCGTTGGCGACTCGAGCGACAGCGACACCACTGGTTTGCAGCAACGCTATGAGCGTCCCTCGACAAGCGAGGACGGCAGGTCCGGCAGCGCACGTTGGGGCTGGAACATCTACGAAACCACCGCCGACGATTACTACCGTTCCTATAGTGGAGACCTGAGCGTCACCCTGGACCTGGACAGCAAGGCACTCAGCGACATCATCAAAGACGGCATCCTGAACCTGTCGATCTTTGGCGTCCGCGGCCAGTTCAACGTTGACAGCCTGCGCCTGGACCTGCTGGCCAACATGCCTGAGCCGGCCGACGACACCCAGGTGCCGGTTCCGACCAGCCTCCTGCTGACCGGCCTGGGCCTGGCGGCACTGGGCACGATGCGCCGCCGCAAAGCATAAGCAGCAGCGTTGCACCTGAAAGGACCCGGCACTTGCCGGGTCTTTTTTTATGCGCCACCACAATGCGCTAAACTAGCGCCTTTACGAACCGACAAGAACACACACCGTGGCCAATTACGTCTATACCATGAACCGCGTGGGCAAAATCGTCCCACCGAAACGTCAGATTCTGAAGGACATTTCGCTGTCCTTCTTCCCGGGCGCCAAGATCGGCGTGCTGGGCCTGAACGGCTCCGGCAAATCGTCCCTGCTGAAAATCATGGCAGGCATCGACACCGACATCCAGGGCGAAGCGCGCCCGATGCCAGGCCTGAACATCGGCTACCTGCCGCAGGAACCACAGCTGGATCCAGAAAAAACCGTGCGCCAGGAAGTGGAATCCGGCTTGGGCGAAGCCTTTAACGCACAAGCACTGCTGGAAGCGGTGTATGCCGCCTACGCCGAACCGGACGCGGACTTCGACGCGCTGGCCAAGGAACAGGAGCGCCTGGAATCGATCATCGCTGCTGCCGACGGTGGCAACCTGAACCTGCAACTGGAAATGGCTGCCGACGCCCTGCGCCTGCCGCCATGGGACCAGAAAATTGGCGTGCTGTCCGGCGGTGAAAAGCGCCGCGTGGCGCTGTGCAAGCTGCTGCTGTCCAAGCCTGACATGCTGCTACTCGACGAACCGACCAACCACCTGGACGCCGAATCCGTCGAATGGCTGGAACAGTTCCTGGTCCGCTTCCCTGGCACCGTGGTTGGCATCACCCACGACCGCTACTTCCTCGACAACGCCGCCGAGTGGATCCTGGAACTGGACCGCGGCCACGGCATCCCTTGGAAGGGCAACTATTCGTCGTGGCTGGACCAGAAACAGGCCCGCCTGAAGCAGGAAGAAGCCACCGAATCCGCACGCCAGAAGGCGCTGCAGAAGGAATTGGAATGGTCGCGCCAGAATCCGAAGGCACGCCAGGCCAAGTCCAAGGCCCGCATGGCGCGCTTTAACGAGCTGAGCGAATACGAATACCAGAAGCGCAACGAAACCCAGGAGATTTTCATTCCTGTCGCCGAACGCCTGGGTAACGACGTGATCGAGTTCAAGAACGTCAGCAAGTCCTTTGGCGACCGCCTGCTGATCGACAACCTGTCCTTCATCATCCCGCCCGGCGCCATCGTCGGCATCATCGGCCCGAACGGCGCCGGTAAGTCGACCCTGTTCAAGATGATTGCCGGCATCGAGCAACCGGACAGCGGCGAAGTGGCGATCGGCAAGACCGCCAAGATTTCGCTGGTGGACCAGAGCCGCGACAAGCTGGACAACGAGAAGACCGTGTTCGAAGCAGTGTCCGGCGGCGCCGACATCCTGAGCGTGGGCCGTTTCGAAATGCCGTCGCGCGCCTACGTCGGCCGCTTCAACTTCAAGGGCTCGGACCAGCAGAAGATCGTTGGCAACCTGTCCGGCGGTGAGCGTGGCCGACTGCACCTGGCCAAGACCCTGCTGATGGGCGGCAACGTGCTGCTGCTGGACGAACCGTCCAACGACCTGGACGTGGAAACCCTGCGTGCGCTGGAAGATGCGCTGCTGGAGTTCGCCGGTTCCGTGATGGTGATTTCGCACGATCGCTGGTTCCTGGACCGTATTGCGACCCACATCCTGGCCTTCGAAGGCGATTCCCAGGTGACCTTCTTTGCGGGTAACTACCAGGAATACGAAGCGGACAAGAAGAAGCGTTTGGGTGAGGAAGGCGCGAAGCCGAAGCGTATTCGTTACAAGCCGCTGCACGGCTAAACCCGGTAAGGCGGTGTCTGACCCACAGGGTCAGACACCGACTGGTTTAAAGAGGAGGTCAAATTGCGCAAACAATTCCTTTGTGGCCTGGTGTTAGCCAGCGCCGGCGCCATTGCGCACGAGGCCCCCATCGACAAGCTGTCCTGGCTAGCCGGCTGCTGGTCGCACACCGGCGCCGAAAAAGGCTCCGTGGAAATGTGGACCCTCCCCGCCGGCGGCACCATGCTGGGCGTAGCCCGTACGGTAAAAAATGGCAAGACGGTCGAGTGGGAACACACCATGATCCGCGAAACCGAGCCAGGCATCTGGGCCTATGTGGCCAAGCCGAGCCGGCAACTGGAAGCTGCCTTCCCGATCAAGTCGATCGGCGATGGCGAGGTGATCTTTGAGAACCCGCAGCATGATTTCCCGCAGCGGATCATTTACAAGCGCGATGGCGCCGATGGCATCAAGGCGCGCATCGAAGGGGTCTCGAAGGGCAAGGAAAAAGCCTTCGATTACCCGATGCAGCGGACGCAGTGTCCGAATGGAGGGTGAGGCGGGCACAAGGACATTGGCAGCGCAAAGCTGCCGTTGTCGCGCCCGGCCTCGATCGGGACTTTGCGGGGGGAAGCAGCTGAACTGCCCTCCCCCTCGACTCAGAAGCTAGCCTTCACGCCCAGGTTGACCGCGCCTTTGCGGCGGCCCTGGTCGATATCGTTCTTGCCGAAGTGCTCGTACTCCAGCACGCCCGAGACTTTCTCGGTGAAGGCGTATTCAGCGCCAACCGAAGCGTACAGCGCGTTACGGCTGCTATCGCCGTTGTACGCGGAAGCCAGGCCGGTGGCATTCACGTCATTCTTGTTGTGGGCAATACCCAGCTTGCCGGTCAGCGCGACCTGCTGGTTGATCGGGAAGGTGCCCTTGCCGGCCAGGTAGAAGGACTTGGCTTTGCCTTCGATGCTGCCGGTACCGGCGCCGGTGGTGTAGTTGTACGACTGCTTGCCGAAGTCTACATAGCCGGCTTCCACGCCCCAGGTCTTGTCGATCTGTACGCCACCGAAGATCTTGCCACCATATTCAGTGCTTTTCTTGTCACCGTCAGTGGTGTCATTCGGCAGGGTGTACTTGTTCGAGTTCGCCACGACGCCCGCGCCGATGTACGGCTTCAGCTCCTGGGCCTGGACGGATGCCGCGCCCAGGGCAACGGCGGAAGTGATAAGAGCGAATGCGATTTTTTTCATGTTCGTGATCTTTCAGCAAAAGTAAGTCGGACTTGCTTGGGATCGCGCTTCGTCTGTGGAAGTGCGATGGAAAGCACGATAACACTGCCAAAAGTTCAAGGGGGAGACGAACTGGTAAGAATTGTGTGATTTTGTAAGCGGACTTGAATTACCAATGTTCAGCCCAAAATGAGCGAACTTGGCTTCAGATAAGCCGAAATGTCAGATTGATACGCGGTCCGCACGGTTTTCGCTCTTTATTGATGCCATGCCGCCAGCAGTGCTGGAGTTTTCCGGCCATCAGCAACAGGCTGCCGTCGGTCAGGTCGATCTTGACGGTTTTTGGCTGCTTTTTGTGCTTGAGGATAAAGGTGCGCGTGGCGCCGAAGCTGACCGAGGCGATGGCCGGTTGCGGTCCCAGCTCCGGTTCATCATCGCTATGGAAGCCCATGCTGTCCTGCTCGTGTCGGTAATAGTTGAGCAGCAGGCTGTTGAAGCGCTTGCCGCTGGCGGCCTCAACAGCGCGCTTGATTTCAAGCTGCAGCGGCGTGAATGGCAGCGGCTCAAACGTGCGGCCTGAATAGGTGTAGCGCTGCTCTCCATGCCAGGCGCTCAGGCGCGGTTGCGCCACTTCACGGCCGAACAGGAAAATGGTTTCCGCCTTCCATGCCGTTTCGTCCAGCAGGCGTTGCATAACTTGCGCGTTATCCACAGCGAGCGGAAGCTGCTGCATGAAATACAGCTCGCCATCTTCGATCGGGATCGGCAGCAACTCGGTATCAGCGGAAAACAGGTCCATACGCGTTATCATATAGCAATGAAGAAACGCCAATTCCTCGGCGCCGTGGCAGCGGCCGGCGCCCTCCCCTCGTTGGGTGCCGCAGCTTCCAAGCCTGAGCGCAGTCCAACGCTGCTGACCGTCACCGGCGCCATTGCCAAGCCTAACCGCGGCAGTTTCGACCGCGTGACGGACCAGATGATGCACCGCCAGCGCCTGACTTTCGACAAGGCCTTCACCTTCGATTTTGCCGCGCTGCTTGGGTTGCCTGCCATCACGATCAAACCGACCCTGGAATACGATGGGCGGCAACACACCCTGTCGGGCCCGCTGCTGGTGGACGTGCTGAAAGCCGCTGGCGCGCTGACTGGCGAGAACAGCAACCTCATCTTGCGAGCGGTGGATGGATATGCGACGGCAGTGGCCCTGGCCCGTGCCAGGGCACAGCGCTATATCGTTGCCACACACCTGGACGGCGTGCCAATGGCGCTGGGCGGCCTCGGCCCGCTATGGGCGATCTACGATGCAGACCGTGTGCCGGAAATGGCGAACAGGCCCGTGGGCGAGCGCTTTACCACCTGCCCCTGGGCCCTGTATCACATCGAAGTTCAGGCGTAAGCTTCGGCCAGCGACATCACGCGCGGGGTGATCGCCACCCCGATATCGCCGAAGATCTTGTTGATGATGGCCATGTTGGCTTCGGCTTCTTCCGCCTTCCAACCGTTGAACAGGTCGGTGCCATCTTTCTGGAAATGCAGGTCCAGCACCTTGCCGCGGTCCTTGTGGGTGTAGCCGGAGCTGTGCACTTGCTTGAAGCCGCCAGCGGCCAGCGCTTCGAGCACGGAAGTCGGCGGATTATCCGGGTCGGTTGCCATGTACACGCCGAAAGTCTTGCCAGGCGGTTTGGCGGCAATATCAACTTCGTAAATGCCAGGCGCCTTGGTGACAGACGTCGATTTCAAAAATAACATAGCGTTCCCCTAGAACTTTGTGTGGCTTAGGTGGACAAGCTTATTGCTAACGACCAATTTTGTCACTCGCTGGAACTATCTTTTTGCTCGACCACAACAGAAGCTGGAGCAAAAAGCATTACCTGCCCTTCAACTATACTTTTGCACTGCTGATTTACAAGCCGGAAGATTAGTTAGGAGTCCTTGACATATTGTTTTTTGCCCATATACTTGGCGCATGGACACGACTTCGACCCGCATCATTTCCGCCATATCCCGCATCGGCAGCGTGCTGCGCTCGGGGATGTGGGAATTTGCGACCAGCGAAAACCTGAATCCGGCGCAGGCTGAGATCCTGCAATTGCTGCATAGCCGGGCTCAGGGCGTGCGCTTGTCCTGGGTTGCGCGGCAACTCTCGATCTCAGCAGCCAGCGCCAGCGATTCGGTTGCAGCCCTGGTAGCGAAAGGCCTGGTTCGCAAAGCCCGCGCGCTGGACGATGGCCGTGCCACCGACCTGCATCTTACCGAGGACGGCCGTCAAATGGCGCAGCGGATTGGCGGCGCCACCGGCTTTGCCGACGAGGCAGTCGGCAAGCTGTCGCCCCAGGCGCAGGAGCAGTTGCTGGGCGGCTTGCTGCAGTTGATTGGCCAGTTGCAGAAGACTGAACGCTTCCCGGAACTGCGCGCCTGCCTGTCTTGCAAACATTTCCAGCCTGACCGGCACCAGGATGCCGCCGCCCCGCACCACTGCGGACTGGTCAACGCGCCGCTGTCGGTGGCAATGCTGCGGATTGATTGCCCGGATCACTTGCCGGCCGATCCGGCGCAGCAAGTAAAGAATTGGCAGGTCCTCGCTTGAGGGCGGCCTTTTTTTGGTCCTATTTAGTTAGGACTCCTATTTTAATGAAAGGAACTTTACCATGTCGCGCATTCCACTGAACACCAATGACTCCACCGGCTTACTGGCCCAGGTTCACCAGGCTTTCGGCGCTACGCCAAATATGTTCAAGGCAGTGTCGAACTCCCCGGCTGCCTTGAAAAGCATGTGGGGCAGCTTTGGCGCGCTTAGCGGAGGCAAGCTTGGCGCCAAACTGGGCGAACAGATTGCCGTGGCGATTGCTGACCGCAACGATTGCGAATACTGCCTCGCAGCGCATACGGCCCTGGGCCGCAAGGCCGGCGCCTCCGCCGACGAAATGAGCGCTGCCCAGGCTGGCCAGTCGAGCGATCCGAAAACGGCTGCTGCTTTGCGCTTTGCGGTAGCGGTGGTCAGCAACCGCGCCAGGATCGACGATGAACAGGTGGAGGAACTGCGCACAGTCGGCTTCAGCGATGATGAGATCGTGGAGATCATGGCGCATGTGGCGTTGAACCTGTTCACCAACTATGTGAACGTGGCGTTCAAGGTGCCGGTCGATTTCCCTGGCGTGAAGCTGCGCGCAAAATGATGCAGCTCGATGTTTCGGCGTGGCTCAACGGGGCCGCGCCCGCCACTGACGGCAAGGTAGTCGCGGTGCATGCCTTCCAGATGCTGTGCCCTGGATGTGTGGCGCACGGCATTCCACAGGCGGTGAAGATGCAGCAGGCGTTTCCTGAAATGGTGGTGATTGGCCTGCACAGCGTCTTCGAACATCACGATGTGATGACACCGCGGGCGCTGGAAGTGTTCATCCATGAATACCGCTTGCCGTTTCCGGTGGCGGTCGACAGGCCGGTTCCCGGTTCGCCAGTGCCGGCCACCATGCAGCACTATGCGCTGCGCGGCACTCCCAGCCTGCTGCTGTTCGACCGTGAAGGACGCTTGCGGCTGAACCATTTCGGAAGCATCGACGACATGGTGCTGGGTGGGGTGATCGGACGCTTGCTGGCCGAACAGCCAGGCAGCTCGGCGGCAGATGGTGCCGCCGCGCGCGGCGGGCAGCACAGCGGCGGCGCGGACTGCGATGCCAACGGCTGCACACGCCCCGGGTAGCGGCCCCGCGCGCGAATCCAGCTCAGGGCTTGCCGGCCTTTTTGCGTTCGGCCAGCGCGATGGTCGGCGGCACCAGCGCGCGGTATAGCTGGCCCGTCCCAGCATCCCATGCCATCACGGCATCCTGCTGGCGCAGCACCGTCGCCATATCGCCGCGCGCTACCGGTCCGGTAAGCGCCGGCGCTGCGCCGAGGCGGAAGGCGTTTTCCATCGACTCCAGTGCCAGCGGCCGCGCCAGTTCGCGCGCCACCGCCTCCGGGATGCCTGCCGCCTGATAGGCGCGCAAGGCCGCGTCAATCACGGTAACCAGGTAATTGCTCGCAAAAACAGCAGCTGCGTGGTACACGGTCTTTGCGGCCGGTTCGATTTGCACTGCCCTGGCCCCGATTGCGGCCAGTGCGGGCAGCAAAACATCTAGCGCCTGCTGGTCGCCTTCGACGCCGCAGAAGGTGCCGGCGAAACCTGCTGCCACCGCGTCAGCATCGG
Organism: uncultured Duganella sp.; assembly: GCA_946482635.1. The sequence continues at coordinate 11,514 of CAMLSG010000080.1, forward strand.
CAAAACTGCGGATCGGATGCACGCTGGCGACATAGGCCCCCGCCATGCGCGCCGCTTGCAAGCGGTCGGATGCCAACGCGCCGCTGCAGTGGAATACCACGGCCCCGTGCAAGGGCACAGCCGCCGCCAGCGCTTCGCAGGCTGGAACGATCTGGTCGTCGGTTACAGACAGCATGAACACATCGGCCGGCCGCAGTCCGGAATAGGAGGCCGAGGGATTACCGCTGCCTATGAAGGCGGTAGCGCGCGCCGCGCTATTGGCCGAGCGGGACAGCACATCCTGCACCGCGAACGCGCCGGCTTGCGAAAACAGGCGCCCCAGCACGCGGCCAACGTGGCCACCGCCAATGACAGTCAATCCCCGCATCAGAAACTCGACCCTGGCTGCTTGAGGAATTCGATTTCTTCAGGCGTCGACTCGCGGCCGAGAATGGCATTACGATGCGGGAAGCGCCCGAAGCGCCGAATCACGTCGTAGTGCTTCTTGGCGTAATCCAGCATGCCTGCGTAGCCCGGCGAATCCGCCGCCAGCATCTCGAACAAATCCACGCAGCGCATCTGCATCGACAGGCTTTCCGAGTGCTCAAGCGGCATGTAAGAAAACGCGCGCTGCGCAGGCGGCAAGGTCTGGTTGGCGCCCGAATCGTCCAGGGCCTTGGCAGCCTCCAGCGCGAGCTCGTCGCCCGCGAAAGCCTTCGGCGTACCGCGATAGACATTGCGCGTGAACTGGTCCAGCACGATGATGCGCGCCAGCGTGCCCTGCGTGCCCTCGTCGTCCCACTGCAGCAAGCCGCCCAGCAGCCCCTGTTCGATCACGTCGCCGAATTGCTGGAAGATTGCACGGTCAAACGCATCGTCCTTGCGCCACCACTCCGGGCGCTGCATATTGTGGCCCTTGGCGCCGATCGGCAGGAACCAGAAATCGAGAATGTCTTGCGAATGGATGACCAAAGCTGCCTCCTAGTTGCGTGCGTGGGTAACCTGGAAGCTGTCGATGCCTTCGTAATGGGTCATCTCTTCCGCGATGCGCGACAGCGGCGAGCCGCTGCGCTTGCTCAGTGCCAGCGCGACAAAGCGCCATTCCAGCTTGCCCTGGTCCATGCCGATGGTGAGCGAACCGCCGGCGATCTGGTAGCCGCGTTCCAGCGCCATGGCGCGCAACTGGTCTTCCTTCGGTTCAAAACCCGGCTTGAAGCGCATGGTGATCGCGATTGCATGGCGCGATGGCAGCCACGCTTCGACCTTGGACAGGAAGATCATCGACATCGCGCACAGGAATGCCAGGCCCATGGCCCCCAGGTAGAAGCCCAAGCCAACCGCCACGCCAATCACCGACGAGGCCCAGATCGACGCCGCCGTCGTCAGGCCGGAAATATTGAAGCCCTCGCGCATGATCACGCCCGCGCCCAGGAAGCCGATGCCGGTCACGATGCCCTGCACCACGCGAGTCGGATCGGTGCCGACCAGCTCAGACATATGACCGCCGAACCACAAAGATGGGTAGCCGCACACCACGGTCAGCGCTGCGGAAGCCATGCACACCAGCCCATAGGTGCGCATGCCCGCCGCTCGCCCGTGGTAGGAGCGCTCGTAGCCGACCAGCAGGCCAAGCAGCAGCGCACCGACCAGGTTCATCAGGATCACGAGGTTGGTCGCCAGTTCGCCGGACGACCAGTAAGCACGCAGGAAATCTATGCTTGGCATAGCTGCCTCACTTATGGTTTTGGTGTTTTCTTGGCTGCGAGCTGCTTTTCGAATGCTACATCGAGTTTGCTGACGCGTTTTACTTTTTGCGGGCCCTGCGCGTTGACGAAGGCTACAAAATCGTCCAGTTCCATCGGCGGGCAAAGCGCCGGCTGGCCCGGGCCTTCCGTCAGGAAGAAGTTGCCACTGCCGGTCATGGTCATCGAATAGGCCTGGTTGCCGGAGCGCTCTTTCAGCCGCGCCAGCGCATTGGATGCTTTGGTGGTGCGGCTCATATTGCCTCCGTCCTTTCGTTCAGCCAGCGCAGCGCGTCGCCGCTGACATGAGGCGACAGTCGTTGGCGCACGATGGCGTGGTAATCGTTCAGCCAGCGCACTTCGTCTTCGCGCAGCAGGGATTTATCGATGCAGCGCGTGTCGATCGGGCACAGGGTCAGGGTTTCGAAGCGCAAGAATTCGCCGAACTCGGATTCCTCAGCCGGCACGTTCAGCACCAGGTTTTCGATGCGGATGCCCCACCTGCCGGGCCGGTAAATGCCAGGCTCGTTGGAGGTGATCATGCCCGGTTCCATCGCCGTTTGCGGGTCCGGCGGCGTCGACGGGGATATCGACTGCGGGCCTTCGTGCACATTGAGGAAGAAGCCCACACCGTGGCCGGTGCCGTGCCCGAAATCAATGCCGGCCGCCCACAACGGCGCGCGGGCGATCGCATCCAGCATCGGCGACTTTACGCCGCGCGGGAACTGGGCCACGGACAGTGCCATCATCCCTTTGAGGACCAGGGTGAAATCGCGCTTGTGCTCCAGGCTGATGACGCCAACCGGTACCACGCGGGTGATGTCGGTGGTGCCGCCGGTGTACTGGCCGCCGGAATCGAGCAGCAGCAAGCCATTGCCTTCGACCACTGCGCTGCCTTCGGCCGGCGCGCGATAGTGCATGATCGCGCCATTGGCATTGAAGCCTGCAATAGTGCCGAAGCTTGGACTGACGAAGCCTGGGCGGCGGCGGCGCGCTTCCAGCAAATGCTGGCCAATGGCGTACTCGGTCAGCGGTTCGCGTTTCGGGTCAGCCAGGGTTTGTTCGAGCCAGCTGAAGAATTCGCACAGGGCGGCGCCATCCAGCTCCATCGTCGCGCGTACGTATTCTGCTTCATGCCCGGTCTTGCGGGACTTGGCGAAGGTGGTGGGATTGACCGCTTCAACTACCTTCACGTTGTCGGGCACCGCCTGGCGCGTACCGAAAGTGATGCGGCGCGGGTCCAGCAGCAGCGTGCTGCCCTCTGGCAGTGCGGACAGGGCCTGCGCTGCTTCTTCATAGGGTTCAACGAACACATTGTCGGCCGCCAGCAGGCCCGCCAGGCCCGGCTCGATCTTGCCGGCTCCGACGAACAGCATGGCGCGCTCCTGGTCGACCAGGACGTGCGACAGGAAGATCGGGTTGTAGTTGACGTCCGAACCGCGCAGGTTGAGCAGGTAGGCGATATCGTCCAGCGTCGAGATGATGTGGCAGGTCGTCCCCTGGCGCGCCATTTCCGTCCTCAACGCCGCCAGCTTGGCCGCGCGGCTCTTGTCGGCGAACGGGCGCTGGTGCTCGTAGACCGGAGCATCCGGCAGGCCTGGGCGGTCAGTCCACACCTCATCCAGCAGGTCGAGGTCGGTACGCATGGCGATGCCGCGCGCCTGCAGCAAGCGCGCAATCGACAGGCCAAGTACTGCGCCATCCACCGCCAATACCTGGCCTGGCTGCAGCCTGTTTGCCAGCCAGTCCACATACTGCACGCTGGCGCCCGATGAAATTTTCATCAGTTTGACGCCGCTTCCGGCCAGCTCCGCTTCGGCCTGGGTCCAGTAACGGCCGTCCGTCCAGACGCCCGCGAAGTCCTGGGTAATGATGAAGGTGCCGACCGAACCGGTAAATCCCGACAGCCATTCCCGCCCCTGCCAGCGCGCTGGCAAGTACTCGGACAAGTGGGGATCGGAGGAAGGAACCATGCAGGCGTCAACCTGATGGCGGCGCATTGCCGCGCGCATGGTTTCCAGTCTTGTGCTGATTGATTCTTTCATAGCGCAATCATACCCCGATTGCGCCATAATGCCTGGCTGCCGCCGCTTTCAGGCGGCAATGGAGAGTGAATTGATACCTGAAGATATACGCGAAGAGATCATGCGCCGGCTCGCAGCGGCGGAAGCCGAACACAATGTGCGCGTCCTGCTGGCAGTAGAGTCCGGTAGTCGCGCCTGGGGCTTTGCCTCGCCGAATAGCGATTACGACGTGCGCTTCATTTACGCGCACCCGCGTGACTGGTACGTCGCGGTCGACCTGGAAGAAAAGCGGGACGTCATCGAATACAAGATCGTCGATGAAATCGACATCAACGGTTGGGACATTCGTAAGGCCTTGCGCCTGTTCCGCCGCTCGAATCCTGCATTTGTGGAGTGGATCCAGTCGCCCATCCTGTACCGCTCGCATGGCGGCTTCGCAGACGGCGCACGCGCACTGCTGCCGAAAGTGTATTCCTGCGAAAACGGCACTTACCACTATCGCAGCATGGCCAAGACCAATTATCGCGGCTACTTGCGCGCCGACATGGTGCCGTTAAAGAAGTATTTCTACGTGCTACGGCCGCTGCTGGCCGTACGCTGGCTGGAGCGCTATGGCACGCCGGCACCAATCGAGTTCAATAAGCTGCTGCACTTGCTGGAAGGCGAAACGGACTTGCTGGACGCGATCGCCGTGCTGCTGGAAAAGAAGAAGGCTGCTCCAGAGATGGGACTGTCCGAGCCAGTCCCATGCCTGAACCGCTTCATCGAAACGGAACTCGAGCGGCTCGAGCGCCCGGATGTTGTCCGCTTCCGGAGCAGCGACGTCAACGCAGACCTTAACCAGCTATTCCACACCGTCCTCGCCGAGCAGCCTTAAATTACATGCGCGGTACGCCATCGCGGTTGACCGTGATGGTGCGGCCTGGTTCCGACGAGAGCTGGGCACGGTGTTCAGTGCCGCGGAATTCATAGGTCACGTCCCAATATTGTGGGGTGCGGCTGGGGATAGCTTCGCAGCGCTGAACGTTCTGGGCGTACTGGTTGCCGGCGTTGCGGCCAACATTGGAGCCGACCGCCGCACCGGCAATCGCGCCGCCGACCGTGGCGAGGTCGCGGCCGGAACCGCCGCCTACCTGGTGCCCCAGCACGCCACCGATCAGGGCGCCGGCAATGGCGCCGGCGGTACCGCTGCCGCCCGAAGCTTCAACCTGCTGCCTCTCAACCCAGCATCGTTGTTCTGGCGGCCCCACTACGGCGCGAGCGGACGTGATAGGGGCTTCGTACACACGCTCGCTCGGCCGCATCCGGTATTCGTAGCTTGGCTGGGCTACCGGTTCAGGGGCATAAGCCATTTCATCGACACGCCGGCGTGGCGGTACGGCACGAATCGACGAGATATTGTCATTCAAGCCCATGCCTTCCAGCGATTCGTAACTACCACGCCGCAAAACCCTGCACTCACCCTGGAAGTAAGGCTGCGAGCACACTTCCCAGCGGCCACGTTCGACCACGACCGACGAAGCGCGATTGTCGAAGCCAGTTGTGCTCAGGTCGCGGACGGAACTCGAGACACTCATCGGGCGGCCGCGCCAGCCTTCGCGCGGATACAGCGTAATCTGGGCAAACGCTTGTGCGCTGATGAGGGCAATCAATGTCGCCAGCGCAGTTCTGATTGGAAAATTCATGATGTCCTCCGATACAGATCAGGTGCGCCCAGAATGCCCCCGGCAATATGGGCTGGTCTGTTCGGGAACACTCGTTACTTAGTAAACTGAACCTCCTGGCTGGGTCGAGCTCAGCACGCCCTTGATGGCCGAGATGTTGTAGTTGACGGTAGAGTTCCCGTAGCTAGCCCAATTGGTCAGGCTGAAGCTGCCGCCGCCGGACAGGCGCTGTACGCCGACGTTGCGATACGTCAGTGGCGACTTGGGCTTGCAGACTTCAGGCACCCCCACGGTGTTCAGAAAATATGCAGAGCCATTGCCGACCCGAGTTGCGTTGCCGTTTTCCACCAGCAGCGCAGTTTCCACGTCGACACCAATGCCGTGCGTCATCGGCGTCCAGCCATCGTTCACGATGCGCGCCATGAAAGTTACCAGCCGTCCCATGCGATCGCGCGAGTCCAGGTGCATGTCCGTGATCATATTGCCCATGCCGGGCAGCGCAAGGAAGTCGCGCCCGAGGGATACTGCCTTGTCGTAAGGGTTGGCGAGCGCCTGCGGCGAAGTGATCGAACCGTTCAGGGCAGTGAACACATACTGGCTCAGCACAGCCAGGCCGGCACTGGTGCCGCCAATCGGTATATTCTTGTTGGCCAGTCCCTGGATGGCTGCCTGCAACGGGGTATCTTTCCAGTCGTTCCAGTAATTGGCCTGGTCGCCACCGGCGATCCACAATGCTTCGGCGTTGCGCACGCGCTCAAGCACAAACGGATCGTTGGCTGCTGCGCGGTTCGGGATGATCAGGGTTTCAACCGAAGTGACGCCATTGCCAAATGCGTAGATATAGGGGTTATAGGCATCCGTTCCCGTGGCGCGGATCACCACGAAATTGCCGCCACCTGCTTTCTGGATCATCCAGCGGAATGCGTCGTCCACATCCGTTCCTCCGCCCATCAGCACCAGCGAAGGCTGCGCCGGCTGCGGCCGCGTCACATTAGTGGGGTCTCCCACCACATAGAACTCATATGGCTTTGCAGCTTGCGCCGAAGCCGAGACGCACAGAGACAATACCAACAGCAAGAGGGCAGGCAGCGAACGCATGGCAAACTCCACTGAAGTGATGAATATGAAAATTCATTCTACTCATCAGTGGCAGCGCACGCTGCACGATTTTCAGGCTTCGAAGCGACGCAAGCCGTCGAGGTCGAGGATGCGGATGCCGCCGTAGTCCACGCGCAACAGGCCCTGTTTTTCAAGCAGCTGCAGGGCCTGGTTGGCGCGTTGGCGTGAAGAACCCGACAGCAGGCCGACTTCTTCCTGCGAAATCTGCACCAGCCGCTCGATGCCGGGATACAGGTGGGAATTAAATAGTGACGCAAGGCAGCGTGCAACGCGCGTGTCGGGGTCCAGCAAGCGCTCGTTTTCCACCATGCCGATGAACTGACCCAAACGTTCGTTGAGCTGCATCAAGAGGAAGCGGGTGAAGGGTAGGCTATTCTCGAGCAGATAGTGAAATGTGATGGCAGGCATGCGCGCGATGCGGCTATCACGCAGTGTCATGGCGTCATATCGGCGGCGTTCATCTTTGAGTAATGAACCTTCGCCAAACCAGCCGCCAGGCGGCACGCCAGTAAATGTGACGCTTTTTCCGTTTGGGGAAAAATTATTCATTTTCACCATGCCCGAAATAATGCCGATCCAATTATCGACAATTTCGCCTTTATGGCAAACGAAGCCGCCTTTGGGGATGAACTCCTCATAGCAGGTAGCCTCTACGCGCGCCAGCTGCTCCGCAGTGAGCACAGGCGCCCAGGTGGAACTGCGTATGGCTTCAATCAGGCTCGGTTCTGTTTTCATGTTGTTGCGTCGCACCATCAAAAGTCGTCGAATTGTCTTTGAAATGACAACTTTGCGACATAGCTCACGCTAATATCATCACACAAAAAGCGCATCACATCTAAAAAAGCGCAGCTAAAAAACCAAGGAGACACCGTGCAGGATAATCTGACGACCTTCCCTCGCAGGCTGCTTCAGCATGGCAAGGAGCGGCCGCACAAGCCTGCGTTCCGCGAAAAGGACCTGGGCATCTGGCAAACCTGGGACTGGCAGCAGGTGAATGCCGAGGTGCGCGCGCTGGCTTGCGGGCTGGCTGCAATCGGCTTCCAGCGCGGCATGAACCTGGCCATCATCGGCGACAACAGGCCCCGACTGTACTGGTCGATGCTGGCGGCGCAATGCCTGGGCGGCGTGCCGGTGCCGATGTACCAGGACGCGCCGGCAGCCGACATGTCCTTCGTGCTGGAGAACGCCGAAATCGCGTACGCCATCGTGGAAGACCAGGAGCAGGTCGACAAGCTGCTCGACCTGTGCGACCAGTGCCCGAACATCAAGCACATTGCCTATGAAGATGAACGGGGCATGCGCAATTACACGCACCAGCAGCTGATGTCCTATGCCCGCCTGCAGGAGCTGGGGCGCGAGTACGACAAGGCGCATCCCGGCTTTTATGAAGCGTCGATCGCTGAAGGCAAGGAAAGCGATAACGCCATCATCCTGTACACCTCCGGCACCACGGGCAAGCCGAAGGGCGTGTGCCAGACCCACAAGGCCCTGCTGTCGGCTGCCGTTGGCGGCATCGGCTTCGACAAGCTGACCGACGAAGAGAACGTGTTGTCCTACCTGCCGATGGCCTGGGTGGGCGACTGCCTGTTCTCGTTCGCGCAGGCGCTGACCGCTGGCTTTACCGTCAATTGCCCCGAATCGTCAGACACCGTGACCACCGACCTGCGCGAAATCGGTCCATCCTACTACTTCGCGCCGCCGCGCATTTTCGAAAACATGCTGACGCAAGTGATGATCCGCATGGAAGATGCGGGCACCATCAAGCGCAAGATGTTCCATCACTTCATGGACGTCGCACGCCGCGTCGGCTCGGACATCCTGGACGGCAAACAGGTGCCACTGGGCGACCGCATCAGCTATGCCATCGGCAATGCTCTGGTGTATGGGCCGCTGCGCAATGTGCTGGGCATGTCGCGCATCCGTGTCGCCTACACGGCGGGTGCCGCAATCGGGCCCGACCTGTTCCGCTTCTATCGCTCGATTGGCGTCAACCTGAAGCAGTTCTACGGCTCCACCGAGACTTGCGCTTACATCTGCCTGCAGCCGGACGGCGAAATCAAGTTCGATTCCGTCGGCAAGCCGGCGCCGGGCGTGGAAGTGAAACTGGCACAGAACGGCGAAGTGCTGGTCAAGTCTCCGACTTTGATGCACTGCTATTACAAGCGCCCTGACGCGACAGCCGAAGCCATAGACGGCGAAGGCTACTTCCACACCGGCGACGCCGGCATCTTCGACAACGACGGCCACCTGCGCATCATCGACCGCGCAGCGGACGTGGGCAAGATGAACAACGGCGCCATCTTCGCGCCAAACTACATCGAAAACAAACTGAAGTTCTTCCCCTTCATCAAGGAGGCCGTGGCTTTTGGCCATGAACGCGACAAGGTCACCGCCTTTATCAACATCGACATGGAGGCGGTCGGCAACTGGGCCGAACGGCGCGGCATCGCCTACTCGGGCTATACCGACTTGGCTGCCCACGAACAGACCTACGCGCTGGTCAAGGAGTGCGTGGAAAAGGTGAATGCCGACCTGGCACAGGAGGCCTTGATGGCGGACACCCAGGTCCACCGGTTCCTGGTGTTGCACAAGGAGCTCGACCCTGACGATGATGAACTGACCCGCACCCGCAAAGTGCGCCGCAAGTTCATCGCCGAGAAATATGCGGTGCTGATCGAGGCGCTGTACGGCGGCAAAGCTTCGCAATACATCGAAACCCAGGTCAAATTCGAGGATGGGCGCACCGGCATGGTGGCAGCCGACCTTCGGATCATGGACCTCAAGGCAGCATAAGCGGGGAAGCCACCATGCAAATGAATGAACCGGAAGCCATCACGGCTGGCCGCAAGATCGGCGACGTGATCCTGGACTTGCGCAATATCTCGCTGTCATTCGGCGGGGTGAAGGCGCTGACCAATATCTCCTTCGACGTGCGCGAGCACGAAATCCGCGCCATTATCGGCCCGAACGGCGCGGGCAAGAGCTCGATGCTGAACGTGATCAACGGCGTCTACCGCCCACAGCAGGGCGAAATCATCTACCG
>CAMLSG010000081.1 GCA_946482635.1 uncultured Duganella sp.
GGACACGGGCTCAAGCGCTGGCGCTTGAGCCCGTGTCCGTTTGCCAGTCCTGACCCCGACTTTTATGCAGGAAGTAGTTCGGGGGCGGCGCGCAGGGCGGCCAGTTGCTGCGGGGCGAGGCGGGCGGCGGCCGTGGCGAGGTGGCGCGCGGCGCCGGGCTGGCCGTTGCGCTCGGCCAGCGACAGCCAGCGCCAGGCCTGTTCGGCGTCCGCTGGCGTGCCCTGGCCGGACAGGAACATCAGGCCGGCATTGAGCTGGGCGCGGCCGTGGCCCTGGCGCGCCGCGGCCAGGTACCAGGACAGCGCCTGCCCGAAGTCGCGCGCCAGGCCCTGGCCGTTGTCGTAGCGCAGGCCAAGCGTGAAGCAGGCCAGCGCGTGCCCTTGCGCGGCGGCCTTGTGGTACCAGGCGTTGGCCAGCGCCAGGTCGGGCGCGGGGCCGTCGTCGCGGTCGTGCATCTGGCCCAGCATGTATTGCGCGGCCACGTAATCCTGCTCGGCGGCGCGGCGGAACCAGGCCAGCGCCTTGCGCCCATCCTGCGGCACGCCCTGCCCCGTTTCATAGCGCAGGCCAAGGTCGAACTGCGCGCGCAGGTGGCCCTGGTCGGCCGCCTTGCGGTACCAGAAGATGGCTTCCTGCTGGTCGCGCGGCACGCCCTCGCCCTGTTCGTACAGCAGCGCGAGGTGGTATTGCGCGGCCGGGTGGCCCGCTTCGGCCGCCTTGCGGTACCAGTGCGCCGCTGCGCGCCGGTCCTGCGCCACGCCCTGGCCGTGGTCGTAGCGCTGGCCCAGGTTGTTCTGCGCGCCGGCGTGTCCCAGTTCGGCGGCGCGGCGGTACCATTTCAGCGCCTGCGCCTCGTCGCGCGGCACGCCGTTGCCGTTGTCGTAGACCAGGGCCAGGTTGAACTGCGAGCTGACGTGGTCCTGTTCGGCCGCCAGCGTGTACCACTTGATGGCGCGCGCGGCGTCCGGCGGCACGTCCTGCCCCTTGTCGTAGCGCAGTGCGAGGTTGAACTGGGCGGCGGCATAGCCCTGCTCGGCGGCCTTGCGGAACCAGCCCAGCGCCTGCTTGCCGTCCTGCGCCACGCCCTGCCCGTTGTCGTAGCGCAGGCCGAGGTTGAACTGGGCGCGCGCATAGCCCTGGTCGGCGGCCTTGCGGTACCACATGATCGCCTGCGCAAAATCCTGCGGCACGCCGCGGCCGCTGTCGTACATCATGCCCAGGTTGTTCTGCGCGCCGGGGTCGCCCTGGTCGGCGGCCTTGGCGAACCAGTGGCGCGCCTGCTCGGTATCGTGCGGCACGCCCTGGCCCTTGGCGTACAGCCAGCCCAGGTTGTACTGCGCGGCGGCATAGCCTTGCTCGGCTGCCAGCTGGTACCAGTGCGCCGCTTCGGCGAAATCGACGTCGACGCCCAGCCCTTTCTGGAACATCACGCCCAGGTTGTATTGCGCGTGCTCCAGGCCCGCGTTGGCGGCCTGGCGGTACCAGGCCACGGCCAGCTCGTAGCTTTGCGCCACGCCCTGGCCGTTGAAATACATGAAGCCCAGGCTGTGCTGGGCATTGGCCACGCCGCGTTCGGCCAGCTGGCGCACGCGCAGGAATTCCGCCACGTAGTGCGCCTCGGGCGCCGGCGTGCCGCCGGCGGCAGCTGCGGTGGGTGCGCGACCTGGCATCGATGGCTACGCCTGGCTGGCCACGCGCAGGCCGGCCGGGATGGCGGCAGCCGGCGCGTCGGCCTGGTTCTGTGCCGCCAGCGCTGCCATGAACGCGGTCAGCGCGATGGGACGGTAGTACAGGTAGCCCTGCATGGTGGCGCAGCCGTTGGCGGCCAGGTAGCGCGCCTGCACCTCGGTCTCCACCCCTTCGGCCACCAGGTGCAGGCCCAGGCCGCGCGCGATCGAGATGATGGCCAGGATCACCGGATAGTGGCCATGCTCGTCGTGGATCTCCTTGACGAAGCTCTGGTCGATCTTGATGGTGTGGATCGGGAAGCGGTGCAGGTAGGACAGCGAGGAGTAGCCGGTGCCGAAATCGTCGATGGCCACCGACACGCCCAGCTGGCACAGCTTGTTCAACTGGTCGATCGCGTACTGCGGGTTGCGGATGCAGATGTTCTCGGTGATCTCGACTTCGATCTGCGCCGGCGAAATCTGGTAGCGCGCCAGCGCATTGCGCATCTTCTCGAAGAAGTCGCCGCGGTCCAGGTATTGCGGCGACAGGTTCAGCGACAGGCGGATATTGTCGGCGCCGGCCGCGTTCCACAGCAAGAGGTCGCGGCACAGCGCGCCGATCATCCAGTCCGAGATCGGCAGCATCAGGCCGTTTTCCTCGGCGAACGGCAGGAACTCGCCGGCCGACAGCAGGCCGCGCGTCGGGTGGTTCCAGCGCATCAGGCCTTCGGCGCCGATGATGCGGCCGCTGGCCATGTCGACCTGCGGCTGGTAGTACATTTCCAGCTCGTTGTTTTCCAGCGCCTTGCGCAGCGACTGCTCCAGCGCGATCTTCTGGTGCGACATGTCCTGCATCGAGGCGTGGTAGAAGCTGTGGCCGTTCTTGCCCTGCGCCTTGACCTGGTACATGGCGATGTCGGCGTGGCGCAGCAGCTCTTCGATCGAGTCGCCGTCGCTCGGGTAGACGGCAATGCCGATCGAGGCCGAGATGTGCACCACGTGGCCGTCCAGGTCGAACGGCGCCTGCAGCGCTTCCTGGAACTTGTCGGCAATGGCCCGGGCGTCGGCGCGGTCGCGCAGCTCGGGCAGCACGATGGTGAATTCGTCGCCGGAATGGCGCGCCAGCGTGTCGCCCTTGCGCAGGCATTCCTTCAGGCGCCGCGCGGCCTGCTGCAGCAGCTCGTCGCCCTTGACGTGGCCCAGCGTGTCGTTGACCAGCTTGAAGCGGTCGAGGTCGATGAACATCACGGCCAGCTCGGCCAGCTTGCGCTTGGCCTGGATCACGGCCAGCCCGAGGCGGTCCTTGAACAGGATGCGGTTGGGCAGGTCGGTCAGGATGTCGTGGTAGGCCTGGTAGGAGATCATCTCCTCGGCCCGCTTGCGGTCGGTGATGTCGCGCGCCACGCCGTAGGTGCCGAAGAATTCGTGGCGCGCCACTTCCTCGCCCGGCACGTGCATGCCGATCGCGTTGAGCGAAATCGTCATCAGGGTGTTGCTGAAGGTGCGATCGCCGGCGGCGCTGTTGTTGCATTTGAGGCGCAGCTCCACGTTGCGCGAGGCGCGTTCGTCGACGCGGCGCTCGTTGAACACGTAGCGCGCGCGCTCCTGGTCTTCCTCGTGCACCAGCACCGAATAGTGGCTGCCGATCAGCTCTTCGCGCGAATAGCCCAGCAACTGGTAGGCGCGGTCGTTGACGAAGGTGAAGCAGCCCTCGTGGTTCAGGGTATAGATGATGTCGGGCGAGCTGTCCACCAGGTAGCGGTACATCTTTTCCGAGTTTTCCAGGCGCTGCGCGATGCGCGTGTTGTCCACCGCCAGGCGGCGCTTTTGCAGCGCGTTTTCCACCGTCTTGAGCAGCTCGGGCGGGTTGTACGGCTTGCGCAGGTAGTCGTAGGCGCCGCGCTTCAGGGCGCCGATGGCGGCCTCGATGCCGGCTTCGCCGCTCATCACGATCACGTCGCAGTCGATCTCGCGCGCGTTGACGAAGTCCATGATGTCGTGCCCGCTCATGTCGGGCAGGCGCAGGTCCAGCAGCAGCAGGTCGAATTGCTGGCGGCTCAGGTGCGCCAGCGCTTCGGCGCCGCTGCTGGCGGTGACCAGCTGGTAGCTGTCCTGCACGCGCAGCAGCTCGTACAGCGACGACAGCAGGCGCGGCTCGTCGTCGACCAGCAGCAGGCGCGGCTGGAATTCCGGTGCCGGGTTGGCGGGCGTCGGGATGAGCGGGTTCATGCGGGCCTTATAGCGAATCGACCACGCCGCGCGCCTGCACCGGGGCGAGCTGGCTGGTGCTGCCGCGGGCCGGCAACAGGAGTTCAAACGAGGTGCCGTTGGCGCCGCTGCGGCAACTGATCATGCCGTGCATCTTCTTGACCAGGCTGTGCACGATGGACAGGCCGAGGCCGTGGTGCTTGCCTTCCTTGCTGCTCTTGACGGCGGCAAACAGGTTGGCCAGCACTTCCGGTGCCAGGCCGGGGCCGGCGTCGGCCACCACCAGCTCGACGTACAGCCGCCGCTCGCGGTTGACCAGGCCGCGGTTGGCCAGCTCGATGCGCCCGCCGTTCGGCTGCGCTTCGATGGCGTTCTTGACCAGGTTGACCAGCACCTGCTTGAGCAGGTCGGCGTCGCCGTCGATTTCCTGCGGGCCGTCCTGCATGCGCGTGACGACCTGCACCGAAGCGGGCAGGAAGTCGGTGGCGCGGAACAGGCGCAGCACGTCTTCCACCACGCAGGCCACATTGGTCACGCAGCCGCCGTCCGAGGGCTGCAGGTCGGCCAGGCCGTTGATCAGGTGGCCGACGCGGTCGATTTCCTCGTTCAGGATCGACATCTCGGACACCACCGGCTCGCGCCGCGCCAGCTTGGCGTCCAGCACCGACAGGTAGTTCTTGATGATCGACAGCGGGTTGTTCACCTCGTGCACCACGCGCCGCGACGCTTCCCGGTATTCCTCGGCCACATGGGCCAGCTGGCGCCGCGCGTGGCCGCGCTCGGACAGCGCGGTCTCCAGCGCATTGGCGGCCTGGCTGCCGAAGGCTTGCAGGAAGCGCGCCTTTTTTTGCAGCAGCGGCAGCTGCCAGGCCGGCACCCCGCCCACGATCATGCCCAGGCAGCGCTGGCCGGCCACCAGCGGCAGGCATACCAGCGCTTCGCTGCCGATGATGCGGAACAGCTGCTCTTCGGCGATGCCGAGGCCGGCCGCGGCGCCGCCGGCCGCGGCGCCGGCGCGGGCGGCAAAGGCCAGCTGGCGGCCGTTGGCGGCATCGGCCAGCAGGCCGGGCTTGTTGAGGGGCACGGCAAATTCGGCCAGGCGCTGCTGCGCTTCGCCGCTGCCGGCGCCCTGCAGCGCGTGGCCGGTCGGGCTCTCCAGCAGCATCACCGTGGTTTCCAGGTCGAACAGGATGCGCGCCGAACGCGTCATGGCGTCCAGCATGGCGCCCTCGCCCTGCTGGCGCGCGAAGCTCTGGCCCATCTCCTGCACCAGCACCATATTGCGCACTTCTTCCGACAGGCGCGCCTGCACCGGGTCGGCCGGCACGGGCGCGGCGGCGGGCGGCGCCGGCACGTCGTCGGCGCCGGCCAGCTCGATGCCCAGCGCTTCGGCAGCACGCGCCACCTGCCGCGCGGCCGACTTGACGAAGGCGTCCAGCTGGTCGTCCTCGACCCCGCACAGGGCGCCCGCTTCGGCGGCCGCCTGCGGCGCGTCGGCGTGGTAGCACAGCTGGTGCGCCAGGCGCACGATGCGGATCAAAGGATGCGCCGCTTCCAGGCGCGGCGCCGGCTCGTGGTGGTACAGCACCGAGTCGGCCAGGAAGGAGTCCAGGTTCCAGCGCTCGATCAGCCAGGCGCCCGCTTCGGCGTGGGTGATTTCCAGCGTGCGCTGCTCCACCGCGCACAGCTCTTCGTCGTCGCGCGCGGTGAAGTTGTAGGCGTATTCCTTGGGCGCGGTGGCCAATAGCGCCAGGCGGCCGACATTGTGCAGCAGGCCGGCCAGGTAGGCTTCTTCCACGTGCGGGTAGTCGAGCGCGCGCGCGATGTCGCGCGCGATGACGGCCGTGGTCAGCGAGCCTTTCCAGAAGGCGCGCAAGTCGGTGCTGCCGCTGTGCGGGAAGTTGCTGAAGGTCTGGAACACCGACTCGGAAATCACCAGCGTCTTGATCATGTCGGTGCCGAGCGAGACCAGGGCCTGCTCCAGGCTGACCGAGCGGCTGTGCCGCTGGTAGGCCGAGCTGTTGGCCACGGCCAGGATCTTGCTGGCCATCCCGGCATCCTTGGCGATCAGTGCAGCCAGCTCCGGCATGCCGGCATCGTCGGCTTGCAGGAGCTCAATCAGCTTGATCAGGATCTGCGGCATGGCGGGCAGCCGCGCGATCAGCAAGCGATTGCGGATATCTTGTTCGGGATGTTGCATTCTGGGCGATCCAAATCCTCGAATTGCGGGGTGTTGCCGGCTTTATTCCGGCTTGCAACCGACTACGCAATTGGCATAAATATACTATAACTTAGCAGCAATACAAATTTCTGACGGCAATAAAATGCATTTGTGTAGAAAGAACTACACTATTGGCAGTCATTTACTTTGTACCAACAATATTTTCAAATAGGCACTATCTTGCGCCGTAGTGCGCGCGCCGTCAACCATAGCCCGAGCGCGGCCAGGGTCAGCGCCAGCTGGCCCAGCGCTAGCCACAGGAAGGAATGCGAGGCCAGCGGCGCCAGCACCCCGGCCACCAGGGCGCCCAGCAAGGTGGTGGCGAACGATTGCACCGAGGCCACCGTGCCGCGGATGTGGGGGAACAGGTCGAGCGCCAGCAGGGTGGCGGCCGGCGCCGCCATCGACATGCCAAAGGTGTAGAAGAACAGCGGCAGCACGCTCCACGGCAGCGCCGGCCCGGCCAGCAGGTGGTAGCCGACGTTGACGGTGGCGGCCGCGATCAGGAAGCAAAAGCCGATGCCGATCTGGCGCGCAAAGCTGGTCTTGCCGGCGATGCGGTTGGCGGCCAGCGCGCCGAGGAAGATGCCGGAAACGGCCGGCACGAACAGCCAGGCAAACTGCTCGGGGCCTAGGTGCAGGTGGGCCGGCAGCGCCACCGGCGCGGCCGTGATGTACAGGAACAGGCCGGCGAAGTTGAAGGCCACCACCCCGGTCTTCAGGTGGAACAGCGGCGAGGACAGGATGGACTTGTAGTTGCGCCACAGGTAGCGCGGGTTGAACGGCTGCCGCTTGTCGCGCGGCAGCGTGTCGGGCAGGCGCCGGTAGCAGACGATGAACAGCAGCACCGTGTAGCCGGCCAGCGCCAGGAAGATGGTGCGCCAGTCCGAATACTTGACGATGAAGCCGCCCAGCACCGGCGCCACGGCCGGCGCGATGGAGAAGATCATGGTCACCAGCGACAGCAAGCGCGCGGCGGCGGCATCGGCGTACAGGTCGCGGATGATGGCGCGGCCGACCACCACGCCGGCGCCGGCCGACACGCCCTGCAGCACGCGGAAGAACCACAGGTACTGCACCGAATGGGCGGCGGCGCAGCCCACGGTGCCGAGCAGGAAGGCTACCAGCGACACCAGGATCACGTTGCGCCGGCCGAAGGCGTCCGACAGGGCGCCATGCCACAGCACCATGCCGGCAAAGGCCAGCATATAGGCCGTCAGCGATTGCTGGACTTCGATCGGCGTCGCATGCAGCGTGGCCTGGATATTGGGGAAGGCGGGGAGGTAGGCGTCAATCGAGAAGGGGCCCAGCATCGACAGGCTGGCAAGGACCGCCGCCAGGGCGCCCGGCCCCAGCGGCTTTCGCTGCGGCGCCTCCGGCTCGGGGATTGCGGCTGGGGCGTCGGGCGGCGGCGGAGTAGGCGTAGAAAGCATCGGGGCATTCTACGCCGTTCCGCCCTTACTCGCTGGCGGGCGCGTCGGCCGCCGGCTTGCGGTTGAAGCCGGCCACCATGTCGAAGCGGAACAGGCGGCATTCCAGCGCGCCGTTGAAGAACGGCGTCTTGCGCGATTCTTTCAGGCGCAGCATCTTCGGCAGGCCCAGGTCGGCGGTGAACAGGTAGGCGGTCCAGCCGGAGAAGCGCTGCTTGAGGGTGGTGGAAAACGCGCTGTAGAAGCTTTTCGCCAGCTCGTCTTCTTCCAGGCTGGCGTCGCCGCGCACGCCGATCCGCTCGCCGTACGGCGGGTTGGTCAAGAGGATGCCGGGCTCCTTGGTCGGCGCCTGCACCTGCTGCGCTTCGATCTGCTTGAGCGGCACCTCGAACAGGATGCCGGCGCTCTTCAGGTTGTGGCGCGCCATCGCCACCATGTCGCCGGAAATGTCGGAGCCGAAAATGGTCGGTTCGGTCGGCAGCGGGTTGGGCTTGAAGTCGGTCTTCATCTTCTGCCACGGCTCGGGGTCGAAGTCGTGGAATTTCTCGAAGGCGAAGCGGCGGCGGGCACCGGGCGGGATGCCCTGCACCATCTGCGCCGCTTCGCACAGGATGGTGCCGGAGCCGCACATCGGGTCGAACAGCGGCACGCCCGGCTTCCAGCCGGAGACGCGCAGCAGGCCGGCGGCCAGGTTTTCGCGCAGCGGGGCGTCGCCCGTTTCGCTGCGCCAGCCGCGCTTGAACAGCGCTTCGCCCGAGGTGTCCAGATACACCATGAACTGGCGCTGGTCGAGGAAGCCGAAGATGCGCATGTCCGGCTCGCGCGTGTTGACCGAGGGGCGCTTGCCGTACATGTCGCGGAAGCGGTCGCACACGGCGTCCTTGATCTTCAGCGTGGTGAATTCCAGCGACTTCAGGGGCGACTTGATGGCGGTGACGTCGACCCGGATGGTGTGGTGGATGCCGAACCACTCTTCCCACGGCTGGCCCAGCACCAGGTCGTAGATGTCGTTTTCGTTCTGGTAGTGGCACACGCCCATGCGCATCAAGACGCGCGAGGCGATGCGCGAGTGCAGGTTGATGCGGTAGGCGTCGTACAGGTCGCCGGAGGCGTGCACGCCGCCGGGGACCTGGTTGTGGACCTTCATGGTCGGGCTCATGGCCGCGATTTCGGTCAGTTCTTCCGCCAGGGCGGCTTCCAGGCCGCGCGGGCATGGGCAGAAATAGGATGGCATTTTGGGGGACCCTTTATCCGTTGTAAAAATCAAAACCGGCACTTCGGTGTCTGACCCTGCGGGTCAGACACCGGTTTACCGGTTTAGAAAGGCTTGACGACCACCAGGATGACGATCGCCAGCAACATCAAGACCGGCACTTCATTGAACCACCGGTAAAACACATGGCCGCGCGCATTGGCGCCGCGTTCAAATTTCTTCAGCAGCGAGCCGCAGGCGTGGTGGTAGCCCAGCAGCAGGAACACGAAGAACAGCTTGGCGTGCAGCCAGCCCGGCATCTTCGCGCCGTATTGCAGCACCACCAGCCAGATGCCGAACACCACCGCCGGCAGCGCCAGCATGGTGGTGAAGCGGTACAGCTTGCGCGCCATCGTCAGCAGCCGTTCGGTCGTCGGGCCCGGCGTTTCCATCGCCAGGTTGACGAAAATGCGCGGCAGGTAGAACAGCCCGGACATCCAGGACACGATGAAGACGATATGCAGCGCTTTGATCCAGAGCATGTTTATTTTCTTGTTTCGCCGTGGCCGAACACCACGTATTTGAGGGAAGTCAGGCCTTCCAGGCCGACCGGGCCGCGCGCGTGCAGCTTGTCGTTGGAAATGCCGATCTCGGCGCCCAGGCCGTATTCGAAGCCGTCGGCAAAGCGCGTCGAGGCGTTGATCATCACCGACGAGGAATCGACTTCGCGCAGGAAGCGCATCGCGGCCGAGTAATCCTCGGTGACGATGGCCTCGGTGTGCTTGGAGGACCAGGTGTTGCAGTGCTCGATGGCGGCGTCCAGCCCGTCCACCACGCGCACCGCCAGGATCGGCGCCAGGTATTCGGTGGCCCAGTCTTCTTCGCTGGCGTGCGCCAGGTGCGGGTAGCCGGCAGCGGCCAGGATGGCGTAGCTTTCCGCGTCGGCGCGCAGCTCGACTTTCTCGGTGGCGTAGCGCTGCGCCAGCTGCGGCAGCACGTCGGCGGCGATGGCGCGCGCCACCAGCAGCGTTTCCATGGTGTTGCAGGTGCCGTAGCGGTGGCATTTGGCGTTGAAGCCGATGTCGAGCGCCTTGGCCATATCGGCCTTGGCGTCGATGTAGACGTGGCAGATGCCGTCCAGGTGCTTGATCATCGGCACCGTGGCTTCTTCCATCAGGCGCGCGATCAGGCCCTTGCCGCCGCGCGGCACGATGACGTCGACGTACTGCGGCATGGTGATGAGAAAGCCGACGGCGGCGCGGTCGGTGGTGTCGACCACCTGCACGCCGTCAGCCGGCAGGCCGGCGCCTTGCAGGCCTTCGGCGACCAGCTTGGCCAGGGCGCGGTTGCAGTGGATCGCTTCCGAGCCGCCGCGCAGGATGGTGGCGTTGCCGCTCTTGATGCACAGGCCGGCCGCGTCCACCGTCACGTTGGGGCGCGCTTCGTAGATGATGCCGATCACGCCCAGCGGCACGCGCATCTGGCCCACCTGGATGCCGGACGGGCGGATCTTCACGTTCGAGATTTCGCCCACCGGGTCCGGCAGCGAGACGATCTGGCGCAGGCCTTCCACCATGGTGGCAATGGCCTTGTCGGTCAGCGCCAGGCGGTCCAGCATGGCCGGCGCCAGGCCGGCGGCGCGCGCGGCGGCCAGGTCCTGCTCGTTGGCGGCGCGCAGGGCCGGCGCCTCGCGCTCGATGGCGGCGGCGATCAGTTCCAGCGCCTTGTTGCGGGTGGCGCTGTCGGCGCGCGCCATGCCGCGCGAGGCGGCGCGGGCGCGTTGGCCGATGTCTTGCATGTACTGCTTGATGTCCATCGCATTCATCCTAATTCGTTATCCTCTTGCGACGCGCAAAGCCAATTGCAGCATGGCGTCCCACTGGTCGCCGGCGAACGCCTTGGCGCGCAGGCCCTTGACCATGCGGTCGACCTGGGCGGCCTGCTGCATCGCCGCTTCCAGCGTGGGCAGCGAGATGCGGCGCAGCGCCGGCTCCATCAGCCGTTCGCGCGGGCCCCAGATGCGGTATTCCTTCAGGAGCGCCGGCAGCGGACGGCCCTGGGCCATGCCTGCCTTTAATTTTAGCAGCGTGCGGATTTCTTCGGAGACGGCCCACAAAACCAGCGGCAGCGCTTCGCCTTCGCCTTTCAAGCCTTCCAGCATGCGGATCAGGCGCGCGGTGTCGCCGGAGAGCATGGCTTCGGACAGCTTGAACACGTCGTAGCGCGCCACGTTGAGCACGGCATCCTGCACCTGCTCGTGGGCCAGCTTGCCCGGCTCGTGCAGCAAGCCGAGTTTCTGGATTTCCTGGTGTGCCGCCAGCAGGTTGCCTTCGACGCGGTCGGCGATGAAGTCCAGGCTGGCGCGCTCCGCGCTTTGCCCTTGTGCGGCAAGGCGGTTCGCAATCCATCCCGGCAGCGCATTGCGCTCGATGTTCGGGATGTCGATGTACACGGCGGCCTGCTGCAAGGCCGCCACCCACGCCGCCTTCTGCGTCTGCCAGTCCAGCTTGGGCAGGGTGATCAGCGTCAGGTTGTCGGGGGATAGATCCTTGGCGTAAGCCTGCAGGGCGGCGCCGCCATCCTTGCCCGGCTTGCCGGACGGGATGCGCAGCTCGATCAGCTTCTTGTCGCCGAACAGGCTCATGGCCTGGTTGGCGGCCAGCAGCTCGCCCCACTTGAAGTTGCGCTCGACGGTCAGCACGTCGCGCTCGGAATAGCCTTGCGCGCGGGCGGCGCGGCGGATCTTGTCGGCCGCTTCCAGCGCCAGCAAGTGCTCGTCGCTGGTGATCACGTACAGCGGGGCCAGCGTCCTGGCGACGTGCTGGTCGAGGGCGTCGGCGCGCAACTGCATGGCGCGCCTTTAGCGGACCGGCGGCGCGGACGGCGCGGTAGGGGCGGTCACGTCGGGCGCCGACAGCACGCCCGGCAGCACGCCGGACGGGGTCGGCGCCGGCGCCGGGCTGCCCAGCTTGATGGCAGCCATGCGGCGCATCATCTGCTGCACCAGGTCGGCCTGCATGTCCTTGTACAGCAAGGCTTCTTCCTGCTCCTTGGCCAGGAGCTGGGTTTCGCTGAAGGTGATCGGGCGGCCCAGCGTGATCTGGGTCGGCGCCAGCAGTTCGGTGCCGGCCTTGTCGGTCACGCGGAATACGATGTTGTAGCTGAGCAGGTATTCGCGCACGCGGCCATTGCTGTTCAGGGACAGGATCGACTTGGTGCGGGTCTTTTCCGGGTTGGTCAGCACTTCGATCACGCCATCGGCCTCGGTCTTGCTGGCCACCACGCTGGTGTGGCCGTTGACGCGGATATTGCGCTTCAGTTCAATCGCCAGCGGCGACGACTCCGGCAAGCCCACATACATGGCGTTGAACGGCAGCGTGTAGGTACCGCCGGAGCCGCGCAGGTGGAAGCCGCAGCCGGTGGCCACGGCCGCTACGCCCAGCGCGGCCAGCGCCAGCAGGGAGCGGCGCAGCGCGCCGCGGGAGTTCAGAGTCGTCGTCATCTTTGCCTTACACCACGATATTGACCAATTTGCCCGGTACCACGATGACCTTCTTCGGCGCGCCTTCCAGGAACTTCTGCACGCTTTCCTCGGCCAGCGCGGCCGCTTCGATGGCGGCCTTGTCGGCGGCCTTCGGCACTTTCACCGAGCCGCGCAGCTTGCCGTTCACCTGGATCATCAGCTCGATCTCGGACTGCTCCAGCGCAGCCGGGTCGACCTGCGGCCAGGCTGCGTCCAGGATGTCGCCGGCGTAACCCATTTCCTGCCACAGCACGTGGGTGATGTGCGGCGCCACGGGATTCAGCAGGCGCAGGAAGATGGCGTAGCCTTCGGCCAGCACGGCCGGCTCGACGCCCTTGGCCGACTCCAGCGTGTTGAGCATCTTCATGCAGGCCGACACCACGGTGTTGTACTGGATGCGCTTGATGTCGTAGTCGGCCTGCTGCAGCACCTTGTGCACTTCGCGGCGCAGCGCCTTGCCGTCGTCGGTGGCGGCAGCGGCAGCCAGCGGCGAACCGGCGGCGCGGATGGCGTCGCGCTGGGCGAAGCCGAAGTTCCACACGCGCTTCAGGTAGCGGTTGGCGCCTTCCACGCCGGAGCCGGACCATTCCAGGGTCTGCTCAGGCGGCGATGCGAACATGGTGAACAGGCGCGCGGTGTCGGCGCCGTACTGCTCGATCTGCACCTGCGGGTCGATGCCGTTGTTCTTGGACTTGGACATCTTCTCGATGCCGCCCAGGCTGACCGGCTGGCCGTCGGCCTTCAGCACGGCCGATACAGGGCGGCCGCGGTCGTCGGTGGTCAGGGTCACGTCGTCCGGGTTGAACCAGTGCTTCTTGCCGGAGGCTTCTTCGCGGTAGTAGGTCTCGTTCAGCACCATGCCCTGGGTCAGCAGGTTGGTGAACGGCTCGTCGAACTTGACCAGGCCGAAGTCGCGCATCACCTTGGTCCAGAAGCGCGCGTACAGCAGGTGCAGCACGGCGTGCTCGATGCCGCCGATGTACTGGTCCATCGGCATCCAGTAGTCGTTGCGCGCGTCGATCATCGCCTGGTCGGAACCCGGCGAGGTATAGCGCATGTAGTACCAGCACGAGTCGACGAAGGTGTCCATGGTGTCGGTCTCGCGGCGCGCCGGCTTGCCGCATTTCGGGCAGTCGCACTTGAGGAAGGCTTCATGCTTGTTCAGCGGGTTGCCGGTGCCGTCCGGCACGCAGTCTTCCGGCAGCACCACCGGCAGGTCCTTCTCAGGCACCGGCACCGAGCCGCAGGATTCGCAGTGGATCATCGGGATCGGGGTGCCCCAGTAGCGCTGGCGCGAAATGCCCCAGTCGCGCAGGCGGAAGGTGGTCTTCTTCTCGCCCAGGCCCTTGGCGGCCAGGTCGGCGGCAATGGCTTCCAGCGCTTCGGTGTAGCGCAGGCCGTCGTACTTGCCGGAGTTGGTGACCACCGAGACGGCCTTGTCGCCGTACCATTCCTGCCAGGCGTCGTCGCTGTAGCTCTGGCCTTCGGCGGCGATCACCTGCTTGATCGGCAGATTGTATTTTTTGGCGAAGGCGAAATCGCGCTCGTCGTGCGCCGGCACGCCCATCACGGCGCCGTCGCCGTAGGTCATCAGGACGTAGTTGCCGATCCAGACTTCCACTTGCTCGCCGGTGATCGGGTGGGTCACGAACAGGCCGGTCGGCATGCCCTTCTTCTCCATCGTCGCCATGTCGGCTTCGATCACGGAGCCCATCTTGCATTCGGCGATGAAGGCCTGCAGTTCCGGCTTGTTTTGCGCGGCGTGGGCGGCCAGCGGGTGCTCGGCGGCCACGGCGCAGAAGGTCACGCCCATGATGGTGTCAGGACGGGTGGTGAACACGAACAGCTTGCCGTCGTTGATCAACTGGCCGTCGTCGCCGGCGATGTTGTGCGGGAAGGCGAAGCGCACGCCGGTCGACTTGCCGATCCAGTTCGACTGCATGATGCGCACGCGCTCAGGCCAGCCTGGCAGCTTGTTGTCGACGTAGTCCAGCAGCTCGTCGGCGTAGTCGGTGATGCGCACGTAGTACATCGGGATTTCGCGCTTTTCGATCAGCGCTCCGGAACGCCAGCCCTTGCCGTCGACCACCTGCTCGTTGGCCAGCACGGTCTGGTCGACCGGGTCCCAGTTCACGGTGCCGGTCTTCTGGTAGATGATGCCTTTTTCCAGCATCTTCAGGAACATCCACTGGTTCCACTTGTAGTATTCCGGCTTGCAGGCGGCCATTTCGCGCGACCAGTCGATCGCCAGGCCCATCGACTGCATCTGCTCTTTCATGTGGTCGATGTTGGAGTAGGTCCACTTGGCCGGCGGCACGTTGTTGGCCATTGCCGCGTTTTCAGCCGGCATGCCGAAGGCGTCCCAGCCCATCGGCATCAGCACGTTGTAGCCGTTCATCCGCAGGTAGCGGTACATCACGTCATTGATCGTATAGTTGCGCACGTGGCCCATATGCAGCTTGCCCGATGGGTAAGGCAGCATCGAGCAAGCGTAATACTTGCCTTTAGGGAAACGCGGGTCGTTTTCGACGGCTTTGTAGGCGTCGATCGCCTTCCAGTGCGATTGGGCGGCTTTTTCGACTTCTGCTGGACTATATTTTTCTTGCATGATGGAGCGCACTAAAATTGGTGGATATGAACCCTTCATTATAACAATGCATTGGTGCGGCGCGTCAGAATGAGATATCAGGAATTTCCGCCCCCGCTGGGGCTGGCCGGGCTGGTCGATTGCCTGTGGCTGTCCGAAGCCCCTGCCGCGCCTGCCGGCCCGGCGCTTTTGCCCGTCGCGCATCGCGTTTTGCCGGACAATTGCACCGATATCCTGTGGCAGGACAGCGGCGATGCCTTCTTCGTCGGCATGATGAGCACCTGGTTCGATGTGCCGGCGGCGCGCCGCGTGCGCACGGTGGCGGTGCGCTTCCGCCCGGGGGCGGCCAGCCTGTTCGTGGGGCCGGTGCCGCTGGCGGGCCTGGTCGACCAGCGGGCCGGCCTGGACCAGTTTTGGGGCCGCTCGGCCGCCGACCGGCTCGGCGACAAGCTTTGGTCGGTCGCGCGCAGCGATGCGGAACGCCTGGCGCTGCTGACGGAAGCGCTTTACGCTCGACTTTCGCTTGCCCCAGCCGGCGCGCGCGCTGCCAGCGCCCTTGCCTCCCGCGTCGTGGCGTCCGCCCCGGCCGGCCAGGCGCTCGCCCTGCATGCCGTAGCGCAGCTTGAGGCCAGCGGCGGGGCCTTGCGGGTTGAATCGCTGGCGGCGGCGCTGGGCGTTTCGCGCCAGTACCTCGCCAACCAGTTCCGCGACCATGTCGGCCTGTCGCCCAAGCTCTTCGCCCGTATCTGCCGCTTCCGGGCCGCCCGCACTGCCGCCCTTGCAGCCGAGCCTGGACGGCACGGCCACGACTGGGCCACCCTGGCCCTCGACAGCGGCTATTTCGACCAATCCCACCTGATCCGCGATTTCCAGGACTTCACCGGCGCCTCGCCCGACGTCCATTTAAGTAATCGGTGAGCCTTCGCGCTCTGTCGCGAGAACCTTAGATTTTCGGGCCAAATTGGTCTGACCAAAGTGAGATTTCGGTAGATTTTCCCGGAACTTCCGACGTTTCGCTTGTCTAAAGTTTCGCGCTCTCAAAAATCTACCAAAATCTAACTTTGGTCAGGCCAATTGAGGGCAAAAATCTAAGGTTCTCGCGAAGGAGACGAACGTGTTACCGACTCTCTGCATAGCGCTTTCCGCGCCCACGCTGCGCGCCTTCCTGGAATACCAGGGCGAACACAGCGAAGTTGACCCCGCCATCGTCGCCGATCTCGCCATTCGGGACTGGCTCGAACGCCAGCGCGAGTTGGCCAAGCCGGCCTCACAGCGAGGCTATCGCTGGAAATCACTGTTCCTGCCAGAAGGCACTCGGCTAAGGACCTCCAATTACGCTGTGACCCGCTATGCCGACATCGTCGGTGACGACCTGGTCCACCAAGGCAGGGCCATGTCACCCAACCAGTTCGTACAAGTGTCGCTGGGCTCAACGCGCAGCGCATGGGATGCCGTTTATATCCAGATGCCCGGCTCACGCGAGTGGACGCTGGCCCTGCGCCTGCGCTACGCGCAAGAAGCCGAAGCGCGCCGGGCTGCCTATCGTGCGGCAAATGCGCAGAAAGAACAGGCCAACAAGCTCGACTAGTTTCCATTTTTCCAATCGCGGCGGCGACCGGCATGGCAAGATGCGGCCATCAACCACCCACTAGAGGAGAACACCATGATCAAAGGCCTGCGCACCGCGATTTACCCCACCCCCGACCTGGCAGCCGGCAAAGCCTGGTACAGCAAGGTATTCCAGAAGGAGCCTTACTTCGACCAGCCCTTCTACGTCGGCTTTGAAATTGGCGGCTTCGAGCTGGGCCTGCTGCCGGACGGCGAACCCGGCAAGGCCGGCAGCCAGGTTTACTGGGGCGTGGAAGACATTGCCAAAGAAGTCCAGCGCATCCTCGCACTCGGAGCAAGCACTCACTCTGAAATCCAGGAAGTGGGCGAAGGCATCAAGGTCGCCGAGCTGGCCGACCCGTTCGGCAACGTCCTCGGCCTGATTGAAAACTCGCATTTCGACAGGGCCAAGGTCGCGTGATACCATGCACCCCCTATGCGCAAACGCAATAACAAATCCATCCTGATCAAGACCCCCGACCAGGTCGAGCTGGCCCGCGTGGCCGGCCAGCTGGCGGCCGACGTGCTGACCTTCATCGCCCCGCACGTCAAGCCGGGCGTCTCGACCGCCCAGCTGGACCAGCTGTGCAACGACTACATCGTCAACACCCAGAAAGTCATCCCGGCCAACGTCGGCTATGGCGGCTTCACCGGCACCGTCTGCACCTCGGTCAACGAGGTGGTATGCCACGGCATCCCGACCCCGAAGAAGGTGCTGAAGGACGGCGACATCATCAACATCGACGTCGCCGTCATCAAGGACGAATGGTTCGGCGACACCAGCCGCATGTACTACGTCGGCACCCCATCGAAAGCGGCGCAGAAGCTGTGCGAAGTGACGTATGACGCGATGTGGGCCGGCATCCGCGCGGTCAAGCCGGGCAACCGCCTGGGCGACGTCGGCCACGCGATCCAGAAGCTGGCCGAAGCGGCCGGCTACAGCGTGGTGCGCGATTATTGCGGGCACGGCATCGGCATGGTGTACCACGAAGACCCGCAGGTGCTGCATTACGGCCGCCCGGGCACCGGCCTGCTGCTGGAGCCGGGCATGGTGTTTACCATCGAGCCGATGATCAACGCCGGCAAGCACGCCACGCGCGCGCTGCCGGACGGCTGGACGGTTGTCACGGCCGACCGGTCGCTGTCGGCGCAGTGGGAGCATATGGTGGCGGTGACCGAGACCGGCTTCGACGTGTTGACGCTGGCGCCGGGCGAGCAAAACCGCTAATTCGATGTCTGACCCGCAGGGTCAGGCACCTGGCCTGCGGCGGCCGCGTACCAGTGTCTAGCGCAAAGTCAGCTTCAACGCCGGCTTCTCGCCATAATCCTCATAGCGCTCATTGATCCCGCCGACGCAATAGCTGATCTCTTCCAGCAAATCCGCCGGCACCTTCTTCGCATCGGTAATGACGATCTCCAGCACCTCATTGGGCTTGAGCCGGAACTTCGTCATATTGTCCTCATCGCGCAGATAGGACAGGCAATCGACCCAGGCATCGATCGTCGCGCTATACCCCGACGGGAACCCGAGTTCCGCCTGGCAGGCAGCGTGGAAAGCCGCTTCATCGCCGATCGCGGCGCCGTTTAATGTGGCAATAGCCATTATTTCTTTTCCTTCGGATCGGTGACGAAGCCAATACGGGTCAGGCCATGCGACTGCGCCGCCGCCATCACCTGCGCCACCACTTCATAGCGGGTATCCTTGTCAGCCCGCAGCTGCAACTCCGGCTGCTGCGGCAAGCCCGCCGCCTCGGCCAGGCGCTGTTCCAGCTCGCCAGCCTGCAAGGCATCGTTATTCCAGTAAACCGTGCCGCCAGCATCGATCGCCAGCGTCACGCTGTCCGCTTCCTGCTGCAGCGCCCTGGCCTGCGCCTTGGGCAGCTCCAGCTGCACCGCATTGGTAAACATCGGCGCGCTGATGATGAAGATCACCAGCAGCACCAGCATCACGTCCACCATCGGCGTGACGTTGATGTCCGCCATGGATTCCTTCTGCCGGTGATGGTTGAAGGAGCCGAAAGCCATCAGTTCAATCCCTGGCCAGGTAAGCGTGCAAGTCGTGCGCGAAGGCGTCGAGCTCGGACAAGGTGATGCGGTTGATGCGGTTAAAGCCGTTATACGCCAGCACCGCCGGAATCGCCACGGTCAGGCCGACGCCGGTCATGATCAGCGCCTCGCCCACCGGCCCGGCCACCTTGTCGATCTGCACCGTGCCCTGCGCCGACACCGCCGCCAGCGCATGGTAGATGCCCCACACGGTGCCCAGCAAGCCGACGAACGGCGCGGTCGATGCGATCGACGCCAGCAGGGTCAGGCCCGATTCCAGCCGCGTGGTCGAGACATGGATCGCATCGCGCAGCACGCGCGTGACCTGTTCCGAGCGCCCCATCTCGGCGGCGATGCTGCCACCCTTGGCGTGCGCCAGCTGGTGCGCGCCGGCCTGCGCCACGGCGGCGAAAATGCCCTCCTGGTCGCGCGCGGCCATCAGCGCCACGCCGTCGGCCACCGAAGGCGCATCCCAGAACGCCTGCACCACCGGCGCCGCGCGCCGGATGCGCCACGAGGCCCAGCCCTTCCACAGGATGAAGAACCAGGACGCCAGCGACATCGCCAGCAGCAGGTAAGCCACGGCGTGGCTGATCGCGTCGCCGCGCTGCCAGTAGCTGGCGAAGGTAAAGTGCTCCATCAGCCTTTCAGGCCCAGCACGTCGTACATATCGTACAAACCGGCCTTCTTGTCGGCCAGGAATTGCGCCGCGCGCAACGAACCGTTGGCATAGTGCTGGCGCGAAGACGACTTGTGGCTGATTTCAATGCGCTCGCCCTCGGTGGCGAACATCACGGTATGGTCGCCGATGATGTCGCCGCCGCGCACGGTGGCAAAGCCGATCGAGGACGGGTCGCGCGGGCCGGTCACGCCTTCGCGCGCGAACACGCCGCACTCCTTCAGGTCGCGCCCCAGCGCATCGGCAATCACCTCGCCCATTTTCAGCGCGGTGCCGGACGGCGCATCGACCTTGTGGCGGTGGTGCGCCTCGATGATCTCGATGTCGTAGCCCAGGTCGAACTGCTTGGCCGCGAATTCCAGCAGCTTGAGCGTCACATTCACGCCCACGCTCATGTTCGGCGCGAACACGATGGCAGTCTTTTCGGCCGCGGCCGCGATGGCCGCCTTGCCCGCTTCATCGAAGCCGGTGGTGCCGATCACCATCTTCACGCCATGCTCGGCGCAGTAAGCCAGGTGGGCCAGGGTGCCTTCCGGGCGGGTAAAGTCGATCAGCACGTCGGCGCCGGCCAGGCCGCTGGCCAGGTCGGCGGTGATGGCCACGCCCGAGGCCTGGCCGGTAAAGGCGGCGGCGTCGCTGCCCAGGGACGGCGCCCCCGCGCGGTCCAGCGCACCGGACAGGCGCGTCCCGGGCGTCTTCTGGACGGCCTCGATCAGCATATGGCCCATGCGGCCGCTGGCGCCGGCGATGGCGATATTCAGTTGCGTCATTGTTGATTCCTTATTGCTTGGTGCCCGATTCCTGGCCGCCCGGCAGCGGCGCCTTGCCCGGCGCCTGGTTGCCCTTGGCCGCTTCGGACTTCTTGAATTCCTTGATCGGGCCGGCGATGCGCGCGATGTATTCCTGTTCGGTCGGCAGGTCGCCGCCCTCGAAGCGCGCCACCTTGTCATCCTGGTCGAAGAACACCACCACGGTGCTGGTGGTCAGCTCGCCATTGCCCTTGGCCAGGCGGAACGGGTAATCCCAGCGCTTGCCATGGAAGGCGTCGGCCATCAGCGGGGTGCCGAGCAGGAACTTGACCTGGTCCTTGCTCATGCCGTTCTTGAGCTGGGCCAGCATTTCCCGCGACACGAAATTGCCCTGCTGGATATCGGGACGGTAAGGCGAGAAGAACCAGAAGAACTTCTGCGTCTTGGTGATCTGGGTGGTCTGGGCCCCCTGCGACGCTTCCACCGGGGCCACGGTGGCGGGCTTGCTGGCGCAGGCAGCCAACAGGGCGGCCGCCAGCAGCGGAGTGCTACGTTGCAACAAAGACAGCAGGGTCAAGCGCATATTATGCATACCTCAATTCCGTGAGCAGAAGTGCCTAAAACGCTATATCATAAAGCACTTCCCGCAACTGACGTTAGCAAACATGAGTAACAGCCCTACCGACCTGAAGGCGTCCGGCCTCAAGGCGACCCTGCCACGCCTGAAGATCCTCGATATTTTCCAGAGCAGCCCCGTGCGCCACCTGACGGCGGAAGACGTGTACAAGCTGCTCCTGGCCGAGAACATGGACGTCGGCCTGGCCACCGTGTACCGCGTGCTGACCCAGTTCGAGCAGGCCGGCTTGCTCAACCGCAACCATTTCGAGAGCGGCAAGGCGATTTTCGAGCTCAACGAAGGCTCGCACCACGACCACCTGGTCTGCCTCGATTGCGGCCGGGTGGAAGAATTCGTCGACGAAGAGATTGAAAAGCGCCAGCAAAGCATCGCCGCCGAGCGCGGCTTCAAGATCGCCGAACACGCACTGGCGATCTACGGCAGCTGCACCAAGGTCAACTGCCCGCACAAGCACTAAATAAATGGGGTACGTCCCCATTTATTTCGTCCCCATTTTTTCAATGGTTGCTCAGCG
>CAMLSG010000082.1 GCA_946482635.1 uncultured Duganella sp.
GGCGCTTGATCGAGGTCTTGATGGTCTTGAAGTTGGTCAGCATGCCGCCCAGCCAACGCTGGTCAACAAACGGAACACCTGCGCGCTGAGCTTCAGCAGCGATGATGTCGCGAGCCTGGCGCTTGGTGCCAACCATCAGGATGGTGCCACGGGAAGCGGAGATTTGACGGATGGTTTTCATCGCGTCCTGGTACATGGCCAGGGTCTTTTCCAGGTTGATGATGTGAATCTTGTTGCGGTGGCCGAAGATGAACGGAGCCATCTTTGGGTTCCAGAAACGGGTTTGGTGACCGAAGTGGACGCCGGCTTCCAGCATTTCACGCATCGTTACAGACATTATTTACTCCAGGGTTTGGTCTGGAATCCTCCCAGTGACCCTTGCGGGCACCCTTGTTGGGGGGATTCGGGTTTATAAAATAAGAAAATTTACTACTTTGCAAGACACTAAGTCAGGCAACCATAAATTTTAGCGTATTGGAGGGGGCTCATGCAAGCGTATTGCAGTCTTCCGTATAGTGCGCCGGGCGGCATTTTAGTGCAAACTTGACAATAAACACAAAGATTTCCGAAAAATTTTGCATTTCCTGTCGATCCAGGGCGCGCTGGCGCGTCGTGCCTGTACCAACCCACCCAAATGGAGATTTCTGAAATGGCTACGAATACCATCAAACTTCATCGCGTACTGCGCGCCTCCCCTGACCGCATCTACAAGGCCTGGACCACCGCCTCGGCCTTCAACAAATGGCTGCCGCCAAATGGCTACCTGGGCGAAGTGCACGAAATGGATGCCCGCGTGGGCGGCAAGTACCGCATGTCCTTCGTCGACCTGGGCACTGGGTTCACCCATTCCTTCGGCGGCGAGTACCTGGAACTGCATCCGGGCGAGAAAATCCGCTACACGGCGGTGTTTGAAGATCCGAACCTGCCGGGCCAGATGCAGACCACCATCAACTTGCGCGCTGTGTCGTGCGGCACCGAAGTCGACATCGTCCAGGAAGGCGTGCCAGCCGTGATTCCCGCCGAGCAGTGCTACCTGGGCTGGCAGCAGTCGCTGGCCCTGCTGGCTTTACTGGTTGAACAGTAAGGAGGCGGCCATGGGATCCCCCACCTCCTACTTCCCGTCGATCGAAGCAAAGTACGGCAAACCGGTCGAGCATTGGCTCGAGCTGCTAAAGGGCATGAAAGACTTGAAGCACATGGATATGGTGGCTGCGCTGAAGGCCGACCACGGCATGGGCCACGGCCACGCGAACGCGCTCGTCGCGCACTTCAAGGCTGAGAACAGCAAAGCTTGATCCACATCCAAGCGGTGGGTGGGTCGTATCGCCACAATTGGGGAAAGACGTCGAGGTGCCCCATGAGCCTGGTTGACATTACCCTCCCTCCCGCTGAAGATGAAACTATGGACCCCGTCACCAAACAATATGTTGACTCCAGCCTCGCAGTCAAAGAGGCACAGGCAGACTCTAAGCTTGGGGAATTCCGTGCAGCCATCGAGGCCTACACAGCCAGGGCTGATGAGCGCGAAGCCGCTGCTCGCGAACGCGAAGCGGCCAGATCGCAGGAGTTCGATCGACGCATGGCCGAGTATACCGAGCGCGAAGCGATAAGGGCGAAGACTTTCGCTGAGCATGAGGCCGCCAACCGGGAGCGCGAAGCGTTAGCGGCGAAGGCTTTCGCTGAGCATGAGGCCGCCAACCGGGAGCGCGAAGCGTTAGCGGCGAAGGCTTTCGCTGAGCGTGAGGCCGCCAGCAGGGAGCGAGAAGACATCAGGGCAAAAGCCTTTGAACAACGGATGGATGACTTCATCGCGTTATCCAATGAGCGACACAAGGCTACCTTGGCCCGGTTTGACCGGCTGGAGGCCACAATCGCCGGCATGAAGAAGTTCATTGTGGGCGCCTCGCTCAGTACAGTGTTGGGTGTTGGCGCAATTTACGCAGCCCTGATTCAAAACGATCACGCGGCGTTCGATTCGGCTCGCCAACTGACGATTGCAGAGCGGGACATTGCAGCGCAGCGCCAGCGTACAGTGGCGCTGCTGAGCACCATTGAAGCCCGCCTGGCCGCCATGGAGAAAACTGGCAGCCAGAAGGTTTCGTCACCTTAGACGCACTACTTCGTGACCGTCAGCGTGTAGTTGCCGGAGCCGCTATACGAGTACACGGTGATCCGGTAATAGGCTACGGCGGCGCTATAGTTGATCGCTTCGGTTGACGTCGGGCTGGTCGACGAAGCTACCTGCACCCACGCACTGCCGCTCCACTTCTCCAGCTTCAACTCAAAGTCGGCGTTCGAAGGGCCGGACAGGTTGGCCTTGATCGTGCCGCCGTTGTAGTAGAAGTATGGCGATGGATGGATCGCGGAAGCATTGGTGCCTGAGAGGTAGCCGGTGTAGGTCTCCCCTGCCGCCGTACCGTCGCCCTTCACCACATCGAAGGAAATGGTCTGCGCAGCAGCACTGATGTTGGCGAGGCCAAAGTTGGAGCCGGCGCCGCTCCACCAGCGCGAGTTGGTGCCACGGCTGGCGTAGTTGTTCGGTACCGTGTCGTAGAAGGCCTTGTAGATTGCGCCGTCGTACAGGTCGGTACCATCGCCGCGATTCACGTTGTACTCGGGATCGCGGCGGCCGTCGGCATGCTCCATCTGCACATACGGATGCCACTCGTTGGAGTTGTTGCCGGCTGGGTCAATGTGCCACACCGCCAGGCCGGAACCGAGCTGGTACAGGTTCTGGTCCGCCTTGTAGATCGCCTCCACGTAGAACGCTTCATCGGTCTTGGCCGGATTGGTCCAACGGTACAGGGCATGCGATCCGGAGGTGTGGCTCAGGCGCCCTTTCGGCGCATTGGCGTTCAGCGCCGGATTCAGTTCGGTCACCGTATCCCAACCTACCTGGTAGCGGAAGAAGCCGTTCGGCGGCACCGGGCGGTACTGGCTTTGCGCGCCAATGCTGCCGAAGCCCATGATGCAATAGCTGGCGGCCGAGCCTTCCGAGCTACCGTCATAGTCGTACAGGTCCGGCCAACCCATCACCAGGTGCCCGGTCTCGTGCGAAAAGGTGCCGATCGCCAGGCTGTTGCCCATATTGGTGATCTGGTAGTAGCCGGTGCAGACGCCATCCGCGCAGAACTGGTTGTTCAGCCAGCCCATGTGCGGCCACAGGCCTTTGGACCAGGCGCTGTCGGAACCGCCGGCATAGAAGAAGTTCAGGCCACGGATACGCTTGTTGGCATCAACGCTCAGCGAAGCGAAATTGAAGCCCTGGGTGTATTCCAGCCAGTTCAGCGCTTCGGAAATCAGCTCCTGCGAACGCACGCCGGAGTCCAGCGAGCTGTCGGCGTAATAGGCCTTGTTCTTCTTGGCGCGGTAGTAGATCGTGGTGGTGTTGGTGTAATCCAGCTTGCCGCCGGAGACGGACTGCCAGTAGCCGCGCACCGACTGCGCGTTGCCGAAACCGGTGTACGGCATGTCGTTCAGGAACGAGTTAACCTGTGCCTGGGTGATGGTGCCTGGAACGTCCGGGAAGTCGATGATCACGGTCAGGCCTTTCACCTGACCCGTGACCGGAGCGGCAAGGGACTGCGGCGCGCTCAACGCGGCGCTGGCAGATTTTCGTGCGCTGTCCAGCGAGCGGCCATTCATCTTCTCAAACTTTTCCTTGGCCTTGCGGGCACGCGCTTCCTGGCTCAGGCCTTCCTGCTTCTTGGCCGTGCCGGCCAGGCTGCGTACTTTGGCATTGGTCGCCAGCACGCCGGTCGAGATGAGTTCATCGCCTGCCGCATTCACCGTGGCATAGCAGAAGCCCTTCTTCGCCGCGTCATAGACAACCAGCGAGCCGTCGTCGGTGCGCTGTTCCGCGTAGTAGTCGTTACCGTCCAGGTGCACGCGCAGCTTCTCGCCGCCCGGCTGCTTGAACTCATACACGCTGTCTTTGTAGGGAATACCAGCCTGCGCGAACAGGCTGGCCAACAACATCGCTGCCGCAGTAATTACTCTCAATCGCATTTCGGTCTCTCCGTTTCTTGTTGTAAAGAAAGGAAAGTAAATCACGCACGATTGTGCAAGTCTTGATGAATTTGTAAGTGTGCGCTGTAGAAATCTGCACAATCGCACACTGCTTCCGTCAGGTCACTGTGAAAGCCGCCGGGCCGGCAAGCACGGAATAGCCGTCGTTGTACAGCAGCCATGCCGCGTAGCTGCCTGCGGCCAGGCCCGAGGTGGCAAACGTCGCCGTGCCGCCGCCATTCGTGACGTACTGCCAGGCCAGCGAAGCGGTTGAACCGGGAGTTACGCCGCTGCGGTAGATGCCAATCCAGTTCTTGCTGTTCACCTGTGCAGCCGGCACCGCGTAGGCAAAATTGATCGGCGTGCCGCGCACAATCGTGCCGGCGCTGGCCGACAGCGTTGCGCGCGGCCCTGGCGTCGTCCGCCCCAGCACGGGGTCGGTACGGCTGGCCAGGCCGTTTTCGACGCGGCCGGCCATGCGGCGCAGGTATTGCGCGTCAAAGTCGCAGGTTACCGACAAGTCATACCAGCCGTAGCTGGCGCCAACCGGCACGCTCACGGCCAGTTGCTGGCCGGCTACGACGGTGTGGCTCGTCGCACCGCGCCCATAGGCATTGTCCACGACGCGGAATGTGGCGGCGCGTAGGCCATCCGTATTGGACAACACGACCTCAACCGACATCGCAACCGGATTGAGGTTCAGCGCCACCTCCGGCCGCGCGCCGCCCGTTGCAGCTGCCAGCGCCAGCACGCCCGCGAACTCACGCTGGAAGCCATTCGGTCCAACCACGCAGAGATGATAGTTTGGCGTAGACCAGTTCCATACTTCGCGCTCGATCTTCTTGCCCGCCTCCACCGTGTAATACCACGGACCGTCGCTCCGGGCCTGCGAATAGACGATGAATGCACCGCCCGCTGCGCCCTGGTTGAAGAAAGACAGCTCGACCTGCTTTGACGACGCCACGCGGGCGGCGGCAGCAAAGGCGTACGGCAAGGCGCAGGAGTAGCGCGCGCTGCCGCCTTCCTGCGCGGGCAAAGTTTGCACCGCCGGCGGCTGTGGATAAGGCTTGCCGGAAACCAGTTGATAGGTCGTCGACTTTGGCACTGTCGACGGCCAGGCGGAATTCGGCGTCTTGAAGTCGAAGGCCGAGGTCAGGTCGCCGCAAACGGCACGGCGCCACGGCGAGATGTTCTCGCAGGCGATGCTGCCGCGTTGCTTGCCAAGGCCCGCCACCAGCCATTCTTCAAGAAAGCGCAGCTTGGAAGTATGGTCGAACAGCTGCGAACAAACGCGGCCGCCTTTGCTCCATGGCGAGATCACCAGCATCGGCACGCGCGGGCCCAGGCCGACCGGTATGCCGTTATAGTTCTCGTACTGGCCGTTGTCGGCCAGGGTACTGCGGCCCATGCCGGTGTTCAGCGGCGCCATATGGGAAGGGATATGGTCGAAGAAGCCGTCGTTTTCGTCGTAGGTGAGCAGGAAAACGGTCTTCGACCACACGTCCGGGTTGGCGACCAGGGCGGCCAGCAGGCGGGCGGTCAGGTTCTCGCCTGCATTCGGGGAGTTTGGCGAGTGTTCGGTGTAATCGTTTGGCGCGACGATCCAGGACACTTGCGGCAATCGATTATTGCGCACGTCGTCGGCGAAGGAATTCACCAGCCAGTCGCCCTTGGTACCGCGCGCATTGCTCTCATAGGAACCAGGCGCAATCACGCGCCCCTTCTGGTACAGCGGACTGCTCTCCGACAGGCGCGTGCCGTCGGCATTGACGCGGAAGTTGCGGAAATAGGCCAGGTAGTTGTCGCCGTAGTTGTCCCACTCCTGGTAGACCTTCCAGCTTACGCTGTTCGCCTCCAGCACCTCGGCGTAGGTACGCCAGTTTGGCGCGCTGGCCGTCACGGTTGGCGTGATGTTGTCGTACTTGGGGTCGTTGTTGTAGTAGCCGGCCGAGTCGATGTTGTACAGGCTGCCCATTGCACCCAGCCAGTTCTGGTTGGTGCCGGTCAGCGAGTACATGCGGTTCGGGTCGGTGGCGCCGAAAATTGAGCAATGGTAGTCGTCGCAGATAGTGAAGGCGTCGGCCAGGGCATAGTAGAACGGCAGGTCGCCGCGGTCGAAATAGCCCATGCTTTGGGCGGTCTTTTGCTTGACCCAGGCGTCCCAGCCCTGCCAGGTGGTTTGCGAACCTTTCCAGCTATGGTTGGTGCCCAGCGAGAGTGCGCTGGTGTTCTTGGCATCGAAATGGAATGGCAGCACGTAGCCGCCAGTGCCGTTGGGCTGGTACCAGACCGGTTTCCCGCCCGGCAGCGTGATAGCGCGCGGGTCGTTGAAGCCGCGCACGCCAGCCAGGGTGCCGAAGTAATGGTCGAAGGAGCGGTTCTCCTGCATGAAGATGACGACGTGCTGCACGTCGGCCAGGGTGCCGGTAGCGCTGTAGGCCGGCACGGCCAGCGCCTGCCTGATCAGGTCGGGAAACAAGGTGCTGGCGGCGCCAGCGGAGGCCATGCCAAGGAACTTGCGGCGGCTGGTGGACATCGGTTTTCCTTATAGGTCTGGTTGTAGGGTGTGCCGATGCTAAGGTGCATTTATGACCATTTCATGTCGGCTGTCACCCGTGCGCCACGCCTTTGTCCGATTCCGAGCCAGGCGAGTCGGAATTCGGCATAGCCGGCTGACCGGGCGCACGCTGAGGCTGTCGTTTATAATCTTGCTGATAACGCCCCTGAGTGGCGTACCCTGTACAGAACAGCAAGATCCCATGACTATCAATATCAAAACTCCCGAGGACATCGCAGGCATGCGCGAGGCCGGCCGCCTCGGCTCCGAAGTGCTCGACTACATCACCCCCTTCGTCAAGGCCGGCGTCACCACCGGTGAACTCGACCGCCTGTGCCACGAGTACATGACCAACGTGCAGGGCACCGTCCCGGCGCCGCTGAATTACTGCCCTCCCGGCTACACGCCCTACCCTAAGGCGATCTGCACCTCCGTCAACGACGTGATCTGCCACGGCATCCCTGGCGACAAGGTGCTGAAGGATGGCGACGTGGTCAACCTCGACATCACCGTGATCACCAAGGACGGCTACCACGGCGACAACAGCCGCATGTTCTTCATCGGCAAGCCATCGATCCTGGCCAAGCGCCTGTCGGACGTGACCTTTGAATGCATGTGGTTGGGCATTCAGCAGGTCAAGCCGGGCGCCACCCTGGGCGACATCGGCCACGCCATCCAGGTGCATGCCGAGAAAAACGGCTACAGCGTGGTACGCGAGTTCTGCGGCCATGGCATCGGCAAGGTCTTCCACGAAGAACCGCAGATCCTCCACTATGGCAAACCAGGCACCGGCCCTGTGCTGGAAGCAGGCATGGTCTTCACCATCGAGCCGATGATCAACGCCGGCCGCCGCGAGATCAAGGAAATGCCGGATGGCTGGACCATCAAGACCAAGGATCGCAGCCTGTCCGCACAATGGGAACATACGCTGGTCGTTACCGAAACCGGTTACGAGGTGCTGACCCTGTCCGCCGGCAGCCCGCAGCCGCCAGCTTTCATCACTGAAAAAGCCGCAGCATAAAAACGCATGCCCCACGCCGCGATGAAGAAGGACCTCCGGGAACAGCTCAAGGCCCGGCTTAAATCGGACCGCCAACGCATCATTGCCAACTTCCATGAAGACGGCATGCCGGAGAAGCTGTTGCGCAACCTGCGCAGCAGCGTCGACGACATCCTCACGCAGGCGTGGGCAGCCAACCGCCTGCCGCCGCAAGCCGCCCTGGTGGCGGTCGGCGGCTACGGCCGCGGCGAGCTTTTCCCCTACTCCGACGTCGATGTCCTGATCCTGCTGCATGAGGCGCCGGACGACGCCGCGCGCGGCAAGCTGGAAGAATTCGTCCAGCTGCTGTGGGACCTGGGCCTGGACGTGGGCCACAGCATCCGCACCATCGACGAATGCCTGGCCGAATCGAAGGCCGACATCACCGTGCAAACCAGCCTGCTGGAAGCACGCATCATCACCGGCAACATGGTGCTGTTCGCGCAGCTGCAGGACGCCTATAACAAGGCCATGGATCCGCGCGCATTCTTCGAGGCCAAGACCATCGAGATGCGCCAGCGCCACGCCAAGTACGAGGACACGCCATTCAGCCTGGAGCCGAACGTCAAGGAAAGCCCGGGCGGCCTGCGCGACCTGCACGTGATCCTGTGGATGGCCAAGGCCGCCGGCCTGGCCAACTCCTGGCGCACCCTGGCCGTGCGCGGCCTGATCACCCAGACCGAAGCACGCCAGCTGATGGAAAAGGAACGCGCCTTCAAGGACATCCGCGTGCGCCTGCACCTGGTGGCCGGCCGCCGCGAAGACCGCCTGGTGTTCGACGTGCAGACCGCCGTCGCCGAAACCCTGGGCCTGAAAGCCACCGGCAGCGGCGTCCACATGCGCCGCGCCAGCGAGTACCTGATGCAGCGCTACTACTGGGCTGCCAAGACCGTGGTGCAGCTCAACACCATCCTGCTGCAGAACATCGAGTCCTACCTGTTCCCGCACGACGAAAAGCCGGTACGCATCAACGAGCGCTTCAGCGAAGTGAACGGCATGATCGACATGAACGACGACGACACGTTTGAAAAGACGCCGTCGGCCATCATGGAAATCTTCGTGCTGCTGTGCGAGCGCCCTGCCCTGAAAGGCATGACGGCACGCACCATGCGCGCACTGTGGCACGAACGCTTCAAGATCGACGCCGACTTCCGCGCCGATCCGGTCAACAAGGCTTACTTCCTGCGCATCCTGCAGGCGCCGCAAGGCATCATCCACAATATGCGCCGGATGAACGAGCTGTCGATCCTGGGCCGCTACCTGCCAAGCTTCCGCAAGATCACGGGCCAGATGCAGCACGACCTGTTCCACGTCTACACGGTGGACCAGCACATCATGATGGTGCTGCGCAATATGCGCCGCTTCACCATGACCGAGCACGCGCACGAGTATCCGTTCTGTTCGCAGCTGATGGCGAACTTCCCGCAGCCATGGCTGCTGTACGTGGCGGCCCTGTTTCACGACATCGCGAAGGGCCGCGGCGGCGACCACTCCAAGCTGGGCGTGGCCGACGTCGAGCAGTTCTGCCAGGAGCACGGCATCAACGCGGAAGACACCGAACTGGTGGCCTTCCTGGTCGAGCAGCACCTGACCATGTCGCACGTGGCGCAAAAACAGGACTTGTCCGACCCGGACGTGATCCAGGCCTTCGCCAGCACGGTGGGCGATGAGCGCCACCTGACCGCACTCTACCTGCTGACGGTGGCCGATATCCGCGGCACCAGCCCGAAAGTATGGAATGCCTGGAAAGGCAAGCTG
Source organism: uncultured Duganella sp. (assembly GCA_946482635.1). Next base: position 9,363 of record CAMLSG010000082.1, read on the forward strand.
CTGGAAGACTTGTACAAGATGACCTTGCGCGTGCTGGGCGGCGAGCCGCATTCCGCCGACCGCGAACTGAAGAACCGCCAGCAGGAAGCGCTGGCCACCCTGCGCCTGTACGGCCTGCCGCCCGACGCGCACGAAGCGCTGTGGAAGCAGCTCGACCTGGCCTACTTCCTGCGCCACGACGCCAGCGACATCGCCTGGCAGACGCGCGCGCTGTGGGACCGGCTGGACAGCGAACAGCCGGTGGTGAAAGCGCGCCTGGCGCCGATCGGCGAAGGCTTGCAGGTGGCTGTCTACATCAAGGACCAGCCCGACCTGTTCGCGCGCATCTGTTCCTACTTCGACCGCAAGAACTTCAGCATCCTCGATGCCAAGATCCATACGACGAAGCACGGCTATGCGCTCGACACCTTCCTGGTCACCGAGCAGAATTTCGCCAAGAGCTACCGCGACATCATCAACCTGATCGAACATGAGCTGTGCGACCTGCTGGTAACACAGGGCCCGCTGACGGCGCCGAGCAAGGGCCGCCTATCGCGCCTGTCGCGTACCTTCCCGATCCAGCCGACGGTGGACCTGCGGCCGGACGAACGCGGGCAGTACTACCTGCTGTCGGTAGCGGCTAACGACCGCACCGGCCTGCTGTACTCGATCGCCAACGTCCTGACCAAATACAAGATCAACCTGCATACGGCCAAGATCATGACCCTCGGCGAACGCGTGGAAGACGTGTTCATCGTCGACGGCCCTGCCCTGGCCAATGCCCGTACCCAGCTGCAGCTGGAAACCGACTTACTCGAAGCACTGAAAATCTGATGTCCGAAGAATTGTTACGCCTTTCCAAGCGCATGTCCGAACTGGGCCTGTGCTCCCGCCGTGAAGCCGATGAATGGATTGCCAAGGGCTGGGTGCGCGTGGATGGCAAAGTGGTGTCCGAACTGGGTACCAAGGTTTACCCAAGCCAGAAAGTCACCGTGGAACGCCAGGCCGCCGCCGAACAGGCGCGCCGCGTCACGATCCTGATCAACAAGCCGGTCGGCTATGTCTCCGGCCAGGCCGAAGACGGCTACCAGCCTGCCGTGGTCCTGATCAAGCCGGAAAACCGCTGGGCCGAAGACCGCTCGCCGGAGCGCTTCGACCGCAACCAGCTGCGCAGCCTGGTGCCTGCCGGACGCCTCGACATCGACTCGGTCGGCCTGCTGGTGCTGACCCAGGATGGCCGCGTCGCCAAGCAGCTGATTGGCGAAAATACCAACGTTGACAAGGAATACCTGGTCCGCGTCGAGTACACCAAACCGGGCCGCCTGCCGGACAGCGACCTGCAGCGCCTGAACCATGGCCTGTGGATGGACGGCAAACCGCTGCTGCCAGCGAAAGTGCGCTGGCAGAACGATGACCAGCTCAGCTTCACCCTGCGCGAAGGCAAGAAGCGCCAGATCCGCCGCATGTGCGAAATGGTTGGCTTGCGCGTGGTAGGCTTGAAGCGCGTGCGGATTGGTCGTGTCAAACTTGGAAACTTGCCAGAAGGGCAATGGCGCTACCTCAGCCCGGACGAGCGATTCTGAGTCGGCATCAACGCAACAGAAAAGCAGCATTCATTGCCGTTTAGCAAGCGCTGGGCGGCAGAACGCGGTAAAGTACTGGCGTCTTCTCCTAAAAAACGAGAACCTGAGCTGTGAACGATCCAATGCCAAACGACTTCCGCAAGGGCCCGCCCCGTCCACAAGACGCGGTCGAACCGATTGCTGCGGGGTCACATCCACACGATATCGTGGACCCGGATGAAATCGGCGATGCGCTACAGGCGCTGGCCGACGCCGGCGATGCGATTTCCATCTACCACCGGGACAATACCGAAGCGGTCATGGCCCGCTTGCTGTCGGTCGATCCCGAACTGCCGCACTTTGTCATCCAGCTCAACGAAGGCTCGGTACTGCCGCCGGGCGAATGCACCTTCGTGGCATGGCTGCGCGGCGCCAAATTCCAGTTCAAGCTGGACGACCCGCAATGGAATGCCCTGCCGGAGCAGCCGACGCTGATCCCCGCACAATTCCCCGAACGCTGCCAGGTCCTCAACCGGCGCGCCGCGCCGCGCCTGGAAACTCCGCTCGGCACCTACCATACGGCGTCCTTCGTCCTGAACGGCAAGCCCTATGAATTGCAACTGTACGACTTTGCAGTTGGCGGCGTCGGCATGCGCTGCCCGCCGCGCGATGCGGTCGGGCTGCACGTGGGCCGCAAGCTGCAGCGCGTTCGGCTGGACATGGGCCCCGGTTCGGTGCTGATCTGCGACCTGGAAATCCGCTTGTCGCGCCACTTCCGTTCCTTCCTGCTCGGCGAGCAGGTGCAGATCGGCTGCCAGTTCCAGAACCTGTCACCTCTGATGCAGGACGAACTTCACCGCATCCTGGAACGCCTCAACACTGGCCGCGGCCAGCGTTAAGCCCCAGCCGGAAGCCGCACCGTCACGCACAACCCCATGCTGCCGGCAGCATCAAGCTCGATGCTGCCGCCATGCTGGCGCGCCACGGCGAGCGCAATCGCCAGGCCCAAACCGCTGCCCGCTTGCGACTGCGCCTGGCGTGGATCGCGGAAGAAGCGATCGAACACGCGCTCGCGCAACTCAGGCGCGATGCCCGGCCCCTGGTCGGTGATCCGCAGGACGACATGGCTGCCCTCCGCACCTGACTCGCGGCGCAAGTCGGCATGCACCTTGCCCTGCTGCGGGCTGTACTTGATGGCGTTGTCGAGCAGGTTATCGACCAGCGAAACCAGTCCTTCACGGCGCCCCACCACCTGCAGGCCGCTGTCGCCGCTCAACTCCAGCTCCACCCCGCGCGCATCCGCAATTCCCGACAAGGCAGCCATGCGCTCCTGGACCAGGGCATCGAAGCAAAGGATTTCCGCCTCCTCTCCAACGGTCGCGTCGCTGCGCATCAGGCGCAGCAACTGGCTAACCAGGCGCGTGGCGCGCTCATTCCCGTTCAGGATCCCGTCCAGCAGTTGCTGCTGCCGCGGGTCCGTGGCCTGCCGCTGCAAGGCTTCTACATTGACACGCATGGCGGCCAGCGGGGTGCGCAGTTCATGCGCGGCATCGGCGATGAAGGTACGTTCGCGGTCTGCGCTGTCCCTGACCCGCTCAAGCAAAGCGTTAATCCGCGTGAACATGGCCACCAGCTCGCCAGGACGGCCATCCAGCGGCAGCGGCCGCAGATCATGCGCGCCGCGCGTCGCCAGGTCCGCCATGGCCCTGCGCCACGGCCCTTTGGCCGTGCGGATGCCGACCCACGCGGGAATGAACAGGAACGGCAGGCTGATCAAAAGGGGCAGCACCAGCGTGCCGCGCGAGGCGAGCGTCAGGTAGATATTCAAGCCATCGGCCGGCATGACGATGGTAACCCGCACGCCTGACCGCGGTGACTCCAGCGCGCGGGCGCGCCAGCTCGCACCGGCACTTTCAAACCGGACGATCCGCCCGGTTTCCAGTTCCGGCACGTCCCGCAGCGCCGATCCTGAACGGTACAGGACACCCTGGCGGCCTTCGACCACGATGACAGGCCAGGGATGGATATCAGAATCGAGGCCGCCCATGCCGCGCAGTGCGGCGTCGAGTGCGCGCATGGCATCGCGCATGGCAGCAGGATTGGATTCGAGGCTCTCCGCCGTCGTGAACCAGGCCTCATAGATTTCTTGCCGCTTCAGGATGTACTCGTCCCGGCTGGCGTCGTGCACCACGAAGACCAGCACCAGGAACCATAGCAGGCAGAGCACGAGCACCTGAGCCAGCAAGAGGCGCGCCACCAGGCTGCGCCTGGCCGCTTGCCGCCAGAAGCGCCAGTTCATCGTGGCTCTTTCATGTCGATCACGTAACCCACGCCGCGTACTGTGCGCACCACTCCCTCGCCGATCTTGCGGCGCAGGTTGGCCATATGGACGTCGAGGGAGTTGCTGGCGTTGGCCTGCGCACCGGGGAGCGCCTGTTCTTCCAGGCTGCGCCGCGTCACAACGCGGTCGGCCCGCATCATCAGCATGCGCAGGAGTTCGAATTCACTGGCTGTCAGGTCCACAGGACGCCCGTGCGCCGTCACACGCCGCGTCGGGAGGTGCAGCGTGATCCCACGCAAATCGAGCACCTGGCCATCAAAGCCATAGCTGCGGCGCGCCAATGCACGCACGCGCGACAGCAGCTCGGCCAGCTCGAACGGCTTCACCAGGTAGTCGTCTGCGCCCTTGTCGAGTCCAAGCAGACGGTCGGCCAGTGCATCGCGCGCGCTCAGGATCAGGATGGGGACGCCCTCGCGCTCTCGCCGCAGGCTTCCCAGCAGCGCCATGCCATCGCCATCAGGCAGGCCCAGGTCGAGCAAGACCAGGTCGAAACTGCGCTGCCCCAGCTGTTGCTGTGCATCGGCAAGCTGGCGCACCCAGGTGACGTCCATGCCCTGGTCGGCAAGCGCAATGCGCACGCCGTTGCCCAGGTCCATGTCGTCTTCAATCAGCAGGATCTTCATCCCGGTATTTAAACACGTCTCCATGAAGGAAAGATGAAGAAGTCCTTTATCCGATCTTCATGCAGCGCTGACAGACTGCCCGCTCCATCACTCTTTTCAGAAAACAGTCATGAAATTGCCAGTCTCCCTGTTGCTCGTTGCCTGCACCGCCAGCGTTCACGCCGAAGATGCCCTTACCCTTGGCGCGGGCCTTGCCGCCACCCCGCGCTATTCCGGCTCACACGAAATGCGCGGCACACCGGTTCTTGTGGTCGATTACCAGATGGCCAATGGTTTCTATGCCAGCACTATCCGCGGCCTCGGTTATGGCACGGGATTCGGCGCATTGCGCCTCAACGCAGCATTGGGGATGCGCGGAAAGCGCAGCGACGACGACAGCAATGGCATCGGCGGCAGCGGCAGCAGCGAATTGCGCGGCATGGGCGAGGTCAAATCCAGCGCAACACTGAACCTGGGCGCGCACTACAGCATCTTCCAGGGCCTGGACTTCTCAGCCAGCACTGCGCTTCCGATTTCCCACCGCGAGAACGGGAAAACCGCCGGCTTTGAACTCACCGGCACGCTGCACGCCGATGAACGCGACAAGGTAACGCTGTCGCTTGGCGCCAGCCTGGCCGACAGCAAATATATGCAAACCTATTACGGCGTTACATCCGCGCAGGCAGCCCGCACCGGGTTCAAGGCCTACAAGCCCGCGGCCGGGCTGTACGAGGCGAAATTCACCTTTGGATGGGAGCACCGTATCGACCAGCGCTGGGCCATTACCGGCATGCTCGGTTCCAGTACCCTGGTGCGCGATGCCGCCAACAGTCCGGTTACCCGGCGCACCACGGCGCCGACGGCCGCGGTGTTTGCCAGTTACCGCTACTGACCGTTGGCGCGCCGGGCGGCATCAGCCGCCCTTCTTCCATGCCCCTCAGAACGAAGTCCGCAGCGACAGCGTATAGCTGGCGCCCGGCTTGTACTCGTCGAAGATCGCGTTGCTGAACTGCGTGTAGGTCCGGCTGATCGCCTTGTTGGCATTCCACACGCTGAACGTCAGGTCGGTGTTGTACCTGAACCCGAACATCTGCTGCAGGTTCATGCCGACCGACGCATCGACCTGGGTGCGATCGGTGGTGTAGGCATACGCACCGCCCGCCACATTCAGCCCGGTGCTGGTGTTCACCACATGGCTTGCCGTGTACTGGCGCGCCACGCGCACATTCAGGCCGCCGCGCTCATAGTACAAGGTCAGGTTGTTGGTGCGCGGCGGCACGCCGGCAACCGGCGGCGCATTCGGCGCGTCGTCAGTCTGCTTGGCATAGGTGAAGTTGGCGGTGAAGCCAAAGCCCTTCACCGGCAGCATGTCCAGCGGCTGCTGCCAGGTGGCTTCCAGGCCTCGAACCTTCAGCTTGCTGTCGATGTTGTAAGGTTCGGTGATTTCCACCAGGTGCTTGTCGCGGCCACCGCTCGCCGTCACAGCCTGCTGCTGCGCCTCCGTCAGGCCGACGGTACCGAACATCTGGTCCAGCTGCGCCAGCGAATAGGTGGTGATGCGCTGGCCCGGCCGGCTGGTGATGTCCTTGCCGAAGGCGCTCAGCGAAACATAAGCCTCCTTGCTCATGTAGTACTCGAGCGCGATATCCAGGTTGTTCGCCTCGAACGGCTTCAGGTTCGGATTGGTCACGCTGCCCTGGCGTGCGCCCTGGTCGCCCAGCGTGAGCTGGGTCTGCCGCAGGTCGGCAGGATTGGCGCGCGTCATCGATTTCGAGCCCGATGCACGCAGGATGGTGCTGGGCGTGACATTGTAGGCCAGCGTTGCCGACGGCAGCGTGTTGCTGTACTTGGTGGTCTCGTACTTCCACACACTGAGGTTGTCATACAGGCCGCCGTTGTTCAGCGTCGCATTGCGCGGGTCAGCGCCGACACTCAACACACCGATGGTCTGCTCGGTCTGCGCATAGCGCACCCCGGCGTTATAGCGCAAGGTGCCGCCGAAGATCTGCACCCGGCCGGTGGTTTCGGCATAGGCCGCGTCGACCACTTCGCGGATGTAGCCGCCGCTGCCGTTCTGGAAACCCTTGTAGATATTGTCGCGGAAGTACTGGTAATCCGTATCCTTGGCAAACTTTGGCCAGTCGACGGTGATGAAGCCATTGCTGCCCGCTTTGACGTAGTTCGGGATTGCCGAATTCGGGACCACGGAGCCGAGATACGTGAGCGGCGCCGCGCCAGCGGTGGAGCCGGTGCCGTAGCCAGGGTATGCGGTGGCGGCATCGGCCATCGGCCCCGGCGTGCTGCGGCCGTCGCAACCGGGGCTGCGGATCTGCGTGTTCGGTGCGAAGAAGCGGTAGCTCATGTTGTTGCCGCAAGCGACGTTCATCCACGCGTCCGCCACGGAGAAGCTGCGGTAGCGGCGTTCGATGTCGTCGCGCGAGCCGCCCACCTTGATGCTGAAGTCGGCGTCGCCCCAGTTGACGTTCAGGCGCGTGCCTTTGGTCTTGTTGGTGCGCTCGTAGAGGTCCATGCGCAGGCCGGACAGGCTCTGGCCCGCCTGGTACCAGCCGAAGTTGCTCGGATCGTTGATGTCCAGGTTGGAGGTGTAGACCGGCGTCTGCCCCGGCGTGCTGTTGTCGTAATAGATGACGGAATTGGGCGACCTGGTTGCCACCAGCACGGTCGGCATGTCGCGGAAGAAGGTGCTGTTGGTGGCGTTGAAATGGCCGTCGATGGTCCACTTGTCGCTGGGCCGGAACTCGAAGCCCGGATTGATGCTGCGGAACTTGGTCTCCTCTTTCATCGGGCGGTATTCCAGCGCCCAGAAAGTATTGGCAAACGTCGCCTTGGTGATGGTGCACCCCAAGGTGCAGTCGCTGCGGTCGAATTCCATGCCGATCGGGATCGGCGTATTGGCGCGGGTACCGGCATTCATGCCCTCGTAGGTCATCCTGTTCTTCTTCTGCGCAAACATGGTGTCGAGGTAGATGTCCAGCATGTCGTTTGGCTGCCATTGCAGGCTGATGACTTCGCCGGCACGATTGCGCTTGCCTTCATAGACGAAGTGGCGCCCCAGGCGGCCCATCAGGCCATTGTCGATCTGCTGCAGGGTCGCGCCGGGATTCAGCGCCAGCAGCATGGCACGGTCGATCTGCTTGCCCGGCACCAGGATCGAACGCGCATATTCCGGCAGGGCCGCCAGGGCCAGGCCGGACGGCACGGTATCGGGCGTCGACTGCGAGCCGCCGCCGGTGCTGTTTAACTTGTCCGAGGCATTGCCCTGGAAGGACTTCAGTTGGAAATTGCGCATATCGACCGTCTGGAAGCCATCGGTCTTGTAGCCCGTGTTGCCCCAAGCGACACCGGCCAGCGCGCCAAACTTGCCCCACTCGGCGCTGGTCCAGGTGTTGCTGACCAGGGCCGAACCGGTATTGCCGGTCTTGCTGTTTTGTTCGCGATAATTGCCGCTCAGGGTGAAGGCCGTCCGGAAACCGGCCTTGTCGAAGGGGCGCACGCTGCGCATGTCGACCGTGCCCGCAATGCCGCCTTCAATCAGGCTGGCTTTCTGGCTCTTGTAGACACTGGCGCTGCGGAACAATTCGGAAGGCAGGAAGTCCATGTCGACTTCGCGGTTGGCGCTGATCGAACCACCCCAGCTGCCCGCCGACGCTGACGCCATGGGCGCGCCGTTCAGCAGCACGCGCGTGAACGCCGCGCCCATGCCGCGGATCGAGATGTTCAGGCCTTCGCCGTCGATCTCGCCGCGCCGCACGTTCACGCCCGGCACCCGCGCCAGGGCATCGGCAATGTTCGGGTCGGGGAATTTGCCCATGTCTTCGGAGAAGACGGTATCGCTCAAGCCGATGTTGTCGCGCTTTTCCATTGCCGACAGCGCGAGCGAGCTGCGATAGCCGCTCACGGTGACTACCGGCAGCACCTTGTTCGCTGCAGTTGGCTTGGCATCCGTTGCCGGCGTGGCTTCGGCGGAGGGCTGCGACTCTGTGGCCGCAGTGGCTGGCGGTTGCGGTGCTTCGCTTTGCGCGTAGGCCGTGGAAATCATCCCCGCGAGTATGGTCATGACGAGGATTTCACCGCGCGTGCCGAAGCGGCGCACGCGTCCTCCCAGTTGCTGGTTCATGCTGTCTCCTTTATATACGGCCTCATGGGCCTTGATTTAGTTAGCGCTATCAATGCGCTTGCAAAGTTACATTTGCTCCTTGTAATGTGGGCGCTTGCGCCCGCACGGTGATGGTTCCCTTCTGTCCCGGCTTGCCGCGCACGATGGCCAGGCATAAACCGTTGAAGGCGGGTCGTTCGGTGGATGGGAAAGGCACGAAGCTGGTCGGGTCGCCGTTATCGGTCGCCACGATCTCGCCCGGGCCTTCGATGCTGAATTTCACGCTGTCCTTTGCCATGGGGACGGTATTGCCTTCCTGGTCGGTTACGCGCAGCGTGATGAACGAGAGGTCGGCGCCATCGGCCGCGATCTCGCTGCGGTCCGGCACCAGGTCGAGTTTTGCCGCGGGGCCCACGGTGCGTACCGTCGATGCCGCCCATTCCTTGCCCTCTTTGTACGCGATCACCTTCAACTCGCCCGGCTCGTAAGTCACCAGGTCCCAGCGCAGGCGGTATTCGAATTCCGCGCGCTTTTTGCGGCCCTGGCTTTTGCCGTTCACGAACAGTTCGGCCTCGTCGCCCGAGGTGAACACGTGGACCGGCGTGAACTTGCCTTCCCTGCCCGGCCAGGTCCAGTGCGGCAAGATGTGCGCCAACGGAAGTTCCGGGCGCCAGCGCGCCTGATACAGGTAGAAGCGGTCCTTCTTGAAGCCTGCCAGGTCGATGATGCCGGAATAGGAACTGCGCGAAGAGTAGAACGGCGTCGGCTCGCCCAGGTAATCCCAGCCCGACCAGACGAATTCGCCCGCCACATAGGGGTATTGATCCTGCGCGGACCAGGAGCGGTCGGCTGAAGTACCGAAGTCGGACGCATACAGCTCGTAAGCGCTGACCTGGTGCGTATTCCAGTCGCCGCCGGCGTCGGGCCGTACCGAGGATGTGAGCGCGCCCGTCACTGGAAACTGATACTCGCCGCGGCTGCTCAAGGCTGAAGCGCTTTCGCTGCTGAAGATCATCTTGCCGGGGAAGCGGGCACGGAATTCGGGGAAGCGGCCTGGATTGCTGCGGATGCCCGCGCCCTGGTAGTTCACGCTGACCAGGTCCACCGTGGCCGGCAGCGGCATGTGGGCACGGGCGTAATTCATGGCGGTCATGGTCGGGCGGCTGCGATCCTCTTGCCGCACGATGGCAGCCAGCTTGCGGCCGATCGCAGCGCCCTCTTCACCGGTATATTGCTCCCCCACCTCGTTGCCTATACTCCAGATCACGATCGACGGATGGTTGCGGTCGCGGCGGATCATGGCGCGCAGGTCCTGCTCGTGCCAGTCGGGGAAGATCAGGTGCGTATCGAGCGCGGTCTTTTTCCGTTCCCACACGTCGAACACTTCGTCGATCACCACGATGCCCATGCGGTCGGTCAGCTCGAGCAACTCCGGAGCCGGTGGATTATGGCTCATGCGCAGCGCATTGGCGCCCATTTCCACCAGCATTTGCAGCTGCCGTTCCGCAGCGCGCACATTGAAGGCGGCGCCCAGCGCGCCCAGGTCATGGTGGTTGTTCACGCCCTTCAGCGCAATGCGCTCGCCGTTGACCAGCATGCCTTTGTCAGGGTCCATGCGCACATCACGGATGCCGAACCTTGTCTCGAATTCGTCGATCCCAACGCCGTCGCGCCGGATGGTGGTGACGGCCACGTAACGATGCGGATGCTGGGTCGGCGGCGGCCCCCAAAGGCGCGGCCGCGCGATGGTTACGCTGCCGGTAGCGACATTGCTTGCGCCTGCGGCCACTTGCAGGCGCTGCGGCTGGATTTGCGCAACCGGCTGGCCGCTGCGGCTCCCTTGTTCGTCCAGCGCGTATATTGCCGTTGCCACACTGACGGTGGCGCCGCTGCGCGAGTCGTTGTCCACCGCGACTTCCAGCGAGACCTCGGCGGAGTCCCGGCTCACGCGCGCCGTTCGCACATGAGTGCCCCAATGCGCGACGTGGATCGGCGCCGTTTTGGTGAGCCACACATTGCGGTAGATGCCGCCGCCCGGATACCAGCGCGAAGACTCCGGCGGGTTATCCAGCCGTATCGCGAGCATATTGCTGCCGCCGGGGGCGACGTATGGCGTCAGGTCCAGCCGCCAGGAGTTGTAGCCGTAAGGCCAGCCGCCCACCAGCTTCCCGTTCAGCCACACCGTCGCATACGACATCGCGCCGTCGACATCGAGGAAGATCGAGCGGCCACGGTCGGAAGCCGGTATGTCGAGTGTCTTGCGGTACCAGCTGATGCCCCAGCTGGGCAAACGGCCAACGCCGCCATAAGGACCGGTTTCCAGGAAGGGCCCGGCAATGGCCCAGTCGTGCGGCAGGTCCACGCGCTTCCATGCGACGTCGTCGTAGCCGGGCTTCAGGTAGGCCACGTCCAGTTGCGGCTCGTGCGCCGGGCGCCGATGGCGTCGGGCCGGATCGCCGATAAAGGCGTTACCGCTCGGGAGTATCCACGGCTTGAGCACCTGTTCCTGTGCTGCGGCTGCAAGCGCCGCAGCCTGCGGCACCGCATCGGCAGCCTTGCCGTCTTCACTTGCCTTCACCTCGGGTCGCACGTCGTAGCGCAGCGAAGCGGAGGTACCGGCTGGATCGCCCATCGTGAAGCGCCAGCCGGCATTGATCGACAGGCGTTCGCGCGGAGCGGCGGCAGCAAGCAGCGCGACAGCCCAAAGCAACAGGGACGCCAGCGCCCTGCATTTCGTCAGACGTTTCATGTTTTCCCGTAGTTCGAAGTAAGCCGTCGCGCAAACAACCAACCACTAACACGAAACAGATAGCGCAACCATTTCAGTCTATATTTGGCGTCATAGAAATGTCAACAACTTGTTGGCGGGACTGTTGCGCACGATTGAAAGGCGTTGTTTGCGCTATTCATTTGGCGCAGGCCTTCGATCAACATGGTGATTTTCTGGTGTACCGCAGCCGTGCCCCCGTTGACTGGCCACTGCCACTGCTTTGATACTTCAACGGCAACAT